>JBEKJT010000026.1:0-15264 GCA_050011075.1 Thermoplasmata archaeon
CCGGCGCTCGTCGTCGAGGACGAAGCGACGTTCTTTCGCTCCCTCGCTCGTTCGAGCGGCCGCACGGTGCCGAGCGCCCCGGCGGCCCTCGCGGAAGCCAGCGACGCCTACGTGTACTTCCCGGGTCCCGAACAGTTTCCTCGCCTGCTCGGCCTCTCGACCGAGGAGCTCGAGGCGGTCGTCGGACGCCATGGTCCTGGCTGGTGGCGGGCGGCGCGTCGCGCCGGCCTCCGGGCGGCGCGGGTCGCGGTCGCAGCGGCGACTCCAAGGGCGGCAATCCGATACGGGGTCGACCCCGCCGCCTGGCAACGCGACGTGCTGCGGGCGAGCCTCGTGCCCCCGGAACGACTCACCCGGGCCGCGGAGCCGATCGTACGTCGTCTTTCGCGGGCCCGACACGTTCGGATCCGGCATCCGAACGGCACGGACCTAACGGTCGGCCTCCAGCCCCACGCATGGTTGGTCGAAGATGGGCGCATAGACCGGGCCGACCGAGCGGTCGGCCGACTGTGGACCTCCGTCCCCACCGGTCGGGTCGCGTTCGCCCTGTCCGAAGGACTGGCCGAAGGGATCTGGGAATCGAACCGTCCGGTCTACGACCGTTACCGGGATCCGCCGGTCACGGAGGGGGCCCGCTTCACGATCGCTCGAGGACACGTGCGCGAGTACGCCTTCGAGCGCGGGGGCGCGGCGTTCGCGTCGGCGTACGCCCGGGGCGGACGCGGCCGGGAAGTTCCCAGTGCCCTGACCTTCGGGATCAATCCGGCGGTCGTCCGAGGCCCCGAGCTGGACGAGCTCGCGGCCGGGACCGTCGGGCTCCTGCTCGGAGACAACCGGGCGGCCGGAGGCCGGCACCGGTCGCGGTTCTCCTACCTCACGACCCTGAGCGGGGCCGACGTCGAGGTGGACGGACGGAGCTGGTGGCTGGGCGGTCGCCCGGTCGGGTCGCCGGCGCGGTTCACCACTCCGACGGGGGGCACTTCCCGCCGCCAACGCGGGAGGATCCCTCCTTCCGTCCGTGCGGCTCGCCCGTAGGTCACTCCGAAGGGAGACGGTCGGCGAATTCCCGCAGGAGGTGGCCGGCGGGCTCGAGATGCCGCGCGGAAACTTGCTCGACGTTGACACCCAGGGGGACGTCCAGTTGGTGTTCCCGAGCCGACCGGGAGACCGTGGCCCAGACCTCGAGCGCCCGCTCCTCGCTCCGCCGCACCGCCTCGGCGTCATCGCCCTCGAGGATCGCGCGTTCGGCCGCCTCAGGGATGTCCGCACCGAGCCATCGGATGAACTCGGCGTCCTGCTCGTCGGCGAGCGGTGCGAAGCTCAGGAGAACGGTAGCGGGAGGGATCGTCGCCTGCCGGCACAGGAGGTCGTACTCGCGGATCATCTGGGCCACGAGGTCGGCGTCGAAGAGGATCTGGGTCGTGAAGAACGACGCCCCGACCCGCGTCTTCGAGAGCATCCGGTGCGGCTCCCCGGTCCGCTGGGGGATCGCGATGTTCCCGATCCCTCCACCGGCCTTCTGGAAGATTGGGCGACAGGCGCGGTTCGCGTCGATCACCGAGGGGCCTGGGTAGGGGATGTACCGGCTGGCGCCCCCGACGAGGACGGCGTATCGAAGGCCCTGCGCGGCCGCCCCGTCCGCCCAGCGTTCGAGGTCGTTTGCGGAGGCGAGGTAGGCAACGACCTTGTTCACGATTGCCGCACGGCCCGTGCGCTCCTCGAGGGCGCGGGCGAACCCGCGGGGGTCTCCCGACCGATAGTACGGCTTGCCCTCGTGATTCTCGTCCACGAGCTCGGGAACGTCGATCGCGTCGAGGCGCGGCACCCTCCCAAGGAGGCGAACGAGCGCCTCGACCCGCTCTTCGAACCTTGCGACGTGGATCCGCGCCGGGGGCGGAACGGGTTCGAAGAAGAGCGGCCAGGACCGCAGGGCTGCTGGTAGGGGTCGGGGCATCGTCACGTTGGTCCGGACGGGCGCTACCTTCCCGCACTTCGGATGCGATAAAATCCTTCGTCTCGACCGAGAGCTTACGGAGGACGCAAAGGCCGGTCGCGATAGGAAACTCTCTCCCGCGGCCGGGAGACCGGGCGCGACCGCGCCGGCCCCGCAGGCTCATGCGGCCCGCCGGTCTGCCCGCCTTGTGCCCCCCTCCCGCTCCCGGCGGACCGTTCGGTCGTCGGTTCCCCGGCTCGGCGACCCACGGGCGCGAGTGCACGTGGCACCGGTCGGGTTCGAGGTCGAACGGATCACCGAACCGCTGCTGGAGGAGCGGGCCGACCGGGTCTACCTATTGACGCGCGCGGAGCACGACGCCGCCGCTCCGTTCGTGGCCGAGGTCGTCCGCCGCCTCGGACGAGCGGCCTGGCCGATCGACGTACGGGTCGTGCGCACGGACCTCGGGGATGTCTTCGGGGCGCTCGGGTCGCTCCGGGCGATCTTCGAAGCCGAAGGACGCGCCGACCGTAGGGCATTGGACGTCCTGCCGCTGCGCGTGAACGTCTCGAGCGGGTCGAAGATCACGGCCATCGCTGGCACGCTCGCGTGTATGCTGTGGAAGGGAGAACCGTATTACGTCCAGGTCTCCCGTGCATGGTACTCGGACCGGACACCGAAGGTTGCCTCGGTCCACGACGTCGTCGACCGGGTGGACCCCGTGAGCGTCTACGAGCTGCGGGCGCCCGCGCCCGAGCTGATCGCCGTACTAGAGGCGCTCGCCCGGCGGGGCGGCATGCTCCGCAAGCACGAGCTGATCCGCGAGCTCGGACTCGACCGTCCGGGCGCCGACGGGAGCCCACCGGCGTCCCCTCAGGCCCAGCACGGCCGACTTCGACGCCGGCTCGACCCCCTCGAACACCGCTGGGGGTTCGTCCGATCGGAGGCCCGCGGGCCCCGCGCGCGCGTCCAGCTCACCGACCAGGGACGCCTTGCGGTCGCGCTGTTCGGAACGCACCCTCGAGACAGCCGGTCCATGTCGCTCAGTTAACGCAAGTAACGTTACTACAATCAAATACCCGGCCCCCCTCCGGACTATCGTGGAAGTCGGGAACGGACCGGTCGGACCCTGGGGGGAGGTCGTATCCCTCCGCGTGTCGACGCTCTGGGTGCCGAAGACGGCGCTTGCGCCGTGGCCAAAAGGGCGTTCGATGGGGCGGGACCCCGGTGCGTCTTCAGTCCCCGTCCCCCCGTTCCCCCACCCCCGGAGCCCGCGACAGCCGCGACGCCCACGTCGGGTCCTACCCGGGCTCCTCTAAGCGACGGAGTCGCCCCCGGCCCCCGGGGGTCGATCCCCGGGGCGAACGGCCGTCGGAGATTTCTTAACCTCGCGGCTCAGACGGAGACCGTGGCGGCAGCGATCGAGGTCCAAGGTCTCGTCAAACGCTACGGCCCGCTCGCGGCCGTCGATGGGATCGATTTCGCCGTCCCGCCCGGGACGGTCTTCTCGTTCCTCGGTCCGAACGGAGCCGGGAAGACGACCACCACCGAGATCCTCGAGGGTCTGCGGCGCCGGACGGAGGGCTCGGTCCGTGTGCTCGACCTCGACCCGTGGACGGACGGCAGCGCCCTCCACCGCCGGATTGGGGTAATCCCCCAGGACTTCCGGTTCTTCGAGAAGATCACGGTCAAGGAGGCGATCGAGTACTACCGGGCCCTCTTCCACACCCGCGTCGACCCGGGCGAGCTCCTCGCGAAGGTGGAGCTCCTCGACAAGATCGGGGCGCGTTACGACACGCTCTCGGGCGGCCAGAAGCAGAAGCTGGGCCTCGCGCTCGCCCTCACGAACGACCCCGAGATCTGCTTCCTGGACGAGCCCACGACGGGCCTCGACCCGCACGCACGACGGGCCATCTGGGCCGTGATCCGCGCGTTGAAACGGGAGGGCCGAACGGTCTTCCTCACCACGCACTACCTGGAGGAGGCCGAGCTCCTCGCGGACCACGTCGCGATAATCCATCACGGGAAGATCATCGCGTCCGGAACCCCGAGCGACATCATCCGGGCCCACGGGCACCCGGCGCGGATGAGCGTGGAAGGCCCCCCCGAGCTCGCGGCGTTCCTGCGCGACCACCTCGCGCTCGCCACGTCCTACGCGCAGGGTCGGGTCGAGGTCGAGCTGGGCGACAAGCGGGACGCGCTCCGGATGCTGAGCGCGGTCGAGGAGAGCGGGCTTCCGTGGCAGTCGTTCATGACCCGCCAGGACACCCTCGAGGACGTCTTCGTGCGGCTCGTCGGCCAGATGGATGAGGGCGCGCTCAAGTCCGAGACCCCTCTATGAACGTCCGGCACATCGGCGCCGACCTCAAGGTCACGGCCCGCAGCTACCTACGGAACCCGGTGGCGCTGTTCTTCTCGCTGATCTTCCCGATCATCCTGATCGGGCTCTTCGGACTGATCTTCTCCTCCATCGGGAACAGCTCGGTCACGCTCGAGGTCCTCAACGAGGACCATAACTCGGCGGTGAGCCAGCAGTTCCTCTCCGCACTGAACAATACGAGCGTCGTGAAGGTCTCGCTCATCACCGACTCCTCGGTCACTCCCTCCAACTTCGCCGCCTGGCTCGGCCAGAACGACGACCCGGTCGGTCTCGTCATCCCCGCCGGGTTCGCGGCCAACTACACGCACCGTAGTCCGGTGAACCTCACCCTCTTCACGAACCCCACGGACGCCTCCTCGAGCGGCACCGCGCTCGGGGCGGTGACGGGCGTCGCGAACGGGTTCAACCTGGCGGCCGCGGGGGGGTCCCCGATCATTCAGATCCCCACCCCGAGGACCGTGGGAAGCCAGGTCCTGACCTACATCGACTTCCTCATTCCGGGGCTGATCGGCTTCTCGATCCTCACGAGCCCGATGTTCTCTATGGTCGACATCAGTTCCTCCTACCGCAAGGACGGGATCTTCCGGGAGCTCTCGCTGACCCCCCTGACCCGGGCGGAGTGGCTCACGAGCCGGATCCTCTGGTACGTCGGCCTGACGTTCGTCACGGCCGGCATCATGATCGGCGCCGGAGTCTACCTGTTCAACGCCCACGTCGGGCTGACCCTCGGGATCGTGCCGTTCCTCATCGTCGGTCCGTTCCTCTTCGTCTCGCTCGGCATGCTCGCGGGCTCGGTCGCGAAGACCCCCGAGAGTGCGGCCCTCATCGGGAACATCATCACGTTCCCGATGATGTTCCTCTCGGGGACGTTCTTCCAGGTCTCCGCGTTCCCGCCCGGCCTCCAGACGTTCGCCCACATCCTCCCGCTGTACTACGTGATCGACGGGATGAATCAGGTGATGCTCTTCTCGAACTCGGCCCGGGCGCTGACGGACCTCACGGTCGTCTTCGTTACGGCCGTCGTCTTCTTCGTCCTTGCGATCCGCTTCTTCAAGTGGCGGGATGAGTGATCTTCGATGGCGGCACCGGCTCCCGTGGACAGCACGACCTTCCGCCGATGGATGGGCCGATGGGCGACGGGAGTTTCCGTCGTTACCGCGCGCGAGGGCGACGCCGACGCCGGCCTCACGGTCAACGCCCTCCTCTCCGTCTCTCTCGCTCCGCCGTCCCTCCTCATCAGCTTGACCCGCGACGCCGACACGACGCCGGTCATCGAACGGAGCGGACGGTTCGCGGTCAACTTCCTCGCCGCCGGCCAGCGCTCCCTGAGCGACCGGTTCGCGCGGACGGACCCCGCGACCGAGAAGTTCCGGGTCCTCCCGGTCCACCGGAGCCCGAGCGGCCTCGCCCTTCTGGAGGGCACCCTCGGGGCGGTCGAGTGCCGGGTCGTATCGAAGACCCCGGCGTTCGACCACCTCCTGATCCTCGGCGAGGTCGTCCACCAGGAGCTCGGGCGGGAAGCGCTGCCCCTCATCTTCTTCCGGTCCGGCTACGCCGAGGCCGAAGGGACCGATACCCTGCGATTGCCGCCGTCCCGCACCGCACCCTGACGCAACCGCGGGGGACGCCGCTTTAACCTCACGCCTTCTCGTTTCCCCCATGACCGCAGCGCGACGGGCCGTGCGCATCGCCATCGTCGGCAGCGGGCCCGCCGGGCTCACGGCTGCGCTCTACTGTGCCCGTGCTGAGCTGAAGCCGCTCGTCCTCTCGGGCGTGCCGGCCGGAGGCCAGCTGATCCTCACCACGGACGTCGAGAACTACCCAGGGTTCCCCGAAGGGATCCAGGGCCCGGAACTGGTCGACCGGATGCGTCGCCAGGCGGCCCGGTTCGGGACCGAGTACGTGGATGACAACGTCACGCGCGTGGACTTCTCCCGCCGTCCGTTCGTGCTCGCGACCGGGACCCAAGGCTCCGTCGAGGCGGACGCCGTGATCGTGGCGACCGGGGCGAACGCCCGGTGGCTCGACCTTCCGTCCGAGGCACGCCTGAAGGGCCACGGGGTCTCCGCCTGCGCGACGTGCGACGGGTTCTTCTTCAAGGGAAAGTCGCTCGCCGTCGTCGGCGGCGGCGACACGGCGATGGAAGAGGCCCTCTTCCTGACGAACTTCGCGACGCGCGTCACGGTGATCCATCGACGCGACGCGCTCCGCGCGAGCCCGATCATGCAGCAGCGGGCCCGCCAGCACCCCAAGATCTCCCTCCTCCTCGAGTCCGAGGTCACGGAGGTCCTCGGCCGCGAGACGGTCGAGGCAGTACGGGTCCACCAGGTCCGGACCGGGGCGACGAGCGAGCTGGCCGTCGGTGGCCTGTTCGTCGCCATCGGCCACGTCCCGGCGACCGAGGTCTTCCGCGGGGTCCTCGACCAGGACACGGAGGGCTACCTCCGCGTCCACGACCACACCCGGACCAGCGTGGAGGGGGTCTTCGCCGCGGGGGACGTGCACGACCGCCACTACCGCCAGGCGGTCAGCGCCGCCGGCTCCGGTTGCATGGCCGCGATCGATGCCGAGCGCTGGCTCGCCCAACACCCGACACTGCCGTCGTCGGGTCGGGCCGCCGAAGCGACCCCGCCGACGCCTGCGAGATAGACTTTAATATCGTCCCGTCCCGGTGCGATCGGAGAGGCGCGGCGTGCCGAACAAGAAGAGCCTCCACATCGAGTCGTCGGGCCAGCTCTGCATCTACTGCGGGGCGTGCGTCGGGATCTGCCCGCTCAACTGCATCTACCTCGATGAGACCCGGATCACGTTCGACGAGAAGGTCTGCACGCGGTGCGAGATCTGCGTGAAGGCCTGCCCCGTCGGCGCGATCGAGATCGGCTGACGGAGCCCCTCCCCGGATACCTCCATGCAGGACATGAAAACGGACGTCCTCGTCATCGGCGCCGGACCTGCCGGAAGCATGACCGCGAAGTGGGCCTCGAAGTCGGGCGCCCGCGTGCTGATGATCGAGAAGCGGCAGGAGATCGGCAGCCCGGTCCGCTGCGGCGAGGGGATGAGCAAGGACTGGCTCGCCGACGTCGGCATCACCCCGGGCCGCTGGATCAACGTCGAGGTCGAGGGCGCGCGGATCTTCTCGCCGAGCGAGAAGGTCTTCGAGATCAACGAGAAGCAGGCCGGCAACGAGGTCGGTTACGTGGTCGAACGGACGGGCTTCGACAAGCAGCTCGCGATCGACGCCGCGAACGCGGGCGTCGAGGTCAAGCTCAAGACCGCCGCGGTCGGGCTCCTGAAGGAGCACGGGCGCGTCGTCGGGGCGAAGGTCAAGGAGTTCGGCCAGACCTACGAGGTCCGGGCCCCGGTGACGGTCGGGGCGGACGGCTTCGAGAGCCAGGTCGGCCGCTGGGCCGGCATTCCGACGAACATCGCGACCCGCGACATGGATACCTGTCTCCAGTACCGCATGACGGCCGTCGACTGCGACGTCCGCTACTGCGACTTCTACCTCGGTAAGGTCGCCCCGGGCGGCTACGTCTGGATCTTCCCGAAGGGCGAGGGGCTCGCGAACGTCGGGATCGGTGTCCAGGTCAGCCAGGTGACGAACCCGGCCGACGCCCGGACCTACCTCGACCGGTGGATCGACCACCACCCGGGCTATGCTAAGGGCAAGAAGATCGATATGGTCGGCGGCGGCGTCTCGATCTCACCGCCGCTCAAGCAGACGGTCGCCGACGGGATCATGCTGGTCGGCGACGCCGCCCGGATGATCGACCCGCTCACCGGTGGCGGGATCGCGAACGGCTGCATCGCCGGCAAGATCTGCGGCACGGTCGCGGCGGAAGGGGTCCACTCGGGCGACGTCTCGAAGGAGTTCTTCCAGAAGTACGAGAAGGGCTGGCGCGCCCGTCTCGAGGAGAAGCTCTACCGCAATTGGCTCGCGAAGGAGAAGCTCGTCTCCCTGAGCGACGAGACGTTCGACAAGATCGTGGACGCGCTCGCCGGCGTCAAGCTCCAGAAGCTCAACGTCCACAACATCCTGAAGGCGGTCCGCGACAAGTACCCCGAGGTCACGAAGGAGTTCGAGGCGTTCCTCTGAACGCCCGTTCGACTGGAGTACGATGCCCGGCGCGCCGAACCGTCCGCCCGAAACAACCCCCGACGTCCCGCTCGCCCCTCCGGTCCCCGAGAACCCCCAGCAGCACGCGCTCCGTCGCCTCGTGCCCTCGCGCGTCGCGCTGCTGCTGGACATCTGGAAGGGCGCGCCGAGCCCCGAACTGACCGGGCCGTTCGAGAGGGCCGAGGCGTTCTATGCCGCCGGCGACTACGCGAACGCGACCGGCGAGCTCGAGCGCCTCTCGGTCCGGTTCGCCGAGCCCCGCTGGCCGAGCCTCCCCGACCCGTTCCGCCTCTTGCGCGTCCCGATCCCGGCGCCGATGCCGCCGCACTGGAATCCGGAGCACGCGCTCCCGCCCGCCGAGAAGGAGGCCCTGCGCGCCCTAAGGGTCGCCGAAGAGCAGGTCGCCCTCGCCACGGACTGCCTCGCCTGGGCCGCCATGCACGGGGTCGACACGAGCACCCTGGCCCCCTCGCTGGCCCAGGCAAAGGTCTCGCTCGAGACCGTCGGCCTGACCCCGGAGTTCTACGGACGGATCGACACCGTCTGGACCGGCCTGCACGAACGCCTGCCGATTCCCAAGGGCAAGGGCGCTCCGCCTCCGGCACCCCCCCCGTCGGCCGCCGAGGTCGAGGACGTCTGACGCCGTCGGACGGACGCGAGAGCGACCCCCCTCGGCGGCGCGTGCGGCGGGGCGAGAGCGAGGTCACCCAGTGGCCCCGCGGCCTCGTCGACTACGTGCCGGCGGGTGCGGAAGAGGAGACCCCGTCGCCCGAGGAGGACCGCACGGGGAACCGGCTTCGGATCGCGGCTCGCCTGATCGGCCTCCTCCGCGCCGGCGGAGAGAATGTCGACCCGGAGTTGGCGACCCTCGCCGAAGCGAAGCGGGCCTACGCGGCGAAGGAGCCGACGCGGGCGACCGAGCTCGTGGAACGCCTGCTCGGGACGCTCGACGCCCGGACGCGTCGGTCGAAGGGCTCGGGGCCGACACCTTAAGGCGGTCCTGCGCGTCGGCGGCCGCGATGGGGACGCCGCGGTTCGGGACGTTCTCGATCGTCGCGCACGAGCGAGAGACCGGTACCTGGGCGGTCGCGGTACAGTCCCGGTTCATCGCCGTCGGAGCGGTGGTGCCGTGGGCCGAAGCGGGGGTCGGCGCGATCGCCACGCAGGCGCTCGCGAACACGAGCTACGGCCCGCAGGGGCTCGCGCTGCTGCGCAAGGGGATGAGCGCGACCGAGGTCGTGCGCCGGCTTACCGAGGCCGACCCGGGCCGGGAGGAACGCCAGCTCGGCGTGGTCGACACGAGGGGCGGCGCGGCCGCATACACCGGGAAGAAATGCATGGACTGGGCCGGGCACGAAGTGGGGGACGGCTTCACCTGCCAGGGGAACATCCTCTTCGGACCCGCGGTCGTCCGCGGGATGGCGCGGGCGTACGAGTCGACCGGCGGGGACGTCCTCGACCGGCTGCTCGCCGCGCTCGCGGCCGGTCAGCGCGAAGGGGGAGACCGTCGTGGTATGCAGTCGGCCGCGGTCCTCGCCGTGCGCGCGGGCGCGGGCTACGGAGGGAACGACCGTTGGGTCGACGTGCGGGTCGACGACCACGCCTCGCCCATCGAGGAGCTGCGACGGGTCTTCCAGCTCTACGACATGACGATGCTGAGCCGCGAGGACGCCGCGTCCCTCCTGCGGATCGAGGGGGAGCTCGCCGCCGCGCTCCAGCACGACCTCGGGGTCCTGGGCTACTACAGCGGCCGGCTCACGGGAAAGTGGGACGCCGCGAGCCAGGCCGCGTTCGCCCGGTTCATCGGAGAGCACAACTTCGAGAACAAGCAGCGGGAGGACGGAACGGTCTGGCCGTCGATCGCCGGCTACCTGCGCGACCGGGCCCGGGCCGAGGTGGCCCGTCGCACGCAGACCGCGCCGATCGTGCCGCACGCGCTCGACCGAGGTCCGGGAGCCACCCCGGCGGGAGGGACCCCATCGCCGCCCCCGGCGAAGAAGCGGCCGGCGTCGAAGTGAGCGTCGTCGTCCGGCATCGCTGCCCGAGCGCCGCGACGGCCCGCGCGCTTCGCGCGGCCGTGGCCGCAGACAATCCACCGTACGTCGCGGTCGAGCTCGACGGACCCGATCTCGTGATCCATCTCACGACGGCCTCGGCCTCGAGCGCGCGCACGACCCTCGAAGACCTTCTCGCCTGCCTTTCCGCGGCGGAGCGGGCTCTCCCTGCCTCCGCCGCCGACTAGCATGCGACGGGCCCGTCGCGGAGGGCTAAGTAGGGAGCTCGGCTCCCCGGCGCGATGGAGGGACGCTCGGGGGAGGCCGCGACGCGGCCGGTCCCGGCGGCGCCGCTCGGACGGTACTGCCTCGGCGTCGTTCTTACGGTCACGGCCGTCTTCAGCCAGTACTTCGTCCCCCCGCTCCTTCCCGGCTCCCGCGTCGTCTACGGCAACCTGCCGGGCGACCTCCTCGTGGTCTACGGGGTCCCGATTGCGGCGTTCGCGCTGCTCGTGGGGTCCGCGCCGCTCCGGGACTGGTCGCACCGGATGGGGCTCGCCGTCCGGGAAGGGCTTGCCTGGTACGGGGTGCTCTCCCTGGTCGCGCTGCTCGTCCTCATCGCCCTCGCGATCGTGTACCAGGCCGTCGACCCTTCGGCCCTGAAGCTGCTGGAACGGCCCAACCCGGCGCTGGAGCGGGCCCAAGGCGACCCGTGGTTCTTCGTCGGTTTCTCGTTCGTGATCGGAGCCGTCGAAGAGACGATCTTCCGCGGTTGGATCTTCGGCTATTGGAGGGACCGACCGGGGTCGTGGGTGGTCCCGGCCCTATGGACGAGCGCGCTCTTCGCCGGCGTGCACCTCTACTACGCGACCACCTACGGGCTCGCGGCGCCCCTGATTTTCCCTCAGCTGTTCCTCGGCGGCCTCTCGTTCGCCGCGACGTACCGGTACTCGGGAGGGAACCTGGTCATGCCGGCCCTCCTGCACGGGGCCGAGGACGCCTGCGCGTACCTCACGCTCGTCTCGGCTGCCGGTGCGACGGCCGGCCTCGCGATCCACTACGGGATCGTCGTGGCCGGGGGGGTCCTCTTCCTCATCCTCTGGGTCCGGCGACGCGAGGGCCGCTCCGAGTCCGTAGTGGGGCCCCCCGCGACCTCCCTGTGAGGACGGGGCCGCGCTTAGACCGACGGCGAGAGGATCAGCTCGACCCAGAGGCCGTCCGGTCCCTCGTAGTAGGCCAGGACGACCTTCCCCCGGTACCGGATCTCCTCGACCTTCTTTCCCCCGGCCGCCCTCACTTGGCGCCCGGCCGCCTCGAGGTCGTTCGTCCGGAAGCCGAGATGGTCGAGCCCCTCTCCCGCCA
This sequence comes from Thermoplasmata archaeon, assembly GCA_050011075.1. Classification (GTDB taxonomy): domain Archaea; phylum Thermoplasmatota; class Thermoplasmata; order Lutacidiplasmatales; family UBA184; genus Lutacidiplasma. The sequence goes on from JBEKJT010000026.1 coordinate 11,787, forward strand.
CGAAGGGGGTGTCGTAGCGGGACCCTTTCGGGTACCAGTTCAGCTCGAGCTGCTGGTGGGAGGCGCGGTCCTCGAACAGGACCCAGACTCCACCGTGGTCCATCTTCCCGCGGCGCAGTTCGGCGAGCCCGAGCCCCTTCGTGACGAATCGGGTCGCCTTCGCGAGGTTCGTGACCCGAACGCCGGCATAGTCGAGATACATGTCGGAGGAAGTCGGACTCCCGACTATCAACCTTCGCCCTTCGCGCGCGGGGGTCCGTCAGCATGATGTAGCGTCGCGCGTCCTCTCGGTCGTCATGCCGACCGACGCCGAGCTCCGGGAGGTCCTTACCCGGGCGCACACGATCGCCGTGGTGGGGCTCTCCGATAAGCCCGAGCGCGACTCGAACGAGGTCGCGCGCTACCTGAAATCCCAGGGCTACCGGATCGTACCGGTCAACCCGACGCTCCCCGAGGTTCTCGGGGAGACCTCGTATCCGTCGCTGGCTGCGGTCCCGGCGAGCGTCCGCGTGGACGTCGTCGACATCTTTCGCCGCAGCGACCAGGTCCCCCCGATCGTGGACGAGGCGCTCGCCCGGCACGTTCCGGTGGTCTGGCTACAGCTCGGCGTCGAGAACGCCGAGGCCGCGACGAAGGCGCGGGCCGCCGGGGCGACCTTCTACGAGAACCTCTGCATCATGGTACAGCACCGCCGCCTCCGGATCCCTCCGGCCGCCCCGGCGCACTGAGGGAGGGGACGGCATGGCCTCGGCTCCGGCGGCCCTCGGCCCCGTCGGGAACACCGGAGCCGCGCTCCCGGCCTCACCTCGCCCCGCACCGCGCGCCGCGCGCGTCACCGACCGCGGCATCGTGCGCCACGACGCGGTCCGCACGGAGCGCTGGAAGGCGAACGGCACAGTGAAGGTCTCGGGCGGGGTCGACGTCACGACCGCGGACGTGACCGGAACGATCTCGGTCGGAGGAGCGCTCACGGCCGGCTCTTTCCGGGCCCGTGGAACGCTCGACGTCGACGGCACGGTCGAGGTCCGGGAGCTCCTCGCCGCCCGAGGCAACGTGCACTGCTCGGCGACGGTCCACGCACTCGACCTCTCGCTCGTCGGGACCGTCCGGATCGGCGGGGCGGTCTCGGTCGACCGCACCTTCACCCTTCGGGGAGTGCTCCACGCCCCGTCCGTCACCGCCGGCGTGCTCGAGGTCGACGGTTCCGTGGAGGTCCCGGGCGAGGTCCGCGCCCTGAACCTCCTCGCGGACCTCCGCCACCGCTCGACGCTCGGGTCGGTCAGGGCCCGCCGCGTTCGGCTGCGCGGTCGGGCGCCCAACGTCGTCGACAAGGTGTTCTTCCACCTAGACCCCGTCACGGTCGAGCGCATCGAGGCCGACTCGGTCGAGCTCGAATCGGTCGATGTCGCGTTCGTCCGCGCGAAGGAGATCGTGCTCGGGCGCCACGCCCATGTCACCGCGGTGGAAGGGACGATCGTCCGTCGCCACCCTTCCAGTTCGGTCGGCCCCGAGTCGAAGAGCCCGCCGCCGTACGGCCTACGGCGGTAGAGCCCCTGCGGGGCCACGCGCTTTATCTTTCCCGTCCTCGTCGCGCCGGTCCATGACGTCCGAGGGAACGACCGACGGCGGGAGCCCCGCCCAGGCCCGGCGGAACCGCGTCCTCTCCTACTGGGAGTCGACGGGTGTCCCGGCGTCGGTGCTCGCCGGTCGGGCCGACGGTCCGGTCTTCCGTTTCACCGAAGGCCCCCCGACCGCCAACGGCGCGCCTCACGTCGGCCACCTGATCGCGCGGGTCCTGAAGGACGTCGAGCTGCGCTACCATCGCATGCGCGGGGACCGGATCGTGAGCTCGATGGCCGGCTGGGATTGCCACGGCCTCGCCGTGGAGATCGAGGTCGAGAAACGACATGGGATCCGGTCGAAGCGCGAGATCGAGTCGTTCGGCGTCGAGCGGTTCTGTGAGGAGTGCCGGTCCGGCACGCTCGAGGTCGCGTCGGTCTGGCAGGAGATGAGCCGGCGGCTCGGCTACTGGCTCGACTACGACCACGCGTACCGAACGATGGACCCCCCCTACGTCGAGAGCGTCTGGTGGTCGCTCAAGACCCTCTTCGACCGCGGTCTTCTCGAGAAGGGCCACTACGTGCTTCCCTACTGCCCCCGGTGCGAGACGCCGCTCTCCTCCCACGAGGTCGCGCAGGGGTACCACGAGACGACCGACCCGTCGGTCACCGTCCGGTTTCCCGTGACCGGGGCGGGGGCGCCGGGCCGGGAGCTCCTCGTCTGGACGACCACGCCCTGGACGCTCCCGGCGAACCTCCTGGTCGCGGTCCGCGCCGACCTCGAGTACTCCGTCGTGCGGTCGTCGGACGGACGGGAGCTCGTCCTGGCCTCCGCGGCGATCCCCCGCTACTTCCCCGAGGGTGCGAGCGTCGTGGCCCGGCTCTCCGGCCGCGACCTGGTCGCTACGACCTACCGACCGCCGTTCGACACGCCGGGACCGGCTCCGGGCCGCTACCGTGTCGTCGCGGACGATTCGGTGTCGACCGAGGAGGGGACCGGGTTCGTTCACATCGCCCCGAGCTTCGGACCCGACGACCAGCGGATCGGGGCCCGCGAGCAGGTCGGCGTCTTCGACCCGCTCGACAGCCGCGGGGCGTTCACCGACCAGGTCCCGGTCGTCCAAGGAAAGGCGTTCAAGGCGGCCGACCCGATCCTTCTGAAGGACCTCGAGACCCGGGGACGGCTCTTCCAGGCCGGAACGGTCCGCCACGTCTACCCGTTCTGCTGGCGCTGCGACTCCGCGCTCCTCTACCGGGCGATCGACTCCTGGTTCGTGCGGACCTCCCGCGCGACCGACCGGTTGATCCGGTACAACGCGACCGTGCAGTGGGTGCCGGAGTACCTGCGGGACGGTCGGTTCGGGAACTTCCTGACCGAAGCGAAGGACTGGGCCCTCTCGCGGAACCGGTACTGGGGGACGCCGCTGCCGATCTGGGTCTGTCCCGCCGGTCACGCGACGTGCGTCGGCAGCTTCGCGGAGCTCGCCGAGCGGCTCGGCCAACCCCTCCCCACGCCGTTCGACCCGCACCGCGTCACGGTGGACCGCCTCCGACCGCGATGCGCGACCTGCGGGGCCGAGGCCCGGCGCGAGCCCTACACGATCGACGCCTGGTACGACTCGGGCTCGGCGCCGTTCGCCCAGTTCCACTATCCGTTCGAACCCGGGCCGTTCGACCCGGCGGCGCCGCTCGACTACATCGCCGAGGGGCTCGACCAGACTCGGGGCTGGTTCTACTCGCTGCTCGTCATCGCGACGCTCCTGTTCGACCGACCGGCCTACCGCGCGTGCCTGACGACCGGACTCGTCCTCGACGAGAGCGGGCGGAAGATGTCGAAGTCGAAGGGCAACGCGATCGAGCCGATCTCGATGCTCGAGCGTCACGGCGGCGACGCCGTCCGCTGGACGTTCCTCTCCCTC
>JBEKJT010000027.1:0-15168 GCA_050011075.1 Thermoplasmata archaeon
ACCCCGGCCTCACGTCCGCCGGACCGAGAAGCCGTCCAAGCGAAAGCGAGACGACGACCTGTAGCGAACCACGGAACCGGCCCGCTTCGACGTACGGCCCGACCCCCGCCGGGCGGGGGGGGCGCTGGAGTGTTCCGGTCGAGAAGTCTTTTAGTCCGGGGCCGGGTCCGCTCGACCGGAGATCCAGACGATGCACGTCATCGGAGGAACCGCGTCGACCCCTCTCGCCGAACGGATCTCGCGGGAGCTCGGCAACGCACCGTTCGGGATCCCGTTCCTGAAACGCTTCCCGGACGGGGAAATGTACGTCCGCGTCGGGGGCCGGCTTGAAGGGGACGATGTGGTCATCGTCCAGTCGACCCGTACCGACCAGGACCTGGTCGAGCTCCTCCTGCTCGAGGACGCGGTGCGAGAAGCGGGGGCTCGCAAGACCTTCGTCGTCGTGCCCTACTTCGGCTACGCTCGGCAGGACCGTCGATTCTTCCCGGGGGAACCCGTCAGCGCCCGCGCGCTCTGCCGCCACGTCGAGCTGGACGCGGACCTCGTCGTCACGGTCGACCTCCATTCCTCGCAAACCCTTTCCCAGTTCTCGAAGCCCGCGTTCGAGGCGAGCGGGATCCCCGCAATCGCCCGCCTATTGCGAGAGCGCCCCGTCGACATCCTCGTCTCGCCGGACAAGGGCGGGACCGACCGGGTGCGACGGATGGCACAGTTGCTCGACAAGCCGTGGTTCGCGCTCGAGAAGAAGCGGATAGACAGCGAGCACGTCGAGCTCTCCTTGCCGGCCAACGTCCCGGGTCCGATCGAGGCGAAGCACACCGTGATCATCGATGATGTCATCTCGACCGGAGGGACGATCGTCGAGGCCGCGAAGCTCCTGAAGAAGCATGGGGTCGGGGCGATCAGCGCGGCGTGCACTCACGGGCTCTTCCTGCGTGACGCCTTCGAGCGGATCAAGGCCGTGACCGACGAGGTCTACTCGACCGACACGCTCAGCAATCCGGCCGAGAAGGCGTCGGTCGCCCCCGACATCGCGCAGATCCTCCAGCGCCAGTCGCCGTCGTGATTGAGGCGCCCGGACGTGGACGCTCCTCGGTCGACACTCGGGGCGCCTTCGGACGAGCTTCTGGAGCTAGCCCAGCTCTTGCGACACGCGCTCGCGCGTCGCGAAGAGGCGCCCTCGGGGAACTGGGTCGACGATGTCGCGGCCGACCTCCGGTCCGGTCGTAAACCAGGGTGGTACTACCCTACTTCCACCGGGGGCGGGCTCGCGTTCTATTCCCCTCGGGGGGCCGATGGGTTCGGCCATGTCCACGTGGGCGAAGGGGAAGGTGCCTTCGAGCGGGCGCTCCGGCTCGCGTCGACCCTTCTCGACGGGATCTCCCCGGAGGTCCGGTCCCTGGACATTGGGTTCACGGGGCTGCCCCCGGACGAGGAGCACCGCCTCCTCGAGCGGATCCGAGAACGACCGGGCTCCACCGTCATCGAGCGCGACGCGCTCGAACACCCCCTCGGTCCGTCGGATGGAGCCGAGCTGGGCGCGCCGCCGTCCGGCCTTGGTCTCGTCTCCCTCACCGACGTGACGCTCGAGGCGCTCGCGGACCTCGACCACCGCGCCTTCACCGGCACGACCGACGAACTCCTCGTCGGTCGGAGCACCGACGATTACGCGACCGTCCTTCGCGCCGTGCTGGACGGACACCTCGGACGGTTCCTGCCCGAGGCCTCGACCGCTCTCCTCACCTCCGACCCGCCGCGGCTGGTCGGGGCGATCTTCAGCGCCGAACAGTCGGCCCGACGAGCGGTCTTTCTCGACTTCGTGGTCGACCCCGCCGACCGCGGCCGCGGGCACGGCCGATACCTCCTTCGATGGGGCCTGCGCGCTCTCTGGGCCCTCGGCTACTCGAGCGTACACCTTTGGGTGACGAGGTCGAACCTCCCCGCCCGCCGGCTCTACGATTCGGCCGGGTTCCGACCGATCGCATCGGCGACCATCTACCGGTGGGATCGGCCCGGGTCCGGGCCGCAAGCGCACTCGGCCTGATAGGGACAGTCCGCGAACATCCACGTCGGACAGGCCGGTAGGTCGAGCGGCGCCCGACGCTCGACCGCGGTCTCGAAGTCGCGGGCCCGATGCCGCCAGAGGCGCGCGAACGAGCTCATCGGCGAGAACTCAAACTCGAAGACCTTGAATCGCGCCCGGGCGCTCTCGACCGTTTCCAGGGAAACGAACACACGGCCGGACGATCGGCCGGTGGCCGTGCATCGGAAGCCGAGCTCGAGGGCATACTGCGGCGCCTGCGCGACGATCGACCCCGCCGTCAACGGGGTTCGCGCCCGGGAGGTTCTCAGGAGGAACGGGGCCCCGCGGAACCCTCCCACTTCCTCCTCGGGCTCGTCCGAAAGCGACGGGATCCGGGTCATCTCGCCCACGGGTCCGCTCTCGACGGCCTCGATGAGCTCACGGTAGGCATCCCGACCCCGGTCCCGAGGCAGGGAGGGAACCTTGGGAGCAGCGGACGACGGTCGCGTCCGCTCGAAGTACGCCCGCCGGGGATAGATCATGTCCCGGAAACGAAGGATCGACGGGGGCCGGGTCGTCCGTAGGGCCTCGGCGAGGCGAGGGAGCAACTCGGCGTCGAACTGTGGCCGGGGCTCGACGCGCTCGACGCGTTCGAGGATCGCCGAGGAAGGGTCGGGCTCGGTACCGGTGCAGTCGCAGGTGGGTAGGCTACGGTACTCGCACCCGCGCCCATACCATCGGCACCGCGCAAGGCCGTCCGGCCGCCCGGCCCTGAGGCAGGACCGGAGCGATTCCGCCCGGGCCTGCATCTCCGCGAGCATCGCGGGAAGCTCTCGGTAGGTGATGTCGTAGGTGCGCACCTCCTCGACCGTGTCGCCGCGCGCCACTAGGGTAACGAGGCGACCCACCGGCCGCTCGAGGAGAGCGCAGTACATCCCGAGCTGTTCGACCTGCTCTGGCCGGTCGGTCACGAGGGCGTCCTCCTCCACTGCGACCGTCGCGCTCTTCACCTCGACCGGTCGGTCTGTCAGCGCGTCGATCCGGCCGACCAGGCCCTCGCGGCGCAGCCGTACCTCGAGCGCGCAGTCGGGAGCGATGACCCGCTCGACCTGTCGGTGGAGGAACCGACCGGAGTCGAGCCGTGCCTGCCGCTCCGGTGGAACCGCCACCGGCGGCACCGTAAGCCTCCAGAACGCCCGCCGGAGCGCGATCAGGTCGGTGACGCCCACGGACGGCCGCGGGGCTTCCCGGGCCCGACGTTCCTCGAGCTCGGCGGCGAGGGGAGCATCCTCCCGGACCCGGACCGCACGGCGCCAATCCGGTTCGACCAAGCCCGAATCGATCACGGATGTCCCCGGAGCCCTCCACCGGGATATAGGGGGTCCGACGACCGGGGGAAGTCGCTATACCGACCTCGCCGCTCCCAGTCCCGTGACGGATGCCGGCCGTCGGCCGCTCATCATCGGCAGCGGCATCGCGGGCCTCTACGTCGCGGTCCGATGCCGCGAGCTCGGGCTGCGCCCCACAATCATCACGAAGTCCAAGCTCGAAGAGTCCAACACGCGCTACGCCCAGGGCGGGATCGCGGCCGCGATCGGTCCGGGCGACTCCCCAGCCCTCCATCTCAAGGACACGATCCGGGCCGGGGACGGCCTTGTCGACCGGGAAGCGGCCCGGGTACTGACGTCCGATGCACCTGCCCGCATCGCCGACCTCGTTCGGTACGGCGTCCCCTTCGACACGACCGAGGGGCAGATCGCGCTCGGTCGGGAAGCGGCCCACTCGCGCTCTCGGATCCTGCACGCCGGTGGAGATGCCACGGGACTTTCGATCGAGGAGGCCCTGAAACGCCGGGCGCTGGACGCCGGCATCGACGTGCGGGAGCGCACGGTCCTGCGACGTCTCGAACCGGGCGACCGGGACGGTCCGAAAGCGTACCTCACGGACGCCGACGGCCATCGGCTCGAGATTCTCGAGCCCCGACCGGTCGTGCTCGCGACCGGCGGCGCGGGAAGCCTCTACCGGCAGAGCTCGAATCCGTCCATCGCCACGGGGGAGGGGGTCGCGATCGCGTTCCGGGCGGGGGCGATGCTGACCGACATGGAGTTCATCCAGTTCCATCCCACGGTCTTCTGGAAGGAGGGGGCGCCCCGGTTCCTGATCACCGAGGCGTTTCGGGGGGAAGGTGCGGTCCTCCGGAATGCGGCGGGCGAGCGGTTCATGCCCCGGCAGCACCGGGATGCGGAGCTCGCGCCGCGCGACGTCGTCGCCCGCGCGATCGACCGGGAGATGTCCCGCACCGGTCATCCCTGCGTCTATCTCGATGCGACCGCGGTGCCGCGCGACCGGGTGTTCGTCCGGTTTCCCACGATCTGTCGGTTCCTCGCGACGTACGGCCTCGACCCGTCCCGCGACCGGATCCCGGTGACCCCGGCGGCCCACTACATGATCGGCGGTGTGACCACCGACCTGGACGGTCGCACTACCCTTCGGGGCCTCTACGCCGCCGGCGAGGTCGCCTCGACCGGGGTCCACGGGGCGAACCGGCTCGCGAGCAACTCGCTCCTCGAAGGACTCGTTTTCGGGGAACGGGTCGCTTTGCAGCTGGTCCGCCCCGTGGCGCGAACTCCCGCCCCCCCCGAGGAGCTCGTCGAAGTGCCCCTCTCTCCGGGTTCGGGACGGCGGGACGAGCCTGCGCTCTTGGAGGAGGTGCGCGACCTGCTCTGGAATGACGTCGGGATCGTCCGCACCGCCGACAGTCTCACGTCGGCCCTCGAGGAGCTCGACCGGATCGCACGCGAATCGGAGCCGGCTCGCGTGAAGGACCTCCCCGGGGTGCTGGCGAACGCCGGGCTCACGGCGTCGCTCATCGCGAGGGCCGCGCTCGTCCGCACCGAGAGCCGGGGTGCCCATTACCGCTCGGACTTCCCCCGCCGTCGGCCCGAGTGGCGGCGGCACATCGGGCTACGCCGCGCGTCCCGTGCCGGAAAGCCCCGTTCGGGCGATTGATAACCGTTATGCCTCGGGGGACGTGGCAGGGTCCATGGACCGAGCGCTCTCCGACGAGGAGCCGGAGCTTCGAGAGGCCGCCCGGAAGTTCTCCCGCAAGGAGATCGCGCCCATCGCCGACCGCATGGACCGGGAGGACTGGTTCCCCCGGGAGGTCTTCCGTCTGCTCGGGGAGCACGGATTCCTCGGACTCACGATCCCGACCGCGTGGGGAGGACTCGGGCAATCTTACCTCGCCCAAGCCGTGGTCCTCGAGGAGATCGCCCGCGTGAGCCCGGCGCTCGCGCTGAGCGTCGGGGCCCATTCGAACCTCTTCGCGGACAACGTGGCGCGCAACGGCTCGGACGACCAGCGGCAGCGGTTCCTACCCGGGGTGGCCAGCGGCGAGGCGATCGGCGCGCTCGCCCTGACCGAACCGAACGCCGGGTCGGATGCGGTCTCCCTCCGTACCCGCGCCGAACGCGACGGGAACTCCTACGTCCTCAACGGAACGAAGCAGTTCATCACGAACGGACCCGTTGCCGACTCGCTGCTCGTCTACGCCAAGACGGCGCCCGAGAAGGGGGCGCACGGCATCAGCGTGTTCCTGGTCCGTCGAGACACTCCGGGCTTCTCGGTCCACCGCAGCCTCGACAAGATGGGGATGCGGGGCTCTCCGACGGGCGAGCTCGCGTTCCAGGACGTTCGAGTACCGGTCGAGGACCGTATCGGGGAGGAGAACGACGGTGTGCGCGTGATGATGAGCGGGCTCAACGTCGAGCGGGCGGTCCTCTCGGCGATCCCGGTCGGCATCATGGCCGAGTGCCTCGAGCGGTCGGTCGCCTACGCCCGCGAACGGGAGCAGTTCGGCCAGAAGATCGGGCGCTTCGAGATGGTCCAGGAGAAGATCGCGAACATGTACACGGACCTCGAAGCCTCCCGACGTCTCCTCTACGGGGCGCTGGAGGCCGTGGGCCGGGACCCCCAAAGCCTCCGGATGGCCGCGGCGACCCTCACGTTCGCCTCGGAGGCCTCGACCCGGGCAGCGCTGGAAGCGGTCCAGATCCACGGCGGCTACGGCTACATGCGGGACCTGCCGCTCGAGCGGCTGGCCCGCGACGCAAAGCTGCTCGAGATCGGCGCCGGCACGTCCGAGATCCGTCGGCTGATCGTGGCCCGGGAACTCCTCGGACCCGGATTCTCGGATTAGGCGACGGTGGACGGGGAGCGCCGCCCCCCCCGCGACCTACCGCGCCGGAGGCTCGCGCAGGCCTAGGCCTTCCTCGATGTAGAGGGCGGCCTGGGTCGAGGTCGATCGACGGTCCCGCTCGGCCGCGAGCTTGAGCTCCTTCAAGATCGCAGGCTCGAGATACACGGCCAGTCCCACCCGGCGCTTCGCCTTGCTCTTCGGCGGTCGCGGCATCTTTCTTCCTTCATGCACGGAGATTTCCCTCGGGAATACCTGGTCCCGGAGCCCCGTGCGGGTCCTCGTTTCCTTTCAATGGTTAAAAACTCTTGGTTAACTGAGGTTCACAGCGGACGCCGGCCGAATCCGAGACACCGTACCTCCCGTGGTGGAACGCCGGGCAACCCTTGTGTCCTCCCCTCACCTCGACCGATGGGCCGGCCAGGCTTTACGGTGGGTCTGGGACCGGTCCAGCCTCGGGAATTCGGGTTCCTCGCGAACGTATATAGCATCGGGTCGTCCACCGGACACCCATGGCGGGCCGACCGTCGTCGACCCCGGGAACGGCGTCATCCTTACGCCTCGAGGTACTCAAGGAGCTCCAAACGCTCCTCGACGACCGGGAGGTGCGGGACCGCCTCGACCGGGGACCCTTGGCCGAGACCAAGGGGCGAGAACACTGGGTCCTCCACCTTTTGCTGCGGGCCCAGGAGTCGAGCCAAGCCCACCTGGACACGCTCATCGGAAGCGCCTACTCGAACCTGCTCGCCCGACTGCAATCCGTCGAGGACCGCCTCCAGAAGATCGAGACGGTCGAGCAGAGCCTCGGCGAGAACACCAAGCAGCGTTTCGACGGTCTCGAAACGACCCTCAGCGGCCAGGTCACGAAGGAGCTGACGGCCGGCATGGAGGCGACCGCGACCCGCATCACGGCGGGCATTTCCGACAACCTCGACCTGAAGTGGAAGCCGGTCGGGGGGTCCATCGAGGCGTTCGCGCAGGCGTCCCACCAGCTCTCGAAGGACCTTTCGGATACCTACCGCGTCGCGACGCAGAATCGTCTCCTGCTCAACGAGAACGCGCGGCGGATCATCGACCTCGGTCGGGACATCGTGGCGCTCGAGGAGAGCCTCAAGCTCGCGCTCACGAAGGTGCTCGAGGACGGCCTGCAACCCCTCGAGGACCGGATCGCGGCGCTCGAGAGCCGGCTCGCACCGAGCGTGGACACGAACGGCGCCCACGCCACCGCCGACCCGCCGGACGGCGGCTGACCGCGACCGGGCCGATGCAACTCTCTCCCCGTCACCCTCGCTATCGTAGCCTTCGGGTGCGCCAGAACCTCGCTCGCGCGCACGCACGGGGGCTCGTCGTTCCCGAGGGCCTGATCGCGCAGGGCCGCGGCGAGGCATTCGACTACCTGCTCGGGGAACGCACCTCTCCGAGCGCGCGCCGCGCCGAGCAGGCGGCCGCCGAATGGCTCCTCGCCGCGCGTCTCCCTGTCCTCAGCGTCAACGGCAACGTCGCCGCTCTCGCCGCGACCGAGGTCGCCCGGATCGCGCGGGTCGCCCCGCGGGTCCGGGTCGAGGTCAACCTCTTCCACCGGACCCCCGGCCGGGCCCGGATGGTCGCGCAGACCCTCGCCCGCGCCGGGGTCCGCGAGGTGCTCGGCGTGCGCCCCACCGCCACGATCCCCGGACTACCGTCCGACCGCGCCCGGGTCGATCGTAGGGGGATCTTCGTCGCCGACGTCTGTCTCGTGCCCCTCGAGGACGGGGACCGGGCCGAGGCGCTGCGCGCCCGGGGGCAAAAAGTGATCTCGATCGACCTGAACCCGCTCTCGCGGACGAGCCGGACCGCCGACCTGCCGATCGTGGACGAGGTCGTCCGCGCGCTCGGCCACATTGCGGAGGACCTCGAGCGGCTCGGGGTCCGTGCTGCGAAACCCGAGCTCCGGCCGTTCGACGCCGAAGCGGCGAGGACGGAGGCGCTGCGGACGATCGCACGCGTGCTCAGGCGACGCGCGGCTCGCTCGCGGCCGCCTCGAGCGCCCCGCTGATCCGCGCTGCGACCGTCTCGAGGAATCCCTGGTCGGACGCGTCGTACGCGGCGACGGCCGTGCCGTCGATGTCTATCTCGCCGAGAATGCGACCGTCGCGTCGGACCGGCACCACGATCTCCGCCCGAGTCTCGAGGAAACAGGCGAGGTACTCCGGGTCGGAGCGCACGTCGTCGACGATCACCGTCCGTCCTTCTCGGGCCGCGCGCCCGCACACTCCGCGCTCGACCGAGATCCGGGTATGCTCGGTCGCCTGCTCTCCGTCCCAGGCCTCGAGGACCAGGGTCGCGCCCTCGAGACGGTACACTCCGACCCAGCCGTAGTGCCGGAACGAGCTACGAAGGAAACGACAGACCTCCGCGAGTGCGTTCCGCCCGGCTAACCGGGAGAGAACGGCGTCGATCTGGAGGAGGGCGGGAGTGACCGCGCGGGACGGGACCGTCATGGGGATCGCTCGCCGGGCCCAGGTCGCCGGACTCGGGGAGGGGAGGCGCCGAGGGGGAGAATCTCCGCCGGGACGGGTCGGCCGTCCGCGGCGTTTGAACTCCCGAGGCGTATTCCGCCACGAGCTTTCCAGACTCGCGCCGTACCGGACTGAGCCACCTCGGCACGCCCTCGTTCAAAGGACGGGGTTCGGCCGATAAGCTTAGCGGCCGCGAACGACCCTCGGGTTCAGTCGCCCGGCGGGTACCACCGGCAGTTGGCGCACCCGGTCCCTCGTTCCTCGGCGGGGATCATCGCCCCGCAATCTGGGCACGGCGCCGGGTCGGCGACCGAGAGCGTGAGACAATCAAAGCAACTTCCGGACCGTCGGTCCTCGGGGAGGAGGACGAGGAGTTTCCCGCAGAACAGGCAGTGGGAGAACCGCTCGTCGGAGTCTCCGAAGCTGCGTGTATCCGCGAAAGAAAGCATCGGGCGGCTGCAGCGGTCGTCGGATACATAAGTCCTCGCGCGTCGGGCTCCTCCCGCGGGCACCGGAGCCGCAGCGGAACGCTCAGGGCTCCTTCCAACGGGCCTTGATGGCCGCGATCAGGAACAGCGCCGCCGTGAATGCCGAGAGGACCCCCCAGTCGATGACCGCTCCGCTGAAGGAGAGCGGCGCGAGCCCGACCGCGCCCTGCACCAGGCCCGCCGCGTAGGTGGTGGGAGAGAAGTGAGCCACGAACTGGGCCCAGCCAGGGAGCGCGCGGAGCGGGTAGTAGACGGGCGGGAGCACCGTCAGGACGAGCGAGATCAGGGGGCTGAAGAGGAACGTCTCGCGCACGTCCTGGAAGTACGTCGCGAGCGTGAAGGCGAGCGCGCTCGCGAACCCCCAGACGAGGAGCAGGGTCCCCGCGAGGACGGTCACGCTCACGACCGAGGCGAACCCCTCGAGGACGAAGATCACGACGAACACGCCGAGCGCCGGCAGGGAATAGACGAGCTCGCTGAGCGCCATCCCGGCAACGTACACGGGCGCTTCCACCGGCGAGGCGACGACGACATCCTGGAACTTCAGGTCGTGCCGGTAGTGCGTGAGGTCGGACTGCAGGCTCGTCCCCACGCTGAGCATCGTCAGGATCATCCCCCCCGTGACCCCGTAGGGGAGGTAGGCGCCGCGCGAGACGATCGTGATGAAGAAGAGGAAGGAGAGCGGCGATGCGAGCAGGTTGACGAGGTAGAGCGGCTGCGTGCGGATCGGGATCACGCCGTTGAGCAGGACGAGCGTGAAAAGCGAGCGCAGGCGGTTGCGCTGGCTCATGCCTCGGCCTCCTCGGGCGTGGTCTCGGTCTCGATCGAGCGCCCGACGACCTCGAGGAAGATGTCCTCCAGGCTCACCGGGCCCATCGAGAGCTGCACCCCACGTTCGAGCGCCCGCCGCGCGATCTCGCGGGCCTCGGCCTCCCGCGTGAACACGAGCCAGCCTCCCTCGATCTCGGAGACGCGCCCGAAGGGCTCGAGCTCGGACCTCGGGAACGACCCCTCGAGCGTCACCCGATAGGGGTAGCGCACGCGCGCGCGGAGGTCGGCGGGGGTTCCCTCGAGCATGAGCCGGCCGCGTTCGACCAGCGCGAGGCGCGTCGAGAGCGCCTCGGCCTCGTCGAGGTAGTGGGTCGTGAGCACGATCGTTCGGTGCTCGCGGCTCGTACGGCGGATTGCTTCCCAGACCTGGCGCCGGGCGATGGGGTCGAGCCCGGTCGTGGGCTCGTCGAGGAACAGGATATCGGCGTCCGAGGCCAGGACCATCGCACAGAGCGTTCGGCGGCGCAGCCCGCCGGAGAGCCGCTGGACCGATCGACGGCGGTACTCGGTGAGCGAGAGCTCCTCGAGCGCGTCGCGCGTGCGGCGACGCGCTTCCACGCGGTCGAGCCCTCGAAGCTTCAGGTAGAGGTAGACGACCTCCTCGACGTTCAGGAAGTAGAGCGGGCGGGATTCTTGCGGTACGCAGGCGATGCGCGTGCGGATCGCGCGATCCTCTCGACGGACATCGTATCCCAGCACGGAGACGGACCCCGAGGTCAGCTCGAGCTGGGTCGCGGCGATGCGCACGAACGTCGTCTTGCCGGCCCCGTTCCGGCCGATGAGACCGTACACACCCCCGGTCGGCACCTCGAGCGTCAGGTCCTCGAGCGCGGCGGTCCCGGGGACCGACTTCGGGTAGACCTTGCGCAGATGGTCGGCTCGAATGGCGACCGGCATGGAAGGCCGCCGAGGAACGGAGGCGTTCTTAACGATGCGGCCGCGGGGGTCGAGCGAGGGCTAGCTGAGGACCTCGGCGAGCCGGTTCTCGGCACGCCCCCGACGGATCTCCTGGGCGATCCGGCGGCCCGTCGATAGGTCCGGTGCGACCAGGTCCGAGTACGGGCTTCCCGAGATGAAGAGGTTCGTCCCGGCGACGATCCGCGTGGAGATCTCGAAGACCTTGAAGTCGAGCTCCTCGGTCATGATCCCTTCGACGCAGAACGGACCGACCATCCCGCCGAAGAGCTCGATCGACCTCTCGATGATGCGGGCCCCCACCTCGAACGCTCGGGGCAAAAGCGACTCGCGCAGGATCACGGGTACGTTCCCGGTCACGACGAACGTCGGTCGGATGCCGGCCTTCAGGAGCTCTTCCTGGGCCCCGAGCTTGTAGAGCTCGTCGATGTTCGCTTCGTCCCGGCGGTCCATCCCGAGCAGCTCGAGCGAGCCGTGTCCCACCCGGTAGCCGCTGTCCGAGAGCGGCGAGTAGAAGAAGTGCATGTAGTACCGCGTCCCGAGGACATACTCCTGGATGACGTGCGGCCCGGTCGGGGTGAACTCTTCGAGCGCCTCGCGGTTCTTCGCGAGGAAGAAGCCCTTCCCGCCCTTCGCCCCATAGTACTTCACGATCACCGGGCCATCGACCTCGGAGGGACTCTCGTACCGCCTCGGCATCGACACCCCGGCGGAATCGAGCCACTCGCGTTCCTTGCGGCGGTCGGATTCCCACGCGAGGACGGCCCGGTTGCCGAACACCGGTACCTCGAGCGCCGCGAACGCCTCGGGACCGAGGTACTCGACGAACGACCCGTGCGGGACCAGGACCGCGCCCTCGGCGCGAAGGCGCGCCGCCACCTCGGGAAGGTCCTTCACCTTCGCGACGGAGAGGAACCGGTCCGGCCGTCCGAGGGGGAAGGCGTCGTAGAACTTGGGCGGCGGACCGACGCAGAGACCGAGCGTCGGGAACCCTTCCGTGCGGGCCCCGTGGAAGATCTGGAGGGAGGAATGGGAACAGAGGGTGGCGATGGTCGGTACTCGATCCCGGATCGGTGCGAGACGGCTCTCCGATGCGAGGGGAATCCCCATACAGGGAAGTATCGGGAGGCTCTCTTAGCGTTTACGCGAGCCGAGGGCGGCGCACGGGGAGGAGGGGCGCGTTACCCGACCACTCCGCCAATAAGGAGACCGATCAGGTAGGTCCCGCCCGCGGCGCCCATGCCGACGGCCATCATCTCTAGTCCGCTCCGCACGAATGGGTGAAGGGAGGAGAGCGCGCGGAAGAGCCCGGCGAGGAACAACGCCGCAGCCGTCACGACGACGGACGCGACGATCGCGAGCGGGATCCCGAGGAACAGGAACGGGAGGAGGGGGACGGCGCCGGCGAGGGCGAAGGAGATGCCGGTCAGGAAGCCCTGCCGACCGGGACGCTCCTCCTCGGCCGGGTCGGCGCCGTAGCGCTCCGCGATCAGCGCCTCGAGGAAGCGCTTCGGGTCCTCTTGCAGACGGGCGACCACTTTCGCCGCCTCCTCCGGGGAGAGTCCCTTCGCCGTGTAGGCGGCGATCAGCTGGTCTCGCTTCGAGGCGGGAGCCACCGAAAGCGCCTCTGCCTCCATCCGTGTCTGGGCCGCCCGCGCATCGTGCTCGGCCTTCACCGAAACGTACTCGGAAGCGGCCATGGAAAGCGCCCCCGCCGCCACCGACGCCGCGCCGGCGATGAGGACGGCTAGCTCCGACTTCGTGACCGCAGCGACCCCCGCGGAGAGGGCCACGATGCTGGCGAATCCGTCGATCGCCCCGAGCAGCAGGCTCCGAAGCGAACCGCTGCCTTTCGACCCGGCCTCGCGGGCGGCGCTCGAGGTCTCGATCTCGTGCGCCACCTCGTCGGGCAGGAGGGTCCGGAACACCGCCTTCGCGTTCGCGTCCTGCCAGCGACGCGCCTGGTCCCGGTACTTCTCGATTCCGTCGACCTCCTCCCGGTGCACGATCGGCAGGACCAGGCCGACGCCGAGGATCCGGGCCATGGCGACCAAGATCCGGTGGTTGAACAGCCGGGTCTCTCTCGGGCGCGGGCGTCGGAGCTTGTCGAGGAGTCCGCCCCAGAGCGCGGCGTGTCGTTCCTCGTATCCGGCGAGCTCCTGGAGGAGGGCGGCCCGAGCGGGCACGCGGTCGGCACGGGCGAGGGACCGGTACATCCAGAGGCTCGACCGCTCGTCCCGGAAGTTCGCTTCGATCTCCCGGAGGTCCGAGTCGGACCACCGAAACGACCCTTCCGCATGCGCCACGGCCGTCCTGCCTCGGCGCACGAGGAGGAGGCCCCAAATAGCCCCATCGTCAGGCGACGTCGACGGGCGGGTTGCCGCGCTCGGGAACCGAGCCTATGCGCCGTTCTCCTTCTCGAGTTCCCAGTACCACGTGACCCGCCGGGCGCCGGTCTCGGCCACCCGACGGCGCACCTCAGGGTCGACCGTGGGGTCGCGGACCAGCCGGCGGACCTCCTCGGTCGTGCCACCCGCGACACGGTCGGAGACTCCCGAGCGCTCGAGTAGCGACCGGACCGGGTCGAGGGTGTACTGCCAGGCCACCTCCTTACGGCGGATCGCCACCGACTTCGACCCAGGGACGCGGTGGACCCCGAGGTCCTCGGCGGCGCGGTGGAGCGCCTCCGCCGTACGGCGGAGCTCCGACTCGAGTCGCTGCTCCTCGCTCCGCAACGCCTCGAAGCGGTCCACGAGGTCACGCAGGCGCATTTCGTCCGCCGGAGGCACCGACCGGAACTCCGGACAGATCGAACGGAAGTCGCAGCGCGAGCACTGGCGACCGGGGTTCGGCTCGAACGCATCGGTCCGGATCCCGTCGCTGACGGTGCCGAGCCGGTCGTGCAACGTCAGAAGCGCCGCGCGGTCGCGCGGCTGCGTGTTGAGCGGGGTCAGGGAACGCAGGTGATAGAGCGTCAGGCGCTCCACCGGCTCGGGGTAGTTGCTCTCGACCAGGACCTGGTAGAGCGAGAGCTGGTCGGAATCCTCCGCGTCCTCGTTCGAGAGCTCGCGCGACGTCTTGTAATCGACGATCTCGAGCCCTCCGGCGGGGGTCCGGTCGATCCGGTCGATGTAGCCGTGCACCGGGATCCCGTTCCAGCGCGCCTCGAGATGCTCCTCGAGCGCGATCGGGCGTGGAGGCTCCCGGAGAAGGCGTTCGTAGTACCGCAGGAGTAGGTCACGGCCCAGGGTCCGATACCGGGCCTCTTCCTCGGGAGAAACGTATCCCTCGCCGCTCCAGGAACGGTCGTACAGCGCGAGCAGCTGCTCCGGCAACATCCACGGCTCCCCCGGCCGAGAGGGCGCGGGCGCGTGCCACTCGTCGAGCGTCCGCTGCGATTCTCCCTCGTTCACCCGACGCGCGGTCGGGACGACGAGCGGCCGGACGAGCTCCTCGAGGACCGAATGGACGACGCGTCCGAACGTGAAGTACCCGCGAGGAGTCTCGGGGAGCCGGTCGAGATAGAGGTACTTCCAGCGCAGGGGACACTCGAGATACGTGTGGTACGACGAGTAGCTGAGCGCCGGGACCTGAGTCACGAAGGCCGAGCTGCGCGCGGGTTCATCTCGTTTCCGGGGGCGAGCGCTCCCGGCGCCCGGGCGCCGGGCTTAGTGGCCAGCGGCGGCCGCGTCGACCGCCACCTTCTCGCCCGGCTCGGGCAACTCGGCCGGCAGCGTTCCTCGCGCCTGCGGGTTCGTCAGGTTCTTCGGGAGGCCGAGGAGGTCGAGGAGCTCCTTGTAGTGGTTGCGGATCGTCACGGGCGTTACGTTCGCGACCGCGGCGATCCGGTCCTGGCTGCGCGGCTCGCCCATCAGGTTCGACGCGATGTAGATGATCGTCGCGAGGATCCCGTTCGGCAGCACCCCGCTCGTCGAGTAGACCTGTTCGACCTGCTCGAGGAGCGAGAGGACCTTCTGGCGGACCTCCTTCGAGAGGTTCAGGTCCTGCGTGAAACGGACGAGATAGTCCCGGGGTTCGACCGGTTTCAGACCGAGCTTCAACTCCCGCGCGAGCAGAGTGTAAGCCCGGCCGACTTCGATCTTCGTGGCTTTCGAGTGGGCGATGATCTCCTTCATCGTCCGCGGAACATGGCACTGCCGACAGGCCGCGTACACGCTCGCCGCGACCAGAGCGACGATCTTCTTGCCGCGGGTCGCC
>JBEKJT010000028.1:0-15145 GCA_050011075.1 Thermoplasmata archaeon
GAGTTCCCGGCGGCCTACAATGAGACGTTCTTCGTCATCCTCAACGCCACGGGCTCCGTCTTCGTGCCGCCCGGGAGCGTGACGGTGAGCGTCTCCGTCGTGAACGCGAGCGGCGGCGTCCAGCGCAGCGTGGTGCTCCCTATCGCGTTCGGCACGATTCAGCCGAAGACCCCCCCCGGAGGCACGCCGGTGACCGTCACGGGCCCGTCGATCGGCACGTCACCGTTCACGCTCCCCGACTGGGTCGTGCCCGTGCTCGCCTTCGTCCCCGCGATCGCCCTCGCGGTCGGCATCTATACGTATCGCTGGTGGAGAACACGGCGGTGGAACCGACGATGAAGCGACCGGCGTACCTCGGCTCCGTCCTCTCGCTCGCCGTCGTCCTCCTGCTGGTGGGGATCTCCCTCGTGGGACCCGCGGCCCGCGCTACGGCCACGACGCCGGTGGCGGGTTCGGTCCGCGGACCGACCGTGCTCGCGACCGGCGCCACGGGCCACTACACGATCTACGGAACCGGAGGCCCGGCGATCGCGGCCAACGGCACGCAGGTCGGGAACCTGACCTACTATGTCTCGCTCGCCGCCTCCGACCTGACGGGGGTCACGGTCGCCCCGGCGCAGGCGGCGCTCGGCCCCGGACTCAACGGCACTCCGATCCTGACGGTCGGGACGGTGCCCGAGACCGTGACGATGACAGTGATGGTCTCGTCGGTCTACCTCACGCAGAACGTGTCGACCAACCTGACGTACTCCGTACAGGTCGTCCAGCCGTACGTCGTCTCCGCGACGATCGTGAACGTCGCGAAAACGACCGTGCTCGCCTTCCCGGTCGCGATCTACCTCGACGGGCAGCAGGTCGGCACCGTCTCCGTCGGAAGCCTGACCCCCGGGGGAGAGTACAACCTCTCGTACGACTACGCGACGACCGGACTCTCTACCGGCGAGCACACCTTCACCATCTCGCTGCTCGCGGAGCACGGGCTGGTCGTCTTCGCGAACGGCGCGCAGTCGTACTCCCAATCGTTCTACGTGACCGGCCCGGCTCCGAACTACGCGCTCTGGATCGTCGTCGGGGCCGTGGCCTTCGTCGGCGTTCTCTTTATATTCGCGACCCGAGTGGCCGCGCGCCGGCGGGGCGGCGCGCGCCGCTGACCGCCGGAATAGGAACGATGCAAGCCCGGGTCGATCTCCGTTGCACCTCGTGCGGCCGCGCAGTGCCCGCGAAGGGTGCCACGCAGTTTCCTTGCCCGAGCTGCGGCGAGGTCACGATCGGCCGATGCTCGCGCTGCCGGGACCAGAGCGTGATCTACGTCTGTCCGAAGTGCGCCTTCGAGGGCCCGTAGGAGGTCCCGATGGGTCAGGTCGCCGTCCTCTTCCGCCTGATGCCTCAGGGCGTCGAGACCGACATGCGGGCGATGGCGGAGGCCGTCCGGTCGGCGGCGCCCACTGGCGTGACGATCCGCGGCATGCAGGTCAAGGACATCGCCTACGGCCTCAAGTCGCTGCTCGTCTCGGCCGTGATGGCCGACGCGGGCGGGGTCCTGGAAGCGACCGAACACGCGTTCGCGAAGGTGCCGCACGTCGAGTCGGTCGAAGTGATGGAAGAAGGGCTCCTCTAGGGACGCTTCTCCTGGTAGTTCTACGAGCCCCCACGCCGGGGCCGCGGGTCGGCTATAGAAAAAGACGCGAGCGAAGACCGGAAGACCTCCCCGGACGGTATTCGGGGGTTTTCCCGGGTCGAATGCAATGGGCGAGGGTTGAGGCGGAAGAGGGGCGGCTTACTTGTAGGTCGACTGGTGGGTCGTGCCCTCGTCGTCGACGATCGTGATGCACTCGCCCTCGCACTCGAAGAGGCAAGCTTCGCACATGATGCAGTCCGGACCGTGGATGACCGCCGACTTCTCCACGCGGAATTGGAACTTCGCGGCGACCGCGGGGTCGTCGACCACGTTCGGCCAGTTCTCGCGAGGTTGCATCTCGAAGACGGTCACCGGGCAGACGTCGCGGCAGTGGCTGCAGCCCGTACACTTCTCATGCTGGACCTCTACGCTGACCATGGGCGAACCTCGACAGCGACCACCGAGGCGGAATATATTAAGTCACGCGCTCGGCGGAAAATCGGACGGTCCCGGGTCGTGATTTCCGGCGGCGGATCCGGAGTTCCCGGCGAGGAAAGCGCCCGTGCGTCGCCGTGACTCGGCCCGCGGTCTCAGGGTATGTCGGCCGGGTTCCAGAGGCCCACCCGCCGTCCGTCCCGCAGGGCGTCGAGGCGCGCGACCTCCTCCTTCGTGAGGGAGAAATCAAAGACCTGCGCGTTCTCCGCGATCCGTTCCCGTCGGACCGACTTCGGGATCTCGATGACCCCGTGCTCGATCCCCCAACGGAGCAGGACCTGTGCCGGGGTCTTGCGGTGGGCCGTCGCGATGGCGCGCAGCGTCGGGTCGTCCATCCGGCGGCCGCGCGTAAGAGGCGACCAGGCTTCGAGGCGGATCCCGTGGCGGTCGCAGTAGCCGAGCAGCTCGGGGTCGAAGACGAACGGATGGAACTCGACCTGGTTCACCGCGGGGACGACCTCGGAGTGCGCGGCGAGCTCTTCGAGGTGACGGACCGTGTAGTTGCTGACCCCGATGGCGCGGCAGAGGCCCTCGCGCTGGAGCTTTTCGAGCCCCAGCCAGGACGCGAGCCGGTCCCCCGGTGCGTTCGCCCGGGGCCAGTGGATGAGGTAGAGGTCGATGTACGAGAGCCCGAGCCGGTCCAGGCTCGCGCGGGCGGCCTTCTGCGACGACTCGAACCCGTGGTCGGTGTGCCAGAGCTTGGTCGTGACGAAGACGTCGTCCCGGGGAATACCGCTCGCCCGCACCGCGGTCCCGACGTCCGCCTCGTTCCCGTACATCGCCGCAGTGTCGATATGGCGATATCCGATCTCGAGCGCGTCGGTGACAGCCTGTTCCGTCACCGGTCCGGGGGGTGACTGGAACACACCGAGACCGAGTATGGGGATCTCGCTGCCCTGGTTCAGTCGGACGCGAGGTGCGTTCACGAGCGCGGGTTCTCGGGACATGGGCCGGGGGACGGTGGACTGGGGTTTATCGTGCGTGGGTGCCCGTGGCGGTCGCCGCCGAGGCTCGGAAGCGGGAGGCTAGGCCCTTGCCCTGGACGCGCTCGTCGTACCGGCGCAGCTGGGCTTCGTGCTCGGGGCACAGCGAAAAGGGGCGCCACGCCATGGAGTCGGAACGAGGGTCGACCGACGCGGAGAAGACCTCGACCCGGTGGGGCCGGTCATCGCACCCACCACCGGCTCCGACGTCCGCCTCGCCGACGATCGGACGGAACGCGAACTCGTACACCGCGCCCATGTCGCAGAGCGGACGTTGGAAGATCGCGCTCATCGGGTCGGATACGTCCCGGGGGCCACCGCGGCCCCCATGCCGGTGAGGGACTGCCCTCTCCTTCCTTAACGTGTCGGTCGCCCTCCGAAGGGTCCGCTCGCGGACCCCGAAGCTAAAGCCTCTCGAACGTCTGAACAAAGGTCGACACGTTCTCGAGCGAGCGGGTCGGGAGGACGAGCGAACCATGCCGACCGTTCCGGTAGGGGACGCCACGCTTCACTACGAGGTCACCGGAACCTCGGGCGACCCCGTGGTCCTGATCCACGGCTCGTGGGTCGACCATCACAACTTCGACGCGCTCGTGGGGCCGCTCTCCCAAAGCCTCCAGGTGCTGGCCTACGACCGTCGCGGTCACGGTCAAAGCACCGGACCTCTTCGGTTGCATCCGGTGCGAGACGACGCCCGCGACCTCGCAGGCCTGCTCGAAGCGGTCGATTTCTACCCGGCTCATTTGGTCGCGCACTCCTACGCCGGGGCCGTGGCGTTCCGTCTCGCCGTCGACCGCCCGGAGATGGTCCGGAGCCTCTCCGTCCACGAGGCACCGTACGCGGGTCTGCTCGAGGACGACCCGGCGACCTCGACCGAGGCCGACCGGGTGCTCGGCCTCTTGCGCGAACTCCAGGCACGGGTACGCGCAGGCGACGCCGAGGGGGCCGCCCGCGGTGTCACCGACGCGTTCTCGCTACAACCGGGTGCGTGGGATCGCCTCCCATCCGCGGTGCGGGCCACGTTCCTGCATCACGCGGACCGCTGGTGCGAGGAGTTCGACGACCCCGAGGCGGTGCGTCCGGACTCTCGGGAGCTTTCCGACCTTCTGGTGCCCGTCCTACTCACCCAGGGTGAGCTGAGCCCTCCGTTCGTCCACCGGGTCACCGCGAAGCTGGCCGGGGCGCTTCGGAACGCGGGGGTCCAGACCCTGACCGATGCGGGGCACGTGCCCCAGGTGACCGAACCCCTGCAGTACGCGGGGCTGCTCGGGGTATTCCTTCTCGAGCGTAACGTTCCCGTCACCGGATGATGCTGCGGGCCGTGACGCCGCGGCGGCCTCGGGATTAAGTGCCCGGAAGTAGTACGCGCGGCGTGCCCCGGCGACCGACCCCGTTGCGGGAACAGCCCGCCGCTCACTGGGTGGTCGCCGCCCCCGGCGCGCAGATGCGGAAGATGGTCGAGGGGGACGGGGCTACGATCATCCTCTACCGGATCGAGCCCGGGACCCGCTTCGAGTGCCACTCGCACTCGTTCGCCGAGCTCGGGGTCGTCCTGGCCGGAGAAGGTCGATTCTCGATCTCCGAAAAGGTTCGATCCCTGGTCGAGGGAGACTCGTTCTTCATACCGGCGGATACCCCCCACGGGTTCTCCGTCCCCGAAGGCGGCACGACGGTCGTGATGCTCAACGTCTGCGTTACTGCCCCCACGGATATCCCGGCCGACACGACCTCCACGATCCTCCGCCTTGCGGAGTCGATCGTGAAGCGGGAGGCGGCCCCCTCCCCCGGGGACCCGTAGTCGAGCAGGGTCGTCCCCGGGCGCGGCGCGGACCCACCGGGCCTAGGCCGGGCGCTTCCCTTCGGAAGGCCCGAACGCCTCGAGTAGCCCCATGACGCCCTGACCCAGCCACTGACCTCCATCGACGGCGAGGACCTGGCCGGTGATGTAGCTCGCGCGCGGGCTGGCGAGGAACCGAACGGCTTCGGCGACCTCTTCGACCGTCCCGAACCGTGCGAGAGGCACTCCCCGGAGCACCGAGGAGACGACGGCCTCGCTCACCCAGAGCTGGCGGTCGGTGCCCTCGGTCCGGACCGGTCCGGGCGCCACCGCGTTCACGCGGATGCCGTAGCGCGCCCACTCGACCGCGAGCGTCCGCGTCAGCGCGAGCACGCCGGCCTTCGCCGCGGCAGAATGAGCGGTTCCGGGTCCCGCCATCCAGGCGTACGACGCGACGATGTTCACGATGGCTGGGGTCGGCGACCGGCGGAGGAGCGGCAGGGAGGCCCGGGAGCAGAGGAACGTTCCGTCGAGCACGATCCCGACCACGGCCTTCCATCCGTTCGGGGAGATCTCCTCCGCTCGGGCGACGAAGTTCCCGGCGGCGTTATTGACCAACACGTCGAGCCGACCGAACTCCTGCTGCACCGATTCTACCAACCGATCGACCTGCTCCGGAACGCGGACATCGGTAGGTACTTCGAGGACCCGTGCCCCGTGGCCCCGCAGGTCCGCCGCTCCAGCGGAGAGGTGCTCGGTCGAACGGCTTGCAATGCACAGGTTGTATCCGTCCGCCGCGAGGGCCGCCCCGATCGCTCGCCCGATGCCGGTGCCGCCGCCGGTGATGAGCGCCACCGGCTTGGCATCGTGATGGCTCGCGGACAGCGCGGACATACGTCGAGGAGCCGGAACGAAGGTAGGGTATGAAGCTGTTCCCGGGGCGCTCAGGGGGCGGCGAGGGCGTCACGAACGGCGACAAGGTCGCGCTCTCCGAGCCCCTCGCCGGGCGTCCCGTCCCTACGGAGGACGGGTTCCCCCTCCCGGAAGACCACCACGGTCGGTACGACCTCCACGTCGAACTCCTCCCAGAGCGGGCTCTCGAGGTCGGTGAGGTCCCCCACCGCCACCGACGCTTCGTTCGCGAGGTTCGCGAACCGGGGGGCGAAATCTCGACAGAACGGGCACCACTCCGCGAGGAACGCGACCCCCCAGGTGCCCCCACGGCTTAGCTTCCCGCCGGCGAAGGATCCGGTGTCGAGCCGCTCGAGCCGGTCGGCGGTCGCCGAACCGAAGGATCCCATCGACCGGTCTCGACCCCGACGGCCTTGATAGCCTCAGCGACCTCGAGCGGTGTGACGTGACCACTTCGCGGACGGCACGCGGCCCTCGTCGGTCCAGTACTCCTGGATCGCGCGAGCGGGGGTCCGGTCGAATCGGGGCGGTAGCCGGCGAGCGGAGTGCGGGTCGGGAGCGTTCTTCGACCGACCCGCCACTACGATGACCGGAACGCCTGCTCGTCGGGCGGCGAGGGCCAGGGGGCGCGTTCCGACCTTGTGCACGACGCTCCCGTCCGAAGAGACAGTGTCGGCTCCGATCAGTACGAGGTCCGTCGCGCCCACCAACCGACGTCCTTCCGTGTCGGTCACCGTCCTCGCTCGAAGCCCCGCCCGGCGGAGCTCTCGAGCGAACGTGCGGCCCTCTCCTCCGGGGAGGCTTTCGAGCACGATGACCTCCCGAGGTCGTTGCGTCGACCGCGGTGCCAGGAGCGCGCAACGTACCGAATCGCTCCGGCTCAGAGTGAGAACCCGGATTCGAGGCGGGAGCCATCGACGCGCGACCCTCGCGAGCCGCCCGGGTTCCCGCCGAGAACGTTCCCGAGAAGACCGTAGCCAGCGCGTGAGACTTGGTACCAGGTCCCGGTCTCGTGTGTCGGAGGCGATCCGCGACCACTCGAACGCCCAGCGCCGGAAGACCCCCATCGCCGGCTGGGTCTTCCGCAACAGGCCGGCGACCGAACGTACATTCCTACGAACCTTCCCGGGAGGGTCTCCGCTCCAGGATTCGACCACGCCCGCGAGGGCCCCCAAGGTCTCGACCGCAAGCCCGTGGGCCCCCGTCACCCGGTCTGCGGCGATCGAGCGAAGGGCTACGGAAGGCGACGGTGACCCCGGGAGACCCGGGGCCCGGGGCCGGGTGGGCCGCACGCTCCGGGAACGTAGCGCGCCGTTTTGAGTTCGTCCGTCCGTGCGTCGGCGAGGCCAAGTCGATGTCGATTCGAATTCCAACGGAGAGCCGATCGGAGAAGGTCTTCCCCGGTGCGATGAAGGGTCACGTCGAGACGCACCGGTTCCCGAGCCGGGTGCTGGAAGGCAATCCCCTCCATGACCCGGTCGAACGCGAGCTCCCGGTATACCTTCCGCCGTCGGGCAAGTCGGAGGGCCGACCGCTGTTGCTTCTGCTGACGGGGTACACGGGCGCCGGCTGGGTCCACTTCCAGAAGCCCCGGTACATCCAGGATACCATCGCCGGTCGTCTGGACCGGCTCATTCGGACCGGTGCGGCGGCCGAGGCCGTGATGGTCGCTCCGGATTGTCTCACAACGCTCGGAGGCAGCCAGTATCTCAACTCGTCCGCGACCGGCCGCTACGAGGACTACGTCATGACCGAGGTCCTTCCCTGGGTCCGCGAGCGATACCACACGGGGCCCACGGCGGCCCTCGGCACCTCGAGCGGCGGCTACGGGTCGTTCGTGCTCGCCCTTCGCCACCCCGACGAGGTGCGAGCTCTCGGCTCGAACGCGGGCGACGCGTACTTCGAGTACTCGTACTTGCCCGAATTCCCGGTCGCGTTCCGGGAGATTCGCAAGGCCGGGGGCCCCGAGGCGCTTCTGAAGCGGGTCCTGAGCGAACCGGTCAGCGGGTTCGGGCCGAAGAACGCCATGATCCAGGGGCTCGAGATGATGGGATACGCCTCCTGCTACTCGCCGAGCGAATCGGAGCCCGGACGCTTCGACCTCCCCTTCGACCTTGAGACCGGAGAGCTCCGGTCGGACGTCTGGGACCGCTGGCTCGCTTGGGACCCGGTGCGAATGATCCGGACCGACCGGTACCGCGCGGCCCTGCGCAAACTCGCCTACGTCTACGTCGACGGCGGGAGTCGGGACGAGTACTCCCTCGACGTAGGAGCCCGCATCTTCGCTACGGAGGCCCAGCGTCAGGGGGTCCGGGCGGACTTCGAGGAGTTCGACGGCATCCACGCCGATGGCGGTCCCCGCTACGACGTCATGATCCCGCGACTCCTCGCGGCGCTCGGCTTCCCTGCCGAGAAAAACCGCGGAGCATCCGTTTAGTACCCCACCGAAATACGCCGCGGGAGACCCGAGCCGGGTCGCCGAGAGGAATTCCGTGATTCGGGAAGGGCGTATCGTCTGCGATTCCTGCACGTCCGTGATCACGCGGATGACCGAAGTGCCGGCCGAGGGCTGGCCTCAGCTGCACAACCTTTGTTCGGCCTGCTTCGCCAAGATCCGGGCCCAAGCCGTCGCACGCTAGCCCGCTTCCCCGCCGTTCGGACGCAAGGGGGTCGGTTCCTCCCGATGGGCCCAAACCAGGGAGACCCCTGCACGCCTACGGACCCTCGAGGGGGACGAGCGCCTCGTCCTCGAACCAGGCGAGTACGATGAAATGCCAAGCGATCACCGTGAGCAGGAGTAGTTCGGAGAGGTTGGTCGCCTCGGGAGGCGCGATGACGGCGCCTCCTTCGAGCTTCCGGCCTTCCCTCACCGGCTCGATGTGGAGAACTTCCTGCCCATCGTCGCGGGAGATCTTCCAGGCCGGGAGCAGGACTCCCGCCCGGTGGAACCGGAACGTGGCGCCACCGGGGAGCTCGATCGAGTGATGGTTCAAGTGAACGGAGAGCCGGGCCAAGGTCTCGCCGCTTCCCGCGGCGCGGGCGGTGATGTTCGGGTTGAGGAAGCCTCCCCGTTTCAGGGTCCAGGACCCTTGGTCGAGCTCGACGGAGGCGAGCGAGCCCCCGGCATGAGCCCATCGCAACCGAGCCACGGGCGTCTCCCCCGAGGAGAGCGTGAACTCCATCGGGGTGTCGGCGGTACGTTGCCATCGCAGCGCCGATCGGTCGACCGTGGAGAAGGGGGCGAGCGCCATCGCACCGCCACCCCGTCGCGCGTTCATAACGCCCCGGCCACGTCTCGGTCCGCTTAGTCCGCGCCCCCCGAGCGTTTGCGGCGCGGAACGATCTCCTGCTGGATGCCGTCGAGCTCCCGGATCGCAAGTTCCGCGTCGGCGTAGGTCCACGCCGGGGGAGGGGAGACGGTCGCGGGGGCGGGCGAGCGTATGTCGGGAATGGTCGCAGGTCGGAGCATTGGGGCGGCGGCCGGCGTTGCTGCAGGTACGTCGACGGGCCCCTCATCCCACGGGGCGGGCTCCTTCACTAGTCCTTTCGATTCTACGTTCGGTCGGCGCACGTCCGGGGCGGGGCGACCGAGTTCGGGAACGGGACCGGACCTTTCCACTTGGTCGGCGCCCCCGTCGTGAAAGGGAGAATCCTTCTCGTCCTCGAGGGGAGAAACGACCTCCGTCTCGCCGCCCCCGAGGAACCATGAGAGGACGGCACCGATCGAGGCCACGAATCCAAGGACGACCAAGAGCGCCCACAAGGGGAACCGGGGCGGACCGGCCTGCAAGCGGGCCCACCACGAGGCGGCGCCGGCCACGAACAGGGCGACGGAGGCGACCACTAGGGGAAGAGTCTCACGAACTCCAGTGCTCCCGAGTATCCCGGACCCGGCGGAAGGCGCTGCGTTGGTCATCGGCCGCGAGAAAGCCCCTCCACCTCCGACATTGGCCCCCACGGATTTCTCGGTTTCTGCGCGCGGCGCCGCGGACAGAGAAAAAGCACGGTTGAATACGCATATATACGTAATCCTGCCATGGTACAGCCATCCGGGAGTCCACATGCGGCATTCGATACAACGGAAGACGATCTATGCGGCGACCTTGATCACGGTCCTGGCGCTTGCCGGAGCGTGGACGTTTGCGGCGACGCTCGTCACGACGAATCCCCCCGGGCAGAGCTCCAGCATTACCGTGATCGCTCCCACCCAGTTCACGACCGCGACCGTACAATCGACCGAGCTCGTGGCGGTGACCGGCGCCATCGCAGGCTCCACGGCCGCCGGGACCCAGGCAGCCCCCGGGAGCGGAGGCTTGAACTCGTCCTCCTTCACGAACGCGGTCCTGACGACGTGCTCGGGAACGCCGGCCACTTGCGGGGGAAATTACTCTGCGGTCGACGTCGCGAATCCTCTTATCGTAGGCGACGTCGCAGTGCAGCTCTCTCTCCACGTGCAGCAGGGAACGGTCGCCTCCGGCTTTGACGTCCAGGTGGAGCTCATCCTTGTCGGAACCCCCAACACCTACGTGTTCGGCAACGGATACTTCGACACCGGCACGAACACTGCGCCGACCACCGTGTGGGTGATGCTGTTCATCGACACCGATGTCTCGGCCCTCACGCCCCCGTCGCTCGACCACGTGGTCGTCACAATGAACGCCTGTACTCAGGCGACAACGTGCCCCTAGGCGGATCGAAGGACGCAAGGCGGGCCAACCCTTTCCCCCTTCTCCTTCCGTTCGAACCGTTCCGACGAGACCCCCGTCGGTCTCGGATTTCCGCGGGCCCTTGCGCGGTGCGGACCGGGGAAGAGTCGGGTCTCTGGTCCCACCGTGGGCCCTACCGGCCGGAAAGGAGGAACAGGACGCCCGCGACCAGCACGAGAACGGACCCGAGGAGCGCTAGGACCCCGCTCGAAAGCCCGAGGACGAGCCAACCCGCCACCACGAGTACGACCAGCACGGCGCCCGACGTGAGGCTTCGGTCCGACCCTCGCGAGCGGCCGAGGAGCGCGAAGAACCCCATGAGGCAGCCGACAACGAGGAACAGGACCGAGCGCTCCCAGAAACCGCGCGCGAGCAGACCGTGTCCGACCACGAGGAAGATCGCGCCCCCGACCGCGTCCAGGACTCCATCGAGGACGATGAGGGCCGCGCCGAGAAGGCCGAGGATCATTCCGAGCCGACGGTCCCCCTGCGCGCTCGTGCCGGATCGCTCCCGCGAGACCGGAGCCTGCCCAGAGATGAACCTTGCGAGTATCTGCGGGCGAGCCTCAAGGCCTAAGTGGGGAAGTCCATGGACCGGTCCATGGTACGCCGGACGAGCGCGCCGACGATGCGGCGGGAGTTCGACCGGGAGGCCCCCGCGTACGACCGCGCGGCCCGGGCCTCCATGCCGGCGTACGGCGCCCTTCACCGTGCTCTAGTCCGGGGCATTCCCTATCTGCCGACCCGGTCGTTCCGCGTCCTCGAGCTCGGGGTCGGCACCGGAACCCTGACGGCGCACGTGCTCTCCGATTTCCCCCACGCGTATGTCACCGGGATCGACATTTCCCCGCGGATGATCGCCCAAGCCCGCGAGAAGCTGCGTCCGTATCGTGCCCGGGTCACGCTCGTCGCCGGGGACCTCGAGAGCTTCCCGACCACCGAGTACGACGCGGTGCTCTCCGCGCTCGCGATCCACCATCTCGCGGACGGGGAGAAATGGCGCCTCTTCCGACGGATCCACCGCATCCTGCCACCGGGCGGCTACTTCGGCGACGCGGACGACCACTTGCCCGAGGATTCCACCTTCGACAACCGGTACGCCCAGATCGCCTCGAGCCTCGAGGAGCGTTCGCCGCGGTCGGGAACGTGGACGATCCCCCAGGAGGTTTGGCACGAGCACGAGCGGTTCGACCATCCGTGCACGGTCGCGGCCGAGCTGGCGGCGCTCGAGAGAGCGGGCTTCTCCCACGTCGGCAATCCGTGGAGGTTCTACGGCCAGGCTGTCCTGTGGGCGTACAAGTGATGCCGTTCCTCGGCCCGGATCCCCGACTCGGAGACCGCGATGGTGCTCCGTGAAACGACGTTCGTCCTCGGCGGGGCGCTGACGGTCGGCCTCGGTATCCTCCTGGGCGTGGGACTGTTCCTCGCCGGCGCGGGCTTCGAGTTCTTCGCCGCTTGGCTCGCCGCGGCGATCGCGGTAGGACTGGGTGCCTTCTTCATCTCCGTGGGAAGGGCCGAGGGACGCGAACGACGCCGTACTCTACGCGTGCTCGAAGAGGGGGCCGCCATCCCGCCACCGCGCGCCTAGACTTCAGGCCGGCGTCCGGGCAAACCTTTTCTTACGGGCGCGCCGTCCAACTGTCGCGGCCGGGATGGGGTAGCTTGGCCTATCCTGGGGGACTGTGGATCCCTCGACCCGGGTTCAAAGGCGCGCGGGGCCGGACCCCGTGCTCTGAGACTCTCGGTCCCGGCCCTACCGGGGCTTGCGCCGGGCCGCGGCCCGTCGACCTTGTTTCCGGGCGGGCCGGGCCTCGACCTCGGTCAGCGCCTCGGGCAGGTTGGAGAGCGAGTAGTCGGCCCAAGCGGCGCCCCATTTCTTGAGGTCGGCCGGTGTCAGGTTCCAATCCCGGAGCCGTGACGCACGTCCGATCGCGACGGTGCCAGGTACCGACTGAGCCGCCTCCATGTCGAATCGGGAGTCTCCGACGAGGAACAGGAGGGCCTCCGGGTAACGCCGCCGATATTCCGCGAGGTGCTCCCGCTTGGTTCCGTCGCCCGAGCCTAGTACGTCCTCGAACCAATATCGCAGGCCCTGTCGCTCGAGGATCAGGTCGGCCATCTCGGTTTCCGCGCCGGTCGATATCGCGAGGGTCCAGCGCTCCTGGCCGAGCCGTTTCAGAAGTTTCGGGACCTCGGGGAACGGTTTTGCGGCCGCGTAGGCCTCCGTGACCTTCCGCTGGTGGAACGTTCGCGCCGTTCCGGCGCGCAGGGCCGCCGGAGCCTCTGGATACAGTTGGGCGAGCTGGGCCTCGAACGGCATGCCGGTGGTGGCGAGATAGTGGATGCGTGCCTCATCGACCGGGGTGCCGAAGGCCCGGAAGAGGACGTCGGCCGCCACGGCACTGATGGCGCCGAGGTCGTCCATGATCGTTCCATCGAGGTCGAACACTACGACTCCGCGCTCGACCCTGCTCGGAAGAACGGCCTCCGTGCGCCGGGTCACGGGTCGAGCGATCTCCGCGTACTGGCTGGTCGCCGACAGGATCGGGAGCTCGAGCCCTTCGACGGAAGGGGGAGGCGAGGTCGACGGCTCCGCCGAGTCACGCTGACGCGACGGTTCGGACGGTGCCATCGGCGAGGCGAGGGCTGTGGGGTATTAAGCCGTCAGGCGTCCGGCGGGCTAATACCTCGCAGCGGCTCCGGGGGAACGGTCGACCACCGAGGGGAGAATGGTGCATCCGAGTCACGTCATCCGGGGCCGGGCGACGCAGCTGCTTCGCGGCAAGCGGATCGTCATCGGGGTCTCAGGGTCCATCGCGGCCATCGAGGTGCCCAAGATCGTCCGCGAGCTCCTGCGCCACGGCGCCGACGTCCACGCCGTGATGAGCGGCGAGGGGGCCCGGCTCATCAGCCCCGAGGCCCTCGAGTTCGCGACGGGTCACCCGCCGATCCTCCAGCTCACAGGGAACGTCGAGCACGTCACGTTCCTCGGGCCCGGAGAGGGCCGTGCGGACCTCTACGCCATCGTTCCGGCCACGGCGAACACCATCTCGAAGATCGCGCACGGGATCGACGACACCCCGGTCACCTCGTTCGCATCGGTCGCCCTCGGTGGGGGAGTGCCGATGCTGATCGCCCCTGCGATGCATTCCCACATGGGGGTGAACCCGGCGGTCCGGGAGAACCTCGAAAAGCTCCGCTCCTGGGGCGTCGGCATCGTCTCGGGCGCGTCCGCCGAAGGCGAGGACAAGGTCGCGGGACCCGAGGAAGTGGCGGCGGCGATCCTCCACCGGCTGGCCGCGGGTCCCTGGGCCGGCCGAAAGGTCGTCGTGGTGGGGGGGGCCTCGCGCGAGTCGATCGACTCGGTGCGTTCCGTCACGAACGAGAGCTCCGGGGCCACGGCCGTCGCGCTCGCGAACCAGGCGCACTACCGAGGCGCCGACGTCCTTCTAATGGCTGGAACCCTCCAGGTCCCCGTACCGCCCTGGATCGCCGTCGACCGCTGGAGAAGCGTGGAGGACCTACTTTCCCTCGCGCGGCGGCATCGGGCCGACCTCGCAGCGAGCGCCGCCGTGATCGTCCCGGCCGCGCTCTCGGACTACACGCTTGACCCGCTGCCGGGGAAGATCCCCTCCCGCGAACACGCGACCCTAACCCTCACGCTGCGTCGCGCCCCGAAGGTCCTCCCAGAACTGCGTCGGCTGGCCCCTCCCCCCTCGCGGCTGGTCGCCTTCAAGCTCGAATCCGGCCTCACCACGAGCGAGCTCGAGCGCGAGGCGCGTCGGCTCGCGGACGAGAGCCATGCCGATTGGGTGGTCGCGAACGACGTCGCGACGATGGGGAGTCCGGAAACGACCGCCCTCGTGCTTCCGCGCGGGGGGGACCGACGGTGGATCCGGGGCCCGAAGGCCGAATTTGCCGGCAAGCTGCTCGACGACATCGGGCGAGACCTTCAGAACCTCGATGCCAGCGCCAGTGCCCCCGCGTCGCGGGAACGGCCGGCACGGCGTCGGGCGACCGGCCGACGTCCCTCGCAGGCCCACCGCTGAGGCGCGACGCGGGCGCCTACGGTCGTCGCGCGTGCCGGTTCTTAGAGCAGGTTCACGAGGAATCCGACCGTGAAGCCGGCGAGAACGCCGGCGTAGGTGAGCCGCTGCTTGAGGTACGAGGCCGAAGGGGTGTCCGCCGGACGGAACGCCGAGCGGAGCATCGGCAGGATGCAGTAGAGGATCGCTCCGATCGCGAGCGCGTCGAACGTCACGTCGAGCAGGTCGTTGTTGTAGAAGTAGCCGAAGACACCGCCGAGGATGGTCGGCAGACCTCCGACGAGGAACAGCAGGGCGAGGACCCGAACGCTCCGTTCGTTCTTCCCAACGAGCGGGGCCGCGATCGGGAATCCCTCGGTAACGTTCTGCAGGAAGAACCCGAGGAAGATGACCGTCAGAAGACCGATCGTGCCTAAGGCCCACGTCGCCCCGAAGACCAGCCCCTCCGTCAGGTTCTGGAAACCGATCGCGAGGGCGACGATGAGGGCGAGGCCTCGGGGCGAGAGTCGGCTCTCCCCCGAGCGGTGCTCCGCCGTGAGCAGGACCAGGAAGCAGCCGACCGAGGCGGCAAGGAACGCCACCGCGTACGTCCAGCTCGCGAGGTACGG
>JBEKJT010000029.1:0-17373 GCA_050011075.1 Thermoplasmata archaeon
GTCCACGACCGATACCTGGGCTACGAACGGGCCATTCGTGGTGTAGATGTGTGTGATGCTGGCCAGGTTCCCGCCAATTCCGCCGTCGCCAAAGGTCCAGGAGTAAGTGTACGGCGGCGTTCCGTCCGTTGCTGCTGCGGTGAAGTTCACCGGCTGACCGAGGGTAGCCGGATTCGGCGTGGCTTGCAGAGGCGCGAGCGCGAGAGGAATGTACACATGAATCCGAAGCGAAGTGTTCGCCGAGTGCCCAGCGCTATCGTTAACCCAGAGTTGGACGACGTAGTAGCCCTCGGCGTTGAAGGTGTGCGTCGGGGTTCCCGAGGTACTCGAATTCCCATCTCCGAACCTCCAACTGTATGTGAACGGGGGTGTTCCTCCAAGAACTGAACTGCCAAATGTAACAACCTCGGCGGGGAGCGGGGCCGATGGACTGGCAGAGATTGTAGGTTCGCCGAGCAGCGGAGTCGCGCTCCAAACCCAGGTTTCGTTTCGCGCCCCGTTACTTCCAAGTTGAGTGTCGCCACTGTACAGGACGACGGCGCCGTCACCGGTGTCGTCCACCATGCCTCCCCCGTATCGGCCCGGGGGAGAATGCCCGGGCGTGATGTTAGTCCAAGATCCCGCAGAGAATGACCATGTGTCATTAAAGTTCGCGAACGGCCATGCATAACCTCCGAATAGGATCACTTGCCCAGTGGCGGCATCGAAAGTTATCTGGGGGGCGACCCGCGCCGATGGCGAGGTGGCCAACGTCCCAGTGATATTGGTCCAAGTTCCGCCGCTGAATTTCCAGGTGTCGCCGAGTGCGAACTCGAGGCCGTCCAAACCCCCAAAGAGTAGTACGTATCCATCAGATGCGTCGTAGGTCAGGCCAAAGGCCTCCCTCCCACTGGGTCCCGTGACCAGCACATGGTTCCACGCCCCCGCATGGTAAGTGTAGGTGTCGCCACTTACACCATCGAAGAGCAAGACGTCGGCGGCTGCCGCGTCGTAAGCCATCTCGGGCCAAGTCAAGGGAGGCGGCGACCCTGAAACAGTTAGTTGGTGCCACTTTCCGGAAACGAACGACCAAGTGTCGTTGCAATTGCTTCCGGGATTCGAGGGCGGGGGACAGGTTCCAAAAGTGGTTCCTCCAAAGGCGAGCACGTAGCCGTCGGCAGCGTCGTACGTCATCGCCATGTTGGACCTGGCGAAAGGCGCGGTTCCCGCGGACGACGTTATGTTCCGCCATACACCTCCCGCGAAGGTCCAAGTGTCATTCAATGCCTGGGCCGAGTAGCTGAGCCCGCCAAAGAGTACTACGTAGTGATCTGCTGCATCGTACGCAATCGACGCGTATATCCGCGGTGGGGGGCTTGGGCCGCCGGTCAAGTTGGTCCAATACGGAGACCCCGATGCCGAATCGACGGAGGGCATTCTTACGTTCGAACTGCCGACGGCACTTTCTGAAAGACTGTTCAGTGCGGCCTGAAGCGGAGATTCTGCCACAGAGACAACGGTGTGAGAGGGATCTTCGACCCCAATCGAAGGAATCAAGCCTGCACCCTCGACGGCGCTCGAACCAAGGAGGGCGGCCACTGCGACGAAAACTGCCAGCAAGGCGAGCTTGGGCTGACTGCGTGTTTGCATTGTGGATCCAAGTCCTTCTTTGGACGGCTGAGGATAAAAGGGTCGGGCGAAGATACGACTGGAATACTCCTGCAACGGAGGACCTCCGACCAATCGAGCAGTCTCCCGTCAGCGCGCTCGAGGGCTTGTCAACGTGGCTCAACAAAGACCCGCGAGGTGGAAGACCTGACCCGCGTTGAGCGCGCGGGGCCACACGGAAGGCAACACCGCGTCTCGTCCGGAAACCCAGCGCTTTGCTAACGGTCACGAGTGACCCGAAAGTCTTGCCGACGAAGCGACCCTCGGAAGACCGGGTGCGGAGGGATTTGAACGCCCCGGGGGTGCGAATACCACGCGATTCGAACCCCCCGGGGGGGCGGGCGCGGAGGGATTTGAACCCTCGACCGCCGGGTTAGGAACCCGGTGCCCTATCCAGGCTAGGCTACGCGCCCCAGTCGGTTTCCCTTCTCCGGAATATCAGGACTTCGGCGAAGCCGTCGCTCCCGGAGCGGGAACGAGCCGGTCGTATCGATGGTCCACCGGGGCCGTGAATCCGGTCGCGCCTTCTTGCACGATCTCGATCCCCTCCAGGAACTCACGCAGCGTCGGAAGAACCGGGCGGCGCGGTGGACGGTTCTCCGCCCCCACCGGGTTCGAGCCGCCGAGAGCCCCGAGCAGCCAGCGGTCGCTCGCGACTGAGAAGAGGAACGGGAACACGCGGGCTTCTCGGGTCAGGGTGGCGAAGAGCACGTCGGGCCGCGCGCCGGCGCGCGGGGTACCCGAGATGAGCACGATCTGGTCCGCTGACTTCCCTCGGAACGGCGGGAGACGTGCGGGGTCGAGCAGAGTGCGGTGAGCAACCCACCCCCGGGAGAGCATCTTGCGCTGGGAGAACGGAAGGCCGAACGGGCCGACCAAGTGCCCGCCTCGACCCTGCTCGAAGGCCACGAACTCCGTGCGGGTAGGCCAGCGTCCCCTCGAGTGAAGCGAGATGGCACCAGAGCCCTTCGAAATCAAAGTAGACCGGCACCGTCGGCCCGTCCGCGCGGACCGTCACCACGAGGGGCGGGGCGGCGA
This sequence comes from Thermoplasmata archaeon, assembly GCA_050011075.1. Lineage (GTDB taxonomy): Archaea > Thermoplasmatota > Thermoplasmata > Lutacidiplasmatales > UBA184 > Lutacidiplasma. The sequence goes on from JBEKJT010000029.1 coordinate 2,686, forward strand.
GCTTCGCAGCGACGACCCGCTCCCCCAGTCGTTGCGCGTCGGTCATCCTGGCATGGAAGAACACGGCCACGGCAACCTGGGTACCGGTCCAGAGCAGGACGTTCCCGGGATCGGCCGAGACCGTCGAGACGAATTCCTCGACCCGGTCCGCGTACGGGCGGGCCACCCACGTCGAGACGAACGGGAGGCCAAGAGGGACCGGGTGGGGGATGTAGCGGTCGCGCAGCCACCCTTCCTCGTAGGCTCGCCGTCGGACCGCATGGTACGTCGAACGCGGCACCTTGATCTGGTGGAGGCGGTCCCGTTCCCGGTCGGGGCGGGCGGCCAGGAGCACCGCGATCACGCGGGCCTCGGAGTCGGTCAGCGCCCGCACCGGGTGGTGACCCCCCTATTGCTATACCATAGCACGGTGTCCAACGGCTCGGGAACGGCTCGGAACTTCGCCTTAAGTGTGAGATTTCCCATCAATCCTGTCGAGGAGACTCCCGAGAAGGGGCGAGCAACGATGCGGTCAGGAATGCGGCGACTCACAGCGGTCACGTCGGTAGCCATGGCGCTCTTCATGGTATTTGTCCTCTCTTCCACCGCACTCATCGCGGCGTCGCCCGTTCCGTCGAGCGGAGCGGCCCAAACGGTATGGCGATACGGAACCGTGAAGACCGTATCGGTCGGACCGCTCAAGACCGGCGATGGCTGGACCTACGAGGGAAATGCTACCGTCGGCTACTCCGTTGTCCTCAATGAGACGAACACGAGCAGCACCACCTTCGAACTCTCGGTCCAACGGACGATGGGCGTGCTGTTTTCCGTCGAATTCTGCCTCCCTTCATGCTCCTCTCCGAAATCGTTCGCGAGCCTCTCCTATCACGCGTGGGAGATCACCAATTCCATCGCCAATTTCACGACGCAGGGTACGGTAAACGAAAGCGGCCAGACCGTTCCCGCCCTCGCTCTCCTGAACACCACGTCGACCCTCCACGCCAACGTCACAGAGCAGGGTCGGTCGGCACTGCCGCCCGTGGGTCAGGCCGGAACGGGAACGCTGGTCGACCGCTCGAAGTACCTGAGCGCGGCCGTGTCGAGCGTCTCTAACGTTACGTTCGCAACCCCGCTCGGATTGATCCCCCTAACTCTTGCGGGCGCCCAGAGCTGGACCTCCACGAGCGCGTTCAATGCGACCGGCAGCGCCGAGTATTCGTACTTCTACCAGGCGATCGGGCCTCTGGGGACCCGTACGGTGGGGCCGAACTCGGGGTCGTTCACGGTCTCTCCGAGCGGCAGCGTGACCGTGCAAGGGTCGTATTCTCCGCGGAACACGGTGACGTTCGGCGGCATCACGTATCCCGAGTTGCAGATCACCATCGTCGGTCCGTTCTCCGTGCGCGAGGGTTTCATCCTGATCCCGTCCTCCGTGGACCTGTTCGGCGGGTCGAGCGGCCCCTGGGCCAGTGAGCAGAACGGGACCTCGGCGGTCTCGATGGCCTTCCTCGACGCGAAGGCTTCGGTCGGCGGCCACGTGGGCATCGCCGCGTCGAGCTGGCTGTACACTTCCGCCGCAGCGAACCCTGGCGAGGCCGTGCTCTCCCCGGACGGTGGAATGAACCCCGCCGCCGGGGCCGAGTCGAGCCCCATTGCGGCGACGACCATCCAGGGTGCTCCGCAATCCGCGGACCAGGCTCATTCGAGCCAGCAGTGTCTGACTACGGGCACGGGGTGCCCCGCTGCGGCAGTCTCTCCGAACGTCCGCGGGATCCTCGCTGAGGCCGCGATCGTCGGGGTCGTCGTGGTGGTCGTGGCCGTGGTCGTTATCGCCCTGGTCGCGGAACGCCGTCGTGTGCCACCGCCGGTCTATCCGAACGCGAACCTCTACCCTCCTGGAACACCCGCGGTACGACCTCTGGCCCCACCCGCGCGGGCCCCCAGCCCACCGCCGGAAGCGTCGGCGGAGGACGACCCGCTGGACCATCTCTGGTGAGCCGGGAAACGCTCGTTACTGGAGAACTCCACGCGGGGCGATCCAGCCGCCCCTCACGACGACGGGCGGCCCCGGGGCGACGAGGGAGAGACCACGGGATATCGGAGCAAGGCGGCAATCCCGCCGAACGCCTTCTGGAGCATCTCCCCCTCTTCGCTCTCCGTGGAGATGAGCCGCACCTCGGCCCCGGATCCGGCGGCCCGCCGGAAGAGACTCTCCACGTAGTCCTCCATCGTTGCCTCGGTCAGCGTGCGCTGCTGGCACTTCGGACACGGCCCGTCGAGCAGCCTATCTACCTCGGCGTCCGGCAGGGTGCGGACGAACTCGTTGCTACAGGCCGTACATCGGAAGGTGACGCGCTGCTGTCGGAGCCCTTCGGAGACCAATAGAGTGTCGATGGCCCCAAGTTCGAGCGCATGGTTGACGTCGTTCGGCCCGTACGCGGCGAGTCCCGTCTCAGCCTTCCGGATCTCGTTCAAGAGCCGTTGGATGATCTTCTTCTCCTCGGTAATCTCGAGGCCGTGCAGGGTCTGGGTCGCCTTCTCGACCAGCTCCTTCAGCCCATACTCGTCCGTGTAGCCCGTGTCGAACAGCGGCTGAACGACCTTCTGCTGCAGTTCGTAGTGAAGGTAGCTTTCCTTGTAGAAGTACTCCTTCGTCGCCCCCGGCCCGCCAAGAAGGATCCCCTTGATCGTGTCCTTTCGCGGCAGGTACAGTTCGTTGGCCATCTCTCCGACCTTGACGAAGAACTCGTGAGCGGCGTGCTCGATCAGCCTCTCGAAGCGATGTGCGGACTGACCACCCCGGCCGTGCTTGCTCGGGACGAGCGATTGCTTGTTGCGCAGTACCTCGACCCGCTTTCCGCGCAGGAGCCCGAGGGTCGCCTCGGCCCGGTCCATCACGATGAGGCCCCAGGTGTCCGGCTCGTGGACCATCGCGAGCAACGGGTCGAGGAAGAACGACGAGTCGCACCGGTAAAGGTAGGTGTTGAGTGGCTCGGGTGGTTCGACGATGAACGTCACCGGCTCGGACTTGTCGGCGCCGATCGCCTTACTCCCCACGAAGAAGGCGACGCCGTTCGACGGCGGTTCCTTGAACTGGCGTACCCGGCCCATGAGCGACTCGATCGCCCACATCACGTTCTTGCGGGTGGTCCGGCTCTTGATGTTCGAGCTCTGGGCGTACTCGTTCCGCAGGTACGCCATCACGTCGGAGACCTGCTTCCCCGGCGAGACGTAGAGCGAGATCAGTTCGGTCGCCCGGCCTTTGCACGCCGCGATCTCGTCGAGCTTGCGTTGGAACGAGTACCGAGCGAGCTGGAGGTCCGCAGGAGAGGCGCTCATGCGGCCCCGCTTACGCGAAGGGCTCTACATGCCTCCGGGGCGGTCCGAGAGGCCACGACGGCCGCCCTCGGGCGGCGACGCCCGTCCCCCGGGCGGTGGAGTCAGAGCAGCTTGCGGATGTGCTCGTCGATGACTTCTTCGGGGTATGCCCCGACGATCCGGTCGACGAGCTTCCCTTGCTTGTAGAACAGCAAGGTCGGGATGCTCATGATCCCGAGCGCCCCGGCCTTCTCGCCGTTGTCGTCGGAGTTCATCTTCCCGAAGGCGACCTTGCCCTTGTACTTCTCGCTCAGGCGATCGACGATCGGGGAGACCATTCGGCAAGGACCGCACCAGGGGGCCCACACATCGATGACGACCGCGCCGTTCTCCTGGGCGAACTTGTCGTAGCTGCTCCCGCCGACCTCTTGGACCGCCATGGAACTTCTCCAATCCCCTCGAGTCTCATGCCCTATAAAGTTCCTCACTTTCGTCCACTTCATCGCGCGTTGGCGTGGTGACTTCCGGTGCCGCCGCGCACGCGGAATCCGATTCCGGCGCCGAACAGATTTTGTAGCGACGAGCATTCCCGACGTCGTGTCATTATCTCCCGGATCGGGAGGCGTTCGCGTTCCGGCGACCGAACGGGGTCCCCGCGTCGGCGACGCCGTTCCCTATGTGGACCGAACCAGTCCCCGACCCGCCGTGGTATCTCCGGCCGCTCGGAAAGGGATCCGACACCGTATGCTCCTGTTCCGTCAGGCCTCGCTCGACAAGATCTCCCAGCTTACGGAGGCTAGCCCCGCGGAGCTCCAGGGCTTTCGCCGCGAGCTCAAGGAGAGCGAGCTCCCGGACCTGCTCCTGCAGCGCGGGGCGGGAGCTGCGTTCACACGGGAGCTTCCGCAAGGCGCCCTGCTGTACCTTATCGTCCGCGCCGCACGACCCCGTCGAGTCGTCGAGACCGGGGTCCGCCCCGGGTACTCGACAGCATGGATCCTCGCGGCCCTCGATGCGAACCGGCTCGGAGAGCTCACCTCGCTCGGGCCGGGCCCGACGAACGGACGGGTAAGTGGGGTCCGCGATGTGGGGGTCGGTCAGTTCGTCGCCCCGTCCTTGCGTTCCCGCTGGACGCTCGCCCTCGGGAATTCGGAGGACCGCCTACGGGAGATCCTCGCCTCCTCCTCGGGAGTCGACCTCTTCTTCTACGACAACGGGCCGGACGCGTCCCGGGCCCGATTCGAACTGCGCGCCGCCTGGGAGGCGCTCACCCCGCAGGGGATCCTCCTGGCTCACCACGTCGACGCGAACTCGGCGTGGGCCGACTTCTGTCGGATGCAGGGCGTCCCTCGGCAACTGCTCGACCCCGGGCCGCCGCCGCTCGGGGCCCTGCGGCTCAGCCGCTAGGTCACCGTCCGCACGGGTCGGGTCAGCGCTCGAGTTCCTCGACCAGGTGGATCGTCGCTGGCAGGATCAGCTTCTCAATGGCCGTGCGGACGGCCCGCTCGCTGCCCGGTAGGACGAAGACCGGCTTTCCGCGGAGCACGAAGAGGGAGGCACGGCTGATCAGTGCGAGCGGCCCCACCTCGCCGAAGCTGAGCGACCGGTAGAGTTCCCCGAACCCCTCGAGCTTCCGGCCTCCCATGGTCTCGAGGGCGTTCACCGTTAGGTCACGCGAGCTCACGCCGGTGCCGCCGACCGTGATCGCGGCCTCGACCGTGGGCTCCGCGAGCCACGGCTCGAGCTTCTCCCGGACGTCGGCGATCGAGTTGGCGACCAACGCGTAGCGGAGGACCTTGTGGCCCCCCTGAGTGACGAGGTCGCGGGCGAGATGGCCGGACGGGTCGTCGCTCTCGGTGTGGGTATCGGACACCGAGAGGATCACGAACCCCAGGACGCGGTCCCCTCCCAGGTGGTGGCGGTTCGCGGCGCTCGCGGTAGGATGCGATTCGGTCATGGTGTCTCCGTTCCGCTCTTTCGCTTGGTCTTAACCCGGACGGGGCCGAGCGAGGTCGCCGGATAGAGGCCCTGCGCATCCTTCTCGAGGTACTTGACCATGTCCCATACGGTCAGGAGGGCGATGCTCGCCCCCACGAGGGCTTCCATCTCGACCCCCGTACGATCGACCGTGCTCGCCTGCGCTCGGACGCGGACGCCGCGGGCCGAAACCGTGAGGGTCACGCCGCTCTGGGTGAGGGCGACCGTGTGGCAGTGCGGGATGAGCTCGGGCGTGCGCTTCATCGCGAGCAGGCCGGCGAGCTCTCCCGCGGCGATCGGGTCCCCCTTCTCGACCGCTCCCCGTCGGATCGCTCGACGCGTCGAAGAACGCAGGGCAAGCTCCCCGACGGCTACCGCCTGACGGTGGACGCGCGGCTTCTCTCCCACGTCCCGCTGCTGGACCATGGGTCGCCTCACTTCCCGCCGGGGCGCCCGGCCGCGAGATGGGCGAGCACGGCTTCGAGCTGGATCCGGTCGGAGGCACCCTGCGCGAGACGGAAGTCGACCTCGCCAAGGTACTCGAGGAGGCGCACCTTCTCGCGCGCCGGGAGCACCGCGTCTCCGATATCGGGGAGATAGCTGTGGATCGCGCGCAGGATCTCCTCCCCGGACGCGCCGCGTTCCGTGAAGAGCCGGTACAGGCGGTCCCGCGCGTCGAGGAAACTTCCGGTCAGGGCCGCCCCGAGCATCCCCTCGACCTCTCGGCGGAGCGGGACGGTCGCGTACTCCTTCACGGTCTCTGCGGTGACGGTGTCGGCCCGCGTCGCGGTCAGCTGCAACAGGTTGATCGCGCGGCGCATGTCGCCCGCGCTCGCCGTCAGGATCGTTTCCATCGCCTCGGAGGTGACCTTCTTGCCTTCACCCTTCGCTACCCGCTCGACCTGGGAACGGACCGCCTCGGTGGTGTAGGCCCGGAATCGAAAGACGGCGCACCGGGACTGGATCGGATCGATGATGCGGGAAGAGTAGTTGCAGGAGAGGACGAATCGGCACGAACCCGAGTAGCGCTCCATCATGCGACGGAGCGAGGCCTGGGCCTCCGAGGTCAGGTTGTCCGCCTCGTCAAGGAACAGGATCTTGAACCCGACGGCCCCGAACGGCGAGGTGCGGGCGTACTCCTTCATCGTCGTCCGGACGGTGTCGATCCCCCTCGAATCGCTCGCGTTCAGCTCGAGGAAGTTCTGTCGCCACTCCGAGCCAAAGAGGTCCCGGGCGAGCGCGAGCGCCGCGGTGGTCTTCCCTGTGCCGGGCGGACCCGCGAACAGGAGATGAGGCATCGACCGCTTCTCTGCGTACGCGCGCAGCAGAGGGACGATCGCCTCCTGGCCGACCATCTCCGCGAGCGAGGCCGGACGGTACTTCTCCACCCAGACGGCTTCGCCTGTTTTCTCCGGCATCGGGCTCATGGCCGTCTTGCGGGACGGCTACTTACGGTTTCCCGCAACGGAAGGGGCACGGTCCGGGAGCGTCACGGCGGCGACCCGTCGCGCCAGCTCCCGCTCGTCCGCACGATGTCGTCGCAACGATTCCGAAAAGATCCGCCCGTACTGGCCGAGAGCCTGGCGGTGCCCCCCGTGATCGTCCTTCACAACGATCGAAAGGAGCCACTCGAACTGTTCGACCGACGTCCGGTACCAAGCGTGGTCCGCAACGAGGATCCGAACGAGCGTCTCTTCCTCCGGAGAGGTCCGAGGGAGCGCGGACAGGACCGGGTCCTCGATGCGGCCGTGAAGTGCCACCGCGTCGGCGACGACCCGAACCATTTCCTGGACTTCGCTGAGCGCGTACTCCTCGAGTAGGACGAGGCGGTAATTGACCGACTCGAACCACTCGATGAGCGCATCGAACTCCGGGGGGGGTCGCCGGACATCCACGTTCGGCCGAGCGAAGGCCATCACTCCGAACGGGAGCGTTCGCGGAAATCAGTTGCGTCGACTGAACGCCGCTCCCGGGGTGCTCACCCCTCGTGAGCTGCCCCAGTGCGTTCCGACCATGTCATGGGAGTGCCTCCTCCTGCTCGATGAACGCGTTGACCTACCGTCCCGCGACCGAGAGCGCTGTCCTCTGCCGAACGAACGGGGTCCCGAACTTTCAACCCACTCCGGTCCCCACGGGACTCCGGGATCTAGACCCGCCGCCCGGCGGAAGACGCCGCCCGCGTCCGGCGAAGCGAGTGACGCCGGGGGAGTTGTAAGTCCAGGACCGTCGGGCGCCAAATAGGTCCAAGACCTCGTCCGGGGGTGCCGCATTGGCCCACGACCACTCACGAAGGGTTCGAGACGATCCACGGCTATCGGCTGTACTGGAAAAGCGTCGGTGACCCGGGGCCGGCCGGAACGGTCGTCGTCCTCCACGGGGGGCCCGGAGCGACGCACGACTACCTTCTGCCGTTCATCGACCTTGCTCCGCTCGGCTATCGGGTCGTCTTCTACGACCAGATCGGCTGTGGGCGCTCGGACCTCGTCCGCGACCCGCAGGAGTACACGGTCGAACGGGACGTGGCCGACCTCGAGGAGCTGCGCCGCGCCCTCCATCTCGGGCGAATCCACCTGGTCGGTTCGAGCTACGGAGGAATGCTCGCGATCGCCTACGCCCTGGCCCACGGCGGCCAGTTGAGGTCCCTGGTGAGCGCGAGCGGGCTCGTCAACGTTCCCTTCACCGTGCGCGAGATGCAGCGCCTGAAACGAGAGCTCCCAGCCCCGATCCTGGAAGTGCTCGAGCGTCACGAGGCGAAGGAAGAGTACGAGCATCCGGAGTATGTCGCCGCGGCCATGGAGTATTACCGGCGCCACGTTTGTCGCCTCTGGCCCTGGCCGGAGGAGCTCGCGTACTCGCTCGAACACATCAGTCGGCCCAAGTACGGTACGATGAACGGTCCGAACGAGTTCACGATCATCGGTACGATCCGCGACTACGACGTCACCGACCGACTCGGAGAGATCCGGGTTCCTACGCTGGTCACGGCGGGACGGTACGATGAGATTACGCCCGCCGTCGCCCGAGCGATTCACGAGCACCTCCGCGGGTCAGAATTCGCGGTCTTCGACGAAAGTTCGCACGTCGCCTTCTGGGAAGAGCGCGACCGCTACATGCGGATCGTCGCCGACTTCCTCCGACGCCACGCGTAGGTCAGGGAGTGCGGAGCGCCCCGGCGAACTCGCCTTACGTGAGGGAATTCGGGCTCCCGCGGGGAGCGGCCGCCGTGGCGGCCCGGCGGGCGAGGGTCCCCCCGAGGCGGTAGAGCAGGTAGGCGAACACGGCGCTCACCGCGAGGATACCGGGAATGCTGAACTCCACGATGACGTCGAACGCGAAGAGGACTGAAAGCATCCCGACCGCGAAATAGAACTTCGACCGCTCGAGGTCAACCGACCCGACCCGACGGAGGACGAGCCCTAGCGCGGCGAGATTGGTGACGATGAGAAGCGCGGCCGCGGCCCATGCCGGGACCCGCCCGGTGCCTGAGAAGAACAGCACGACGAGCCAGGCGTCGAACTCGAGCGTTCCGGCGAGGGCGAGCCCCAGCTTCCCGATTCGGCGCGGGCCGGGACGGACCGACAACAGGTTCCCGGGCACGCCGTAAGCGAGCGCCAGGAGTACCGCGATCATTCCGAGGAAGAACGCAAGGGCGAACGGCGTGGGACCGTGACCGACCACTATGGAGAAGAGGACCACGACGAACAGGTAGACGAAGGCGACCAGACCCACCAGGCCACGGTCGAGCCATCGAGCGTCCTTCGAGGCGGGGTACCAGAGCTGCGTGAGCAGGATCGGCAGCGCGATCGAGTAGGTGGCGTGGAAGACGGTGAGTCCGAGCGCCCACAACCAGTTCACGCCGAAAAGATGACCGTAGGACCCGAGCGCCCCGACCACGGTCCCGGGAGGAGCGAAGAACGTGTGGACGGCGAGACCTTCTTCGACGATGCCGTAGGCCGCGCCGAGAAGCAGGATCGAGGCCCATCCCTTCCGAAAATAGACCGCGAACTCGCGGACCAACAGGGCGCCCGTGCCGTACAGACCGACGATCCCGAGGAAGTTGATCGCGAAAGCGGGTGGGTCGAAAAAGAGCGTCGAGATCGGGGTCGAACCGGTGAGCAGCTCGGGGATCGACGGGGCAAGGAGGAGGAGCGCGAGGACCGGCCATTGGGGGCGCAGGAGGAGGCGCACGGAGTCGATTCGGAGCCACCCATACTTGAATCGAGCGGCTCCATGGTCGCCAGCGCGGGTTATATCGAGTCCGGGCCTCGGTCGTCCGAACGCGGCTCATGCGAGAGATCCTGGCCCAGGTGCAGTTCCGCGGTACGATCCGCGAACGTTCGGTCGAGCCGTACCTTCGGCTCCTTCGGGGACTACGGTACCGGCGTCGCGTGCGGGGCGTGCTACTGGACATTTCGAGCGGGGGCGGCGAGTCGGTCGCCTCCCTCGACTTCTACCTGGCCGTGAAACGGCTGAACCAGGCGAAGCCGGTCTTCGTGTCGATCGGGTCGGTCGGCGCCTCGGGCGCCTATATGGCGGCGCTCGGAGGGCGTAGGCTCTTCGCGTATCCGGAGTCGACGGTCGGCTCCATCGGGGTCATTTACGCCCACTTCGCGGTCCGGGAGCTGGTCCGGCGGCTCGGCATCTCGGTCGAGCTGCTCCATGCGGGGGTCCACAAGGACGCGTTCCAGGGCTATCGGCCGCTGACGGAGGAGGAACGCGCGAAGCTCCAAGGGATCACCCAGGAGAGCTACGACGCGTTCGTCGGCCTCGTGGCCCAGGAACGGCATCGACCTGTCGAGGAGATCCGCGCGCTCGCGACCGGAGAGTTCTGGACCGGCCAACAAGCGCTCAAGCTCGGACTGGTCGATGCGCTGGCCGACCGGGAATCGGCCCTCGAGGAGCTCGCGGCCGCGACCGGCGTCCCGTCCCGAAAGACCGTTCGGATCGCCCCTCCGAGAAGCATGATCGACCGCTTCCTGAACGGAGGGGCCAACAGCGTCGGTGGCGGGGTCCTCGGCCGAGTCCACGACGCGCTGGAGGACTCGGTGTTCGACCTCGGCGGTGTTTCGTGGCGTCGGTGAGTTCCCGGCCCCCGTGAGCCCTTAAATAGGACATTTGCGCTCGAGGCCGTTGGATGCCGGAAAAGAAACAGCGGGGCTTCTCGAGCGCGGCGGGGCTCATCCAGTACTACGACATGGAGGAGACCCGGGCGCTGAAGATCAACCCGTACATCGTCATCGGCCTCGGATTGGGGGCGGCGGTGTTCGTGTCGATCCTGAGCTGGCGTCCGATCTGAGCCTTCTTACGCCGTGACCATCGGTAGCGTTCTCCCTTCCCCGCCTTGCCCCGGGAGGAATCGTCCTTCGGCACTCCGACCCAGCAGGAAGACCTTGGAATCCGGGGACTCGTCCAGGACCAGGTAGTCCGTCCGACGGGCCAGTCGGACGGCGAACGCGCCGACCTCCTCGTGGGAGGGGACGTGGTCCCGCCCCAGGCGCTGGCGCGATTTCCCCATGTAGACGTAGCCCTTCGGCTCGATGAAGTCGGGCCGGGCAAGAAGGTCGAGCTCGGCGTACGCGTCGACCCAGCCGAGGTTCCAGCCCTTCACCAGGGTGTGTCGAACGACCCGTCGCGTCTTCAGGTCTCGGACGATCGAGAGCGACTCCCGCAACCGTTCGAACGCGTCGTCGTAGGCGGGGAGCGTCAGGCGCCGGAACACCTCGGGGTTCGGGCCTGTGACAGAAACGTAGAGCTGGGTCGGAAGCGGGTCGAGCGCGCGCAGCGCATCCGGATTCGTGCCGTTGGTCACCAGGAAGGTCGTGATACCGCGCTCGTGGCACAATTCCAGGAACCGGTTCATCTTCGGATAGAGCGTCGGCTCGCCGGTCAGGGAGATCGCGATGTGCTTCGGTCGCTGGGATTCCTCCCAGCGGTCGAGCTCGACCGCGGGGTCGCCCTTAAAACCGGAAAGGATCCGACGCTGGGCCTCGATCGACCGGTCGAGAAGCGTCTCGGGGTCGTCGTACTCCGGCATGACTGCATCGTTCTCCCAGCCCTGGTTGCGCCAGCAGAAGCGACAATGTAGGTTGCACGAATCGATCGCCGGGGACATCTGAAGGCACCGGTGGCTCTCGATACCGTAGAACTGGCCCTTGTAGCAGTCCCGACCGCGCACGATCGACTCGCGCGTCCAGTAGCACATCTTGACCGCGCTGTGCTTACCGACGAGCTGGTAGCCCTGCCCTGCGAGCTCGTTCGACAGGTCCTGGTCGCCCATCGTCCCGGCTCACGACCGAGGTTCGACCCATAAGCCTTTGGAGAGCGCTTCTCTCGGCGGCCCTTCTCGAGGGGGCCGTCGGTGGACCACAACGTGCGCTGGCTCGGCTTCGGCGCGGTCGTGCGGGCGACCGGCGTAAGCCTGGTCCTCCCTTTCCTGGTCCTCTACCTACGGAACGTTCTCGAGGTCGGGTACGCCGAGATCGGCCTCCTGGTCGCCCTCACGGGCGTCACGCCGCTGCTCGTCGTCCCGTTCTCCGGGCTCCTGACCGACCGCATCGGCCGACGCCGGGTCTTCCTCTCCGCCCTCGTGGCCGAGGCCGGTGCGATCCTCGGGCTATCCGAAGCGATGCGGGCGCACACCCTGGTCGGCGTGCTGGTCCTGGCTACCGCGGTCCAGGTCGTCGGCACCATCGCCGGCCCGGCGATCTCGGCGTACGTCGCGGATTTCGCCGAGGGGTCCGACCGGACCATGGGATATACGTGGGTCCGCATCGGGTGGAACGTCGGGTTCACGGTCGGGGTCTTCACCGGCGGGGTCCTCATCGGGTTCGTCGGCTTCGTGGAAGTCGCGCTGCTCGCGGGGGGCGTGTTGCTCGTCAGCACCGGATTCCTCGCCCTCTTTCTCGACCCGTCCCCCTACGACCTGCGGCGAACGGCGGCCTCGGCGGCTGCGGCGCCGGTCGTCGGAGCGACGCGCAGTGGCTCGATGCGGGACAGCCTGACGATCCTCGCACGCGACCGCCCGTTCCTCGCCCTGTGCGGTGCCGTCGCGCTCGCCGAGCTCACGGTGGGGCAGTGGGGCACGATCTTCCCGCTCTACGTCAATACGGTCCTCGGCATCCCGTACGCGATCCTCGGGGCCGGCCTCGCCCTGAACGGCCTCGTGGTCGTCTTCGGTCAGGCGCCGATGACCCGAGCGTCCCTCGGTCACCGCCACACGTCGCTCTTCCTCCTGGGGCTCGCGGGATACGCCGGCGGGTTCCTCCTCTTCGGAATCGTGGGACAGTGGTCGCTGGCCCTCATCCCGGCGTTCTTCGTGGTCGTCTTCGTGCTCACGATCGGCGAGAATCTCGGGTCGATCCCGACCACGACCCTCCCCTCGAACCTGGCTCCCGCTACCGAGATCGGGGCCTACAATGGGGTGTTCTTCGCGATCGTCGGGCTTGGGCAACTGCTCGCGCCCGCGCTCGGTGGGGCTGTGATCGCGGCGAGCTCGAGCCCGCTGGTCGTATGGACGATCCTGGTCGCGCCCTCGCTACCCGCCGGTGCGATCCTCGCGCTCTACGTCACCCCGCGGCTCCGCGCCGAGGCGAACCGGGCCTGACCCGTCGGCCCCCGGAGCCCGGGTCACGTGAACTCTTCCCGTTCGAAGAGGAAGAGGCCGCCGATCGTCGTGAGGATGAAGTACCCGAACATCACGGCGATCCCTTCGAAGTACGTCGGATAGTAGGTCGTCCCGGTGAACCGGCTGTGAACGACATGGGCGGGTACCCCGGTGAGCGGGTAGGCGATCACGCTGTTCGCATAGGAGAGCAGGAACCACGGTTCGGTGTTGGTGAGCGAGGTCACCACGCCCTGGATGATGCTGAACCCGATGAGGAACATCACGGCGACCACGAGGACCGCGTAGAGACTGGTCTTGAACAGCGAGCTGAACAGGAAGACGAATCCCATCAGGGCCAGGAGGTAGAGCAGCGCCAGAGCGAACGAGGCGAAGAGCGAGCCGACGTCCGAAACAGCCCCGCCGCCCAGGTAATAGGCGGCGTTGCCGATGACGATCGCCAGGTAGACGAGGATCGAGACGACCGAGGCCATCAGGACGGCGAGGTACTTCCCCGCATAGACCGTCGTGCGTTTGACCGGGAGACCCATCAGGAAGTAGCCGGTCTTGTTCTGGAACTCTCCGGCGATCGCGTCGCCGCCGAAGATGATGCCCGCGAACAGGATGAGGAACGTCGCGCCGCCGGCCCACAGGGCTCCGTAGAAGTTGTTCGCGTTGTCGATGAGCCCCGCAGGCCGATAGTACGCGACGAGCGTGGTCAGGATCGTGCCGACGATCGCAACGAGGGAGATCATGAGGACGAAGCGGCGGGACCGAAGGTAATCGCGGAGCTGGTACCGCGAGAGGATCAACGCCTGGCGGACCGTCCCGGGGACGGCGCCGAGGGTGCCGTCCCCGCCCGCGAGCGTAGCTCCCGGGCCCGACGGAACCGTGGGGACGCTCATGCGTCCCCCACGGAGATCTCCCTCAGGTAGACCTCCTCGAGGGCGCTGCGCGATTCCCGGAAATTGACCAAGCCGAGCTGCAGCGCCGCGAGACGCTGGAGGAGGTGGGCCTGCTCGGTGGGACCGCCCTTGACCTGCAGCGTGATTCGCTGCGCGTCGACCCGCGACCAGCCCGCGACCTCGGGCAGGGAGGCGATCGTGCCGGCTACGACGACATCATCCAAGGGGGCGACGAACTCGGCTTCCACGGCCCGGACCCCCCCGCCGAGGCGGTGGCCGACGTTCGCCAGGGTATCGTAGAAGAGCAACTTTCCCCGGTCGATGAGCGCGACCTCATCGCACACGTCCACGACCTCGCTCAGGATGTGGCTGCTCATGAAGATCAGTCGGTGCTCCTTCTTCAGGTTGCGAACGATGCTGCGGACCTCCGCCATTCCGCGGGGGTCGAGCCCGGTGCTCGGTTCGTCGAGAATCACGACCTCCGGGTCCGAGAGGAGCGACGCCGCGATGTTCACCCGCTGCTTCATTCCCTTAGAGAATCGACCGACCTTTTGGTCGATCCATTCCGACATCTTGACCTCCTCGACGACCTCGGTCGACCGGGATCGGATCTCCTCCGGGCGCATCCCGCGGAGCGCCCCGCTCATCTCCAGCGCCTCGCGCGGAGTGAGCGAAGCGTAGATCTCGGGGGTCTCGATGAGGTCGCCGCACACCGAGAGCGCGCGCTTTCGGTCCTTCTGCACCGAAACGCCGTTGATGAACGCCTCTCCCTCCGAGGGGAAGATCAGGTCCGTGAACATCTTCAGCGTCGTGGTCTTCCCGGCACCGTTCGGGCCGAGGAATCCCACACACTTCGACCCTTCGGCCTTGAGGGTAAGGTGGTCGAGCGCGGTGAAGCTTCCGAAACGCTTC
>JBEKJT010000030.1:0-14879 GCA_050011075.1 Thermoplasmata archaeon
CGGGGAATCCCGGGAACAACGTGTCGACGAGTCGGGTGAGAGTCGGTCCGGCCCCCGCACTCACCTCCGGCCCGAACCGGTGGCCCTATTTCGGTCCTTCACCCGGAGGGACCGGTTTGTGGTCGGCCGCCTCGAAGCGGGCCCGCTCGCGCATCCAGCGGGCCTGGCGGTCCCGAAGGGCGAGGTCCGATGGCTCGTGGGAGATCGGAGGAAGCGGAGGCGAGGGCGGAGGAGGCATTTCGGGGGATGCGGCCCACGGCGCGACCGGAGGCGGCGGGGCTTCGCTCGATGCCTCGTCCGCGACCGCGAGCTGGCGCTGCGTCACGCGGCGAGCGCCGTCACGCGCTTCCATCGATCGTCGACCTCAGCGTCGCTCAATCCCACGGTGGGAGAAAAGAGGACCCGGTCCCCCCAACGTTCTCGTTCGGTCGGGTACTCCTCGACCGGGATCGGGACCACCACGCCGTCCGCTCGCCAACTCTCGGCGAGCGAGGCAAGGGCGCTCGCGTAGGCCGCGGGTTCTGAGGGAGCGCTCGTGACCTGGGCAGCGGGGTCGAACCGCGTGAGCGTCTCTCGAGCGAGGGACTCTCCCGCAGGCACCGCGACCATCGCGACGCGGCACCCACGCTTCATCATGAGGAACGCGCCGAGCGCGCCGCGCGGGCCGTCGATGAGCGCGACGAGTCGTCCTGCGACGCCGAGCGGTAGGCCCCCCGGGCCTTGGGCCCGGTCAAAGTAAAGATACGTGCGCGGCCCTCGGACCTCCACGAACAGTTCCACGGTGGGATGTTCGAGGTCGACCGACAGATTCCTGTCGGCGAATCGTTCCAGGACATCGCCTCCCAGGTCCCTCGCCAGTTCCTGGCTCGTGAACGGATGTTGTCCGGTGCGACGGGCGCGCACCGCGAACCGTGCCCCGAAAACGAGGCGCGGGTCCGCGAGCTCGAGCAATCGATCCCGGATGGCCCCCCGATCGGTGGGGACCTCGTGCACTTCGCTCACCGAGGTGACGCCGAAGACACGGCAAAGGACCCGCAAGGCGCGATCGGGGGCATCGGCCTCCACATAGAGATGGCCTCGGTCCGACCGCAGACGGCCCGTGATCCCTTCCCGTACGAACTGGTCCAGGATGTTCCGACGCAGAGAGTTCTCGAACTCCCGCCGGACCGGGGGAGACTTGAGCGCCAGCTCTCCGTAGCGCACGAGAAGGACCGCCATCGCGAAGCGTTAAGACACCACTTCAGCTAAAGCGGTTATCGGAAGGGATCGGTCGTGAGCTCGCCATCCTCTTCCGCGTCTCCGCCCCGAGACCCGTACGCGCCGTTCGTCGACGCGGTCGTCGAGGGTCTCGTCCGATCCGCTTCCCTCGCCGGCCTCACGCTCTCCGCGGATACGGTGCGCACCCAGCTCGACCTCGACGGCGGCCCCGAAGGAGACGCCGCGTTCCCCGCGCACCGCATGGCCCAGGCCGTCCGCCGAGCGCCGGGCGAGATCGCCGCCGCGCTGGCCGAGGCATTCCCCCAGTCGCCGCTCGTCGCTTCCATCCATGCGAAGGGCGCCTACGTGAACTTCGTCGCCGACGCACGGTGGTTGACCGAGACGACCCTCGGCCTCGCTCTCTCTCTCGGCCCTGTCTACGGCCATGGGACCGGGATCCCGGGAAGTGCGTGTGTCGAGCATACGAGCGCGAACCCGACCGGCCCGTTCCACGTGGGGCGGGTGCGCAACGCGATCATCGGGGACACGCTAGCCCGGGTATCCCGGGCCGCGGGTTCGCAGGTCACGACCCAGTACTACGTCGACGACATGGGTCGGCAGGCCACGATGATCACGTGGATATGGTCCAAGCCCCGCGAGTCCTGGCCCGCCGCCGTCCGGGCGACCGTCGAGGGCAAGGAGACGCCGGACGAAAAGGGAGACCTTCACTTCGGACGCCCATACCCGGCAGTCAGCGCCCTCCTCAAGGAGAACGGGGAAGCTCGCGAAGAGGTCGCGGCCCTCATCCGGGAGATCGAGGCCGGTCGGGCGCCCCCGGAGCACCGGCGACTCGCAGAGACGATCCTTCACGGGATGCTGGCTTCGCTGGCCCGGCTTCAGGTCCATTTTGACGAGTTCGTCTGGGAATCCGACCTCGTTCGGGACGGTTCCGTGGAGCGGGTACTCGCGCGGTTGCGAAGGGCCCCACACGCGGTCGAGGAGGAGAATGGGGCCTGGGCGATCGACACGACCACCTACGGTCTACCTAAGGAGTCAACGCACGTCGTCTTCCAGCGCGGCGACGGCACGAGCCTATACGTTACTCGGGACGTCGCCTACCATCTCGCCAAGTTCGGTCGCTTCGACCGCGTCGTGGACGTCCTCGGCCAAGACCACCAGCTCCATGCCCGGACCCTGGACGCTCTCCTCGCAGAGGTCGGCGAGGTTCGGCGTCCGGAGTTCCTCATCTACCAGGACATCACCGTTCCCGAGGGAGGCCGGATGTCGACCCGCGGCGGGTCGGCGGTCTGGCTCGACGACCTCCTGGCCGAGGCGGTCGACCGGGCCCGAAAGGAGGTCCTGATCCGGCGGGAGGACCTCGACGAGAGCGCGGTGGAGGCGATCGCCGAAGCGGTGGCCACCGGTGCCCTCCGCTTCCATATCCTCCGCGTCGCACCGGAAAAGCCGGTCGTCTTCCGCTGGGAGGACGCTCTCTCCTTCGAGGGCCGCAGCGGCCCCTTCCTCCAGTACTCCTACGCCCGTGCTTCCAGCGTCCTACGGAAGGGGGAGGCGGCTCGACCCCCGTATCCGTTCGATGCGGCCCAATTGACGCATCCGGAAGAGAGGGCGCTCGTCCGAATCCTCTCCCGCTTCCCGCGCACCGTCGCGTACGCGGCACGGACGGGCCATGTCCACGCGGTGGCCGGATACGCTCATGACCTCGCTGACCAGTTCAACCGGTTCTACCACGCTGTCCCCGTACTGCGGTCGACCGGAGAACGGGCCAGCCGAATCGCGCTGGTGGCCGCGATGCGTCAGACGCTCGGTAATGCCCTCGACCTTCTCGGCGTAGTCCCTCTGGACGCGATGTAGTCCTCCATGCTCGCCAGCGGACGGGACGCTGGCCCGTCGGTAGCGAGCCCGAGGGGCCCATCGAATGGCCGGACGGGGGATGCCGGCCGTATCCACGGTCGCCCCGTTGCCCCGGCGAGGATTTCGATGCTCGAACGAGTCGGCCAGCGGGAATCTTTTTAAAACCATCCCCTGTTCCCGCCGTCAAGGGCGGCCTCATGGGAGTCGTAGCTGCGTTCAAGAAGTTCCTGTTCTCGGGTAGCCTGATCTCGATGGCCGTGGCCTTCGTGGTCGGTTTGGCGATCGTCGCGCTCATCGGTGCCTTGGTCACGGACATCATCGACCCGCTGATCGGCGCGGCCGGGGGGACCAACTTCGCTTCGATCGGTCGGCTGACCATCAACGGAAGCTCGCTTCTCGGCGGCGCCCTCCTCGGCGCGGTGATCAACTTCCTAATCCTGATGCTGGTCGTGTTCTTCCTCATCGCCTACCCGTACCAAATCAGCCAGGACCGCAAGGCCGCGAAGGCCACGCCCACCACCCGTCCCTGCCCGGAATGCCTGACGGTGATCCCGATCGCGGCGACGCGCTGCTCGGCCTGCACGTCGCCGGTGCCGCCCGTCGCGCCCGCTCCCGCGGCCTAGGACCGGGGCCCTGCTGGGTCGGGGATCCCAGCCTCTCGGAACCCCCGTGCGCGCAGCCGGCAGGAGGCGCAACGTCCGCACGGACTTCGCCCGCCGAGGTAGCAGCTCCAGGTCAATTCCCACGGCACGCCGAGGCGCTCTCCGGTCCGCACGATCTCCGCTTTCGACATCTTCAGCAACGGTGCGCGTACGCGGACCGTGATTCCCTCCTCGACCCCCGCGCGGGTCGCGAGGCGGGCGAGCCGCTCGAACGCCCGGAGGTATTCGGGTCGACAGTCGGGATAGCCAGAGTAGTCGATGGCGTTCGCCCCGAGGTAGATCGCCTCGAGACCGTTACTCTCGGCGTAGCCGAGCGCGACCGAAAGGAGTATGGTGTTTCGGGCCGGAACGTACGTCGAGGGGATCCGTCCCGAGGCGGGGGCACGCTGAGGGATTCGGAGGCCCGGGTGCGTGAGCGCCGAGCGGAGGAGGTTCCCGAACGGCAGTCGAAGGACGACGTGGCGCGCGACCCGGTACTTCTGTGCAAGCGCCCGTGCCGAGGAGACCTCCCGGGCATGGCGCTGGCCGTAGAGGACCGTCAGCGCGTGGACCGGGCGGTCCTCGACCGCGGCGAGGGCGAGGCAGGTGGCCGAGTCCATTCCCCCCGACAGGAGGACGACACTACCGCCGGCCGCCCGTGCGCGGCTCACAGGACTCCGCCTGCCAAGAGGACGAGGGCAGCGGCGATCCCTATTGCCGAGAGCATGCCGAGGAAGTTGGTGCTCCCCTTCGTAAGGAATCCGCGGTTCTCCAGCGTCTCTCCCAGGACCGAGTCGATCTGACAGGCGATGAATCCCGCGAGCGTCGCGACGATGACGAACAGTACCGCGTTGGCGGGCCATTCACTCCATACGGCGAACAATCCGAGCCCGACGACCGCGGTGGTCGCCGCACCCGCGAGCGCGAACGCCTCCCCCATGCCCGACACCCCTCCGTTCGTCCCCGGAGCGACCGAGCGCAGCGACAGGATGCTGCGGGCGTGCCCGGCCAGCACGCCGAACTCGCTTGCGAAGGTGTCGGATGCGCCAAATGCGAGGGCGCTCGTGTAGAGAAGGGCGAGCGCCGAGAACGGGAGGTCCGCCGGAAACACGCTCGCTCCCACGACCAGCGCTGTCGGCAGCACGATGTGGGCGATGACGTTCGATACGCCGCGCTCGCCCGACTTCCCCTCCTGGAGGTTCTGACGGCGCTTCTCCTCGATGCGGTAGCGTGTCGCGAGAACGCTCGCCCCGACGAACAGGATGAGGAGGGCGAGGAAAGGGTAACCGGCGAGAACGACGATGAGGCTCCCGAAGACCGCCGCCACGGCCCCGGCCGTGGGCGTGAGAGCGCGGGCCCAGACGGCGCCCCCCGCGAGGAGGAACGTGACCAGTACGGCGATAATGGCCGGTACAAGGGTGAGCACGACGCACCGAAGCCGGCGCACCGAAGGAGGGTTTAACAGCTTCGAGGGCGGAGCCGGCTCTGGAAAATGCTAGCCTCGGGCGAGGATACGGCCCACGGCGGCGGAGAACGAATCGGCCACCACGTCGGACGTCACGCCCCGGCCCGCCATCTCGGCCACGACCTCCTCGAGGTGACCCCGAGGCGGGACGAGCGCCGTAAGGAGGCCGAGGGTCCGACCCGCCTCGACGTCGAGCGCCCGGTCCCCCACGACCGCGCTCGAGGCGAACTCGATGTTCCATTCGCGCCCCGCCTGCTCGAAAAGCCCGATGCGGGGCTTTCGACAGTCGCAGCCGTGTTCTGGCGCGTGGGGGCAGAAATAGAAGGCGTCCACGTGCGCCCGGTGCGGCCGCAGCAGGGCGTTCAAGCGAGCGTGGATCCGATGGACGTCCTCCGCGGTGTAGAATCCCCGTTCGATCCCGGATTGGTTCGTCACGCAGACGATCAGGTATCCGTGGTCGTGGGCGAGGGAGAGGGCATCCCCGACGCCGCGGCAGAGCTCCAGCCGGCCCGCATCCTTGAGATAGTGCAGGTCCGGGTTCAGGGTCCCATCCCGGTCCACGAAGAGCGCACGTCGGACGGGGGATCCTGGCGCGGGGAATTCCTGGCGGGAGGACACGAGACAGGGGCAACCGGGCGACAGATAAGGGTTCATGGTGGTGGACCGTCGGGGGACGGAGGTCTCCCGTTATCGTGGTCGGACCCGAAACGCTCGTCGAGCGGCTGGACTCCACCTTCGACCGTGCCTTGGCCCCCTGGAGGTCCTCTCCCGAGCCGTTGACCATCCTCTTCTCGGGTGGGGTCGACTCGTCGTTGATCGCCTGGGAGCTTCGCGGGCATCCCCATCTTGTGCTCTCGACCGTGGGAACGAGCGGAAGCAGGGACCTGGTAGCGGCGGAGGAAGGGGCTCGCCTCCTGAACCTCTGTTGGAGGCCCTCCGTTGTGACTGCCGAGGACGTGCGGGAGCTCGCGAGGAAGGTCGATTCCGAATTGGACGGCCTCTCCCCGGTTCGGAGGAGCGTGCTCGTGGCGTTTGCGGCCGCCGTCGCCCGCGCTCCGGAGGGGTCACTCCTCTGCGGCCAGGGAGCGGATGAGCTATTCCTGGGCTATGGGCATTACCGCGGACTCGGACCGGGGGAAGCCGAGCGCCGGTCGACGGAGGACCTCGACCAGGCCGTCTCGGAGGACTGGCCCCGGTCGGTTCACATCGCCCGAAAGTTCGGCCGGGACGTCCATGCTCCGTATCTAAACCCCGGGTTCGTGGCCGCGGCCCGGTCGATCCCCATCGAACAGCGGCTTCCCTCGCCCGAGCCGAAGGCGTACTTCCGCGAGTGGGCGCGTCACCGCCAACTCCCGGAACTACTCGCCGGCCGACCGAAACGCGCCCTGCAGTACGGAAGCGGGGTCGACCGAATCGTGAGCGGCGGACCGTAAGGTCAGGGAGGGACCTCGACGCGGGTCCCGGCCTCGCCGCGCACCGCCCGCGCGAGCGAGGGGATGTCCGTGATCAGGAACCGACGTCCACCGTCGCGAAGGAACTCGAGACCGGCTTCGACCTTCGGGCCCATGCTACCGCGCGCGAACTCGCCTCGGTCGTAGTAACCCGTGAGGTCGTGGATGGATACCTCGCCGAGCCAGCGCTCCCCCGGCTTTCCGAACGAGACCGCGGCTCCCGGAACGTCGGTGACGATCGCCAAGGTCTCGAGACCGAGCTCTTGGGCGACGAGGGAGGCGGCCAGGTCCTTGTCGATCACCGCTTCGACCCCATCGTAGCCCCCGTCCGGCCGCCGGACGACTGGGATACCCCCGCCCCCCGACACCACCGGGATCCAGCTCGTCGCGAGGCCAGCCTGCATCAGGTGCCGAACGGCCGCCCCTTCGACCCATCGCAAGGGCCGGGGCGACGGAACGACCCGGCGCCACCCGCCCCGGGCCCCGTCGTATTCCATCACCCACCCGGACTGCTTGCGCAGAATGCGGGCCTCCTCCTCTCGGTAATAGCGCCCGACTGGCTTTGAAGGGTGGTGGAAGGCTGGATCATCCGAGGCGACCTCCATCCGGCTGATCACCGTCAGCACGGACCGTTCGACCTTCGCGCGACGCAGTGCGGGGGTCAGTTCGGTTTGGATCAGATAGCCGACCTGTCCCTGGGTTTCCGCCCCGAGGACGTCCATGGGGAGTGGCGGGACCTCGCGGGCCGCGAGTTCGTTCTGACGTAGGAGCACGCCCACTTGGGGACCGTTTCCGTGCGTGAGCACGAGGTCGAACCCTTCGGAAGCGATCTCGGCGAGGACGCCGACGGTCGCGTGCATCTGGGCCCGCGCCTCTTCCCAGGACCCGCGGCTGCCCGCGCGCTGGAGCGCGTTCCCCCCGAGGGCTACCAGAATGCCGGCCATCCACGCTCGCTCGGTGGCATTAGGGACGGCCTGAATAGTCCGGCGGTGGAGTCCCCTTAACCCTCGGGGAGCCGCGTGCCTGGCGGCGCGCGCCAACGGATATATAGCCAGCCCCGGCTCACCGGCCGTGACGGACGACCCGGCCTCTCTTTTCTGTCCGCTCGAGTTCCGGTACGGACGCGAGAACGTTCGCGTTCTCTTCTCTCGCGGCAGCCGCCTCGCCCGTGCCCTGCGGGTCGAAGCGGCGCTCGCGGCGACCGAGGCTGAACTCGGCATGGTGCCGCCGGAGGCTGCGGAGGCCATCGGACGCGTCGCCGACCTTCAACACGTCCCGCTCGAGCGGGTCGACGCTCTCGAGCAGACGATCCGCCACGACGTGATGGCGATCTCCCGTGCTCTCGCGGAGGCGGCGGGTCCGGCAGGACGCTGGGTCCATTTCGGGGCCACCAGCGCCGACATCACCGACACCGCTCTCGCCCTCGAGCTTGCGGAGAGCGCCCGGATCCTTCGAGACGACCTCACGGATCTGGTCCGGGTCCTTTGTGACCTCGCGCGCCGCCATCGGGCCACCCCCGAGGTGGGTCGGACTCACGGACAGCATGGGGTGCCGATCAGTTTTGGCTACAAGGCGGCGGTCGCCGCCGCGGAGGTGATGCGTCACCGCCGACGTCTCGACCAGCTCCTGCCCCGGCTGATCGTCGGCAAGATGGCGGGTGCGGTCGGCACGGGCGCCGCGTTCGGCTCCCGCGCGCCGGCCGTGGAAGCGGGCGTGATGCACCGGCTCGGGATCGGGGTCGACGAGGCTCCTACCCAGCTCGTGGGCCGCGACCGAATCGCCGAATTCACGAACTTCCTCGCCCTCGTCTCGGCGACGGCCGAACGGCTTTCCACCGAGGTACGTAACCTGCAGCGAACCGAGATCGCGGAGGTTTCCGAACCGTTCGACGAGGCGCATCAGGTCGGGAGCTCGACGATGGCGCAAAAGCGCAACCCGACCGTCTCCGAGAACGTCACGAGCCTCGCCCGGCTCGTCCGAGCCTTCGCCCAGCCGCCGCTCGAGAACATGGTCCAGTGGCACGAGCGCGACCTCGCGAACTCGGCGAACGAGCGGATCGTCCTCCCCCACGCCATCCTGCTCACGGACGACATTCTCGGAAAGTTGACGGAGGTGTTCCGCGGCCTACACATCGATGCGGACCGGATGGCGGCCGAGGTCGCGCGGTCCGGAGGCGCGGTGATGACCGAGAGCCTGCTCCTGGCGCTCACGTCGAAGGGCCTCGCCCGAGCGGACGCCCATGAGCTCCTGCGCACCCTTACCCGGGGCACCACTACCGGAGGGTCGCTCCTGGATCGGGCCAAGGCGGACCCGACGGTGAGAGCTCACCTTTCCCCCGAGGAGGTCGCGACGATCCTGGACCCTGCGAGCTACGTCACCGCGGCCGCGGAAAAGACGGACCGGATCCTCGCGGGGCTTCTCCCCGACCTCGACCGATGAGCGGCAGACCCGACAACTGGTCCGCGACCGTCACGGTGCGACTACCCGACCCGAAGCTCGCGGCATGGGTCGAACAGGCGCTCCTTCCCGAGGCGGCGCGAGAGGTTCCCCGCTCCCGCGCGGAACTTCGGACCGTGACGCCGGGGACCCTCGAACTGACGATCTCGGCCCGGGACTCGGGGGCGATGCGGGCGGCGCTCAACACCTATCTCGGTTGGGTCCATCTCTCGCTCGCTACGGCGCAGGCTTCCCGTCGCGTACTCCCTCCCGGCGACCGGCGGACCTAATCGCCCGAAGCGCTTATCTTGTCCATCGGGTCAGGCGCTCGTGGCTCTACCGGCGAAGCTCCAGAACGACATCAAACAGTTCCAGCGGCTCCAGCAGGAACTCGGAGCGACCCAGCAGCAGCGCCTGCAGCTCGAGCTCAAGGTCCGCGAGGTCTCCCACACGCTCGAGGAGCTCAAGACCGTCCCCGAGGACGCGGTCGTGTACCGGCCGATCGGTGGTTTGCTCGTTCGCGCGAAGAACCGGAAGGAGATCGAAGACCTCCTGACCGAGGACAAGGAGACGGCCGAGGTACGCCTGAAGGCCATCGAGCGGCAGGAGAACCACCTGAAGGAGCGCTACACGGCGATGCAGCAGGAGCTCTCTCAGGCGTTGCAGGCGGCCGGGGTCCAGCAGCAGTCCTCGTCCGACGGCGGCGCGTAGAGCGCCCGCTCAGGATTTTCTTCGGACCAGGCGGTCCGCGATCTCGCGCACGAGCGGTTTCGCGTCGGACCGGATCGTCCGACTCTTCGCGAGGCGCCGGAGCGCGCGTTCGGTGAGGTCGGCGATCCGGCGCTCGGAGTAGTCGAGGCTGCCCGTAGTGCGAATCACCCCACGGGCGCGCTCGACGTCCTCCGCGGGAGCGGTCGGATTTCCCAGGACGCGTCCGAGGCGGGTCCGGTCGGCCTCGGAACCCAGTTGCCAGGCGCGGACCACCAACAGGGTCCGCTTGCCTTCGGTAAGGTCGTTCGCGCTCTTGCCCGATTCGTCCGCGTCGAACCCCGCTCCGAGCACGTCGTCCCGCAGCTGGAACGCGATCCCGAGGTCGGTGCCGACCGCTTCGAGGTCTTCGAGCCGTCGGGCCGGGCTGCCAGCGAGGAGCGCCCCGATCTTGAGCGGAGAAACGACCGTGTAGATCGCCGACTTGAGCCTATGCACGTTCAGGACGTCCCCCTCCGTGACGCTCGCGGGCTCGAGCGTCCCGTTGCGGATGTCGAGGAGTTGGCCGTACGCCGTCAGCCGTGTCATGCGGACGTACTCCGCGAGGGCGGCCAGGCGCGCGGTAGGGGGCGCCGATGTCGCGAGCAGCGCCTCGACCGTGAACGGTTCCTCGAGGTCCCCGAGCGTGATGCCGATCCCCGTACCATAGTCCTCGCTCGACCCGACCCTGCGCTCGCGCTGGTGAAGGGAGGCCATCGCCCGGTGCACGGTCGGTCCCCCGCGCCGCTCCTCGGAATGGTCGATGATGTCGTCGTGAATCAACATCCAACTTTGGAAATGTTCGAGCGCCGCGGCCGCGGAAAGGGCCGGGCGCGGCGAGGCGCCCGAAGCGATATGGTAGCCGGCGAGGACCAGAATCGCGCGGAATCGCTTGCCTCCTCGAAGGGTGAACTCGAGGTCGACATCCAGGTACGGACGGACGGTGGCCGGGGCGCTCCGCCGTTCGCGGACGTACGAAGATCGAAGCTCGCTCTCGAGCGAGGGAAGATACCGATAGAGCGCGGCGAGGTCCACGGCGATTGCCGTTGGACGACCATCATATTTAACACACCGGGGCTTGGAGGTCACGATGGCATCGGTCCCCTTCGTCGAGCTCGCGAGTGCGCTCGTCGAGGCGATGGGCCAGCGGCTCGACTCGGCGAAGCCCATCCCCGAGGGGCTCATTCTGCGGACCGGGGACGGCTTCCTGTATGCCTTCCTCGAGGACCCGAACAACGTCTCCCTCGACACGGTTCGACGTCTGTTCGAGTCAGGGAACGGAGTCCCCGTGCACCTCGTCGTCCTCACGCCCGGCCACCTGCCCCTCGCGCTGTCGGCCGAGGTCGTGGGCAAGGGGGGGACGCTGGTCGAGGGTTCCCGTTTCGCCGAGCTCGCGCGGCAGCTCGGCCTCGAGACGTTCCTTGGCGAGGGACCGCGGGCGCCCCCTCGTGAATCCCGACGGCTCCTGCCGAGCGCACAGCAGCTCGACACGATCCTTGCTCGAGCCCGGACCTGGCTGGAATGGGGCGTCCCCGCCCTCGCGCTCCGCTTCTACCGTCAGGCAGCCGACCTGAAGCCCGGATTCCTCCCGGCCAAGACCGGGGTCGGACGCTCCTTGCTCGCGCTGGGCCTGCTCGCGGACGCCGACCGGACCTTCGACGAGGTCCTCGCGATTCGGCCCGACGACGTCGAGGCTCGGATGGGCAAGGCCGCGGTGCTGGGATCCCGTTCCCTTCCGAAAGAGGAGGTGGAGGTCTACCGCACCCTGCTCGCGGAAGATGAGGCGCGGACCGAGGTGAGAGCCCACCTGCTCGCGGCCCTGGTCGACCTCGGCGACTGGAGCGGCGCCCGGGTGGAGATCGAAGCGATGCTGGCCCGGACCCCGGAGGACCCGCAACTCCGATTCCTGCACGCAGCCGCCCTTGCCCGTACCGGTGCTAAGGCTCTCGGGGACGAGGAACGCGAGGAGGCCCGACGGTTGGGGCTCTCGCACGAACGCGAGACGGCGCTCTGCCTGCATCTCGGATTGCCTGCGCCGCCTCCTCCCGTGGAAGCCCCTCGCGTTCCGGAACGCCCGAAGCCCAAGCCGGACCAGCCACCGAAGTCTCCTCCGACCCCTCGAGCGCGGGTCGCGCCGGCGAGGCGCGCAAGACCGGTTCCCAAGGCCCCGACCAAGCCCGCATCGCGCCGTCGGCCCTCACGGACCCGAAAACGTAACTAAGCGGCCCCCGACTCGACCGTCGGACCGTAGGTAGCTGTCGATGCGCGTCATCTCCGTTCTGCCGAGTGCGACGGAGATCCTCTGCGCGCTCGGCCACGGCGCGGAGCTGGTCGGTCGCAGCGCGGAATGCGATTATCCTGGGGAGGTCGTCTCGCTCCCCGTAGTGATGCATCCCCGGACCTGGGACGCCGACCGGCCTTCCCTCGAGATCGACGCCCGGGTGCGGGCGGCCCGCGAACAGGGGGAATCACTCTACGCGCTGGATGTTGGGCTCCTCCGGGAGCTTCGACCCGACCTTCTGCTCACGCAGGACCTCTGCGGTGTTTGTTCGGTGACCCAGGCCGAGGTGACTGCGGCGTGTTCGCTTGCGGGCGTCGCTCCTCGTGTCATTTCTCTCATGCCCCGGCGGCTCGAGGAGGTCTGGCAATCCGTCGGGACCGTGGCGGACGCTCTAGGCGATCCGACCGCCGCGGAGCGGTTGCTTCACCACGCCCGTACCGTGTCGCATAGTATCGACGCAGACGGGAGTCGGCCGTCGGTGGCCGTGGTGGAGTGGCTCGACCCCCCGATCCTGGCCGGCCTGTGGACCCCGGATATTGTCGCACTCGCCGGCGGCGCGTCCGTGGGACCGGCCCCCGGCGCACCGGGAATCCGAACGACGTGGTCCGACCTCGCATCGCAGCCGATCGACCTCCTGATCCTGAGCCCGTGCAGTTTCACGGTGGAACGAACGATCGATGAGTTCCGGAACGCCGAGCTCCGACGCGCCGTGGAGCGGCTCGCTCCGCGGCTCGGAACCTTCGTCGCGGACGAAGCCTACTTCAGCCGACCGGGCCCGCGCCTCGCCGAGGGGGTTCGATTGGTGAGGGACCTCATTGCCGGTGAGCTCGTGGCTCATCCCATGCCG
Source organism: Thermoplasmata archaeon (assembly GCA_050011075.1). GTDB lineage: Archaea > Thermoplasmatota > Thermoplasmata > Lutacidiplasmatales > UBA184 > Lutacidiplasma. The sequence goes on from JBEKJT010000030.1 coordinate 12,938, forward strand.
GTTAAGCTCTTGCGGCCCGAGCTCCCGAGGGCGACCGCATGAGCTCCGGGCCCCCGTACTATTACAGTTGGACGCCGGCGGCCCCGCCGGTCGCGCGGGTCTCCACCTCTCGGACCGAGATCCTCCATCTCGCGATCGCGTTCGTCGTGCTCACGGTGGACCTCACCATCCTTTTCGGTGGCGGCGGACTACTGACAGGAAGCGGTGCCGGCTTCCACGCACTGGCTTCCCTCTCCATCGTTCTGATCGCCGCTACGGCGGCCCTTACCGGGTTCCTCTGCCACGAGCTCGCCCACAAGATCTACGCCCAGCGCCATGGGTTCTGGGCCGAATTCCGGATGTCCCCTTTCGGGCTCGTCTTCTCCCTCGTCACCGCGTTCCTCGGCTTCCTCTGGGCGGCCCCGGGGGCGACGGTCATCAGCGGGATGAGCCAGGTCGACCGCACGAACTGGGGACGGACGAGCCTTGCCGGCCCCCTGTCGAACGTGATGTTCGCCGCGATCTTCTACGCGGGAGCCATCGCAACGTACAACGTGAACGCCTGGGTCTACTCAGCACTGATCCTGCTCGCCTGGGTCAACGGCTGGTTCGCAACGTTCAACATGATCCCGGTCGGTCCGCTCGACGGGGCGAAGGTCCTCCATTGGAACCCGCGGACCTGGATCACTGCGATCGTGCTGATCGGAGCGTTCACCGCCGTGCTCACCCTCGTCCTCTACGGTGTTACCACCCCGCTCCTCGGTCAGTAGACGGGGAGAGCGATGACGCGACCGGTCGTTCGGGACCTCGGACAGGGTCGTCAGCTGCTCGACCTCGACTTCCGAGATACCGAGGGACTGGTCGCCTCCTACCTCCTGCCCGAAGAGGAGGGCTACACCATCATCGAGACCGGACCGTCCACCTGTCGCGAGGCCCTGCTCGCGGCGGTCGACCGGGCCGGGGTGGCGCAGGCCGAGGTTCGCCACGTCTTCGTGACGCACATCCATCTCGACCACTCCGGGGGCCTCGGCGCGGTGGCAGACTCCTTCCCGCGCGCGACGTTCTACGCCCACGAACTCGGAGTTCCCCATCTCGTGGACCCCACGCGGCTCATCGCGAGCGCCCGACGGGCGTGGGGCGCGGCGGCCGACCCCCTCTGGGGGGTCATCCTCCCGGTTCCCTCCGAGCGACTCGTTGCGCTCCACGGAGGTGAGCGCTTTCCCCTGCGGGGTGGGGAGCTCCGGGTCCTCGCGACCCCCGGCCACGCTCGCCACCACCTCGCCTTCTTCGACTCCGGCATTCGGGGAATCTTTACGGGAGACGGTGCGGGGGTTCGCCTCGAACACAGTACCCACCTTCGCCCTGCGGTCCCCCCGCCGGACCTCGACCTCGACGACCTCTTCTCGAGCCTCGAGGCGATGCGCAAAACCGAGCCGCGTCTCGTGTTGTTCAGCCACTTCGGTCCGAGCCCGGACGGAGCCGCCGACCTCACGCGGTATCGCACGGTGGTCGAGCAGTGGCGGGACGTGGCGTTGACCGCGGCCCTTGAGCGCCCCGACCCGGAGTTTGTCACGAATCGCCTGCGGGAGTACGACGCTTCCACGCTGACGGCCGTGGCCGCGGACGAACGGGAGTCGCTCGTCTCGGGGTACGAACTCGCGGCTCGAGGGTTCCTGCGGTACTTCGAGACCCATGGGCTGATCGGCCCGGGAGTTCGCTGACGGAGCTCACGCGCTCTGAGCGGCGTTCCGCGGCCTCGACCCTGCTCCTCGCCCGGATCGTCTACGCATTCAATTGGTACAACATCGGGGCGGTGCTCCCGATGCTCGGGAGGCAGCTCCCGGCGACGACCTTCGAACTCGGGCTTGTCCTCGGGGCGTTCCTTCTGGGGGCCGGGGCGTTCCAGATCCCCGCGGGATTTGCGGCCCTTCGCTGGGGGAATCGGACCGTTTCGATCTTCGCC
>JBEKJT010000031.1:0-14543 GCA_050011075.1 Thermoplasmata archaeon
CGCACCTCACCCGCCCCACCTACCTCATCGTGCTTGGTTCGGCGCTCGGGCTGTACGCGCTGGAGCTCGCGGTCGCTCTCCCGATCGGCACGGGGAATACCTTCGACTCCGGGTTGCTGACCACGTTCACCGCCCTCCTCCTACGAAACCACTCCCTCCCGCTGTCCTACTCGCCGTTCGCTACCCCGGCAATCCTTTACCCGCAGGGAACGACCGTCTGGCTCGCGTGGGCCCAGCTCACGTTCGGGCTTCCGGCGGCCCGGACTTCGCTCCTGGTCACACCCCTCTTCTTCGCGCTCGCCCCGCTCGCTGGCTTCGTCTTCGGACGCCGGACCTTCGGAAGCGACCGGGCCGGGGTCGCGATGGCCCTCATGTTCGCGGGGCTCGCTCCGGCGACGCGGGACCTGGTCGGAGGCTCCAACGACTTCGTCTTCGCGTTCCCGCTCGTCCTCCTGCTGGTCGGTCAGGCTACGGCGTGGTTCCGCTCGACCCCACCCCGGACCGCCGACGCGATCGGCTTCGGTCTACTGCTCGGGTACTCGGCCGCGATGAACCCGGTGGGAGCGGAGTGGCTCTTCCTCGCCCTGCTCGTGGGCGGGGCGCTCGGCCGGCCGCGCTGGTCGGGCCGACCGCTGGCCTGGCTGGCACGATGGGCGTCCGCCGTCGGAGCCGCGCTCGTCGGGGTCATTCCGTCGCTCTACGTCCTCGTCCAGGGTCGCACGAGCCCCGGATTCATCTCGGGAACGGCGCCCGCTCCCGCGGGCTACCCCACCGGCATCACCCTCGCCCAGTTCGTCGGGAGCATCGACCCGTTCCTCTTTCGTGCCGGCGACACCGCGCTCTCCCCGATCCCTGCGGTCCGCCTCGAGCTCGCCATCCTCATCGTGGTCGGGCTCGGGGTCATCCTCCTCGCCGGGACCGAGTCGGCCCTGGGTCGCTACCTGGATGGGTTCCGTCGCCTCATCTTCGGTGCCTGGGTCGCGCTCGTCGTTCAGCTCGGGATCCTCTGCGCCGCCTCCTACCAGTTCGGCCCGGCCGTCGAGTTCTCGCGGGTCTCGAGCGCGAGCGAGGTGTCGACGTGGGTGTTCACTGTGTACGTGCTGCTCGCCGCGGTCCCGCTCCTCCTCGCCCTAGAACGCTTCTGGGGATGGCTAGGACGGCTGCCGCCCTCCGATGCGGAGGGGCCCGGGCGCCGACGCTCCGTCGCGCGCCGAAGGCCTGCCGCCTTCGACCCGGCCCGTGCCCTCGTACCGCTCGCGGTCGCGCTGATCATCGTAGTGCCGGGCGTCGCCCTGACGCCGGTCGCGCTCCCTCCCGTGCTCACCACGCTCTACGACGACTTCGGCAACGTCTCGACCCAGGATTTCGCGCTGCTCGAGTACGCCGGGGCCCACCTCCCGAACGGGGCACGGGTACTGATCGCCCGCGGAGGCGCGGGCGATTTCCTTCCGGGCTACGCCGCCGACGTGGTGCTCCTCTACCCGCTGGTCCCCGGCTGGCAGTGGATGAACGCATCCTACAACCTTCTCGTGGACGAGCTCTCCAACGGAACGCTCGACGCCCGCGGCCAAGCCGCGATGGCGGACCTCGCCGTCGGCTACGTCATGGTGACGGGGAACAACAGCATCCTCTGGCCCGCGTTCTCCCCTGCCCCATTCCTCGCGGACCCGGCGGAGTTTTCCCCGCTCTTCCACGCGGGGCCGGCGTACCTGTTCTCCCGGACGGGAGCCTGACGCGGGGCCAGAGGCGGCTCAGACGAACTCGTCGAGCAGTCGTTCCTTGCCGTGGAGCCCCGCCGGCTGGAGCGCGAGAGGACCGGCCTCGAGGACCGGCTCGAGGTCTTCGTAAGTCGGCTTCTCCGTCTTGTAGAACAGGCCGATCGGGATCTTGTCGCCCCACTCGAGCGACCGCTGCCAGGCGGCCACGATGTCGGAAGGGTTGTGGCCCGCGCTCTCGAGCTTGTAGATCCGCTGGCGGAAGAAATCGAACGTGTTGATCTTATTGTAGGTGACGCAGGGGCTGAACACGTCGACGAACGCGAATCCCTTGTGCTGGATGCCGTTCGCCACGAGGTCGGCAAGGTGCTTCACATCGCCCGAGAAGCCGCGCGCGATGTACGTGGCGCCGCTCGCGAGGGCGAGGGAGATAGGGTCGATCGGGTTCTCGATCACGCCGTTCGGCGTCGACTTGGTCTTCTGGCCGATCGTCGACGTGGGACTCGCCTGACCCGTCGTGAGGCCGTAGATCTGGTTGTCCATCGTCACGTAGGTCAGGTCGACGTTCCGTCGCATCGCGTGGACGAAATGTCCCGCGCCGATACCGAACCCGTCGCCGTCGCCTCCCGTGCCGATGACCGTGAGCCCGTGGTTCGCCCACCGAATCCCCTCGGCGACCGGAAGCGAGCGCCCGTGGATCCCGTGGAAACCGTAGGAGGACAGAAAATGCGGCAGGTTGGACGAGCAGCCGATCCCCGAAACGACCACGACGCTGTGGCTGGGCAGCTGCAGTCGCTTCACCGCCATCTCGATTGCGGCGACGACACCGAAGTCCCCGCACCCGGGACACCAGGTCGGTTTGATCTCGGACTTGCCGACGATCGGGAGTGCGGTCCCGAGCCCGACGGGCCGGGGTGGAACGCTGGTTTGTGCCATCCTACATCACCTCGAGAGCCCGCCCGACGATCTCGTGCGGGAGGAAAGGCTCGCCATCATACTTGAGCAGGCGTTCGGAGAGGTCGATGCCGAGCTCCGCCCGCAACAGGCGACCGAACTGACCGGAATAGTTCGCTTCCACGAGCAACGTGCGTTTCGAGGAGGAGAACGCTTTTAGGGTCGCTTCCGCCGCGAGAGGGTAGACCGTGGGGAACCGAAGGAGGTTCGTCATCTTGCCGAGCGCGGCCAGGTCATCCCTCGCGTCGCGGACCGCTCCAACCGTGGACCCCCACGCCACGAAGGTGAGCGGGGCGTCCGGTGGTCCCTCGAGGACCGGCGGTGGCGCGGACTGGGCGAGCCCTTCGAGCTTCTTCATGCGCTTCTCCATCATCTTCTGTCGCTCGGAGACCCATCGGGGGATGCCGCCGCGGATGTCCGAGATCAGATGGCCGCGCTCGTCGTGCTCGTCCGAGCCGGCGACGAACTGGAGGCCGGGTTGGCCCGGGATCGCCCGGGGAGATACCCCGGATTCCGAGTACTGATACCGAAGGTAGTTCGGTGCGCTGGCCGGGACGGTGAAGAGCGACGGGACGGGGACGTCAAAGTCGATCTCCTCGCGGTCGACCGTCATGAAGTTCTCCGAGAGGTGCAGGTCGCTCGCGACCAGGATCGGGGTCTGGTATTCCTCCGCGAGCCGGAACGCGTCGATCATCGCTCGGTAGGCATCGGCCGGGTGGGTCGGTGCGAGAATCGCCCGTGGGAACTCCCCTTGGCCGGCGCCGAGCATCATGTTGAGGTCGCCCTGCTCGGTCTTCGTCGGGAGGCCCGTCGAGGGGCCCGCACGCTGGGAATCCACGACCACGACGGGAGTCTCGGTCATTCCCGCCATCCCGAGCGCCTCGACCATGAGCGCAAAGCCGCCTCCGCTGGTTGCGGTCATCGAACGGACGCCCGCGTAGGAGGCCCCGATCGCCATGTGGATGGCGGCGAGCTCGTCCTCCGCCTGCTTGACGACGATTCCGAGCGAGGTCGAGTGCGCCGCCAGCCAGTGCATGATGGACGAGGCGGGGGTCATCGGGTACTGGGCGAGGAACTTGCATCCGGCGGCCGCCGCGCCGAGCGCGAGCGCGGAGTTGCCGGTCATGAGGAGCTTGGCCGGGCCCTTCTTCGCGAGCGCGTGGTCGTGGGTGTGTCCGTGCGCTTCGGCGAAGCGGAACCCTTCCGCGCTCGCGCCGAGGTTCCAATCGACGATATCGCCCGCCTTGCGGCCGAACGAGTCGGAGAGCACCTGGTGGAGGAGGTCGAGCGGGATGCCGGCCACGAGCGCGATCGCTCCGATCCCCCCCGCATTCTGGAGAATCGACTGGCTCGTGAATTTCCGGGCCATCTCGAGCGTCGGGACCGGGAGAGCCGCCACGCCGGCCGGCAGCTCGGAGCTCGACACGGAGAACTTCTCAGGGTCGAAGATGACCGTGCCGCCGCGCCGCAGCCCCGGCGCGTGGATGTCGACGGTCGCGCGGTCGAGCGCGTAGAGGATATCGGCCCCGTCCCCAGAGGAGTAGGGGCGGCCGTCCGACGCCCGTGCCTGGAACCAGACATGGCCCCCGCGGATGACCGATTGGTAGGCGTTGAGGCCGAAGACGTGAAGCCCCATGCGCGAGAACCCCCGCGCGATCGATTCGCCGATCGATGCGATCCCATCCCCCGCTTGGCCGCCGACGCGGACCGCGATCTCGTTCATGTCGTGTTTCAGCGGCTCGGCATATTAAGCGGTTGTGCGCGGTGGGGACTTCGACGCAAGTTTTAGCAGGGTGCATCGTAGACCCACCTCGTGGTTCGGACTCCCTCGACCGTGCGAGTGCTACTCTTTGGCTCGGCTCGGGAGGCGGTCGGTCGGGGGACGCTCGAATGGGCCGTGCCGTCGGCCGGACTCCCGGCCGAGGAGCTCGTCCGTCAGCTCGCAACGGAGTACCCGAAGCTCGAGCCGGCCCTGCGGACGAGCCGGTTCGTCCGCAACGGACGCTACCTCGAGACCGACCGCACCCGGCTCCGACCGGGGGACGAGTTCGCGGTCCACCCACCGTACGGCGGTGGGTGACGTGAGCGTTCGTCTCACCACCCGTACGCTCTCGGTCGCCGGAGCGATGCGCGCGCTCGAGGGCGTCGGCGTGGGAGGCGTCGTCCTCTTCGCCGGTCGCGTGCGACCGGACCGGACGGCCGACGGCCCGGTCATCGCGCTCGAGTACGAGGCCCACGGGCCTCCCGCCCTCGCCCGCCTCCGTGGCCTCGAGCGGGAGGCTCACCGCCGCTTCGGTGCCCGGCGCGTCGTGCTCTGGCACCGGGTCGGGCGACTGCGCGTGGGGGAGGTCTCGGTCATAGTCGGCGCCGCTTGCCCGCACCGGGCCGAAGCGTTCGCCGCGGCTCGGTACTTGATCGAGGAGTTGAAGGCGGTCGTCCCTATTTGGAAGACGGAGCGAGCACGACCCGCGCGTCGACCGCGACCACGCCCTGCCCGGCGGGCCGCACGATCATCGGGTTGAGGTCGAGCTCGGCGACTTGCGGAAGGTCGACCGCGAGCTGCGAGACCCGCTCGATCGCCTCCTGGAGCGCCAGGATGTCGCTCGGAGCTTCGCCCCGGACGCCGCGAAGGAGCGGGAACGCCTTGATGGACTCGACCATGTGCTGGGCCGAGAGCTGGCGGAGCGGTGCGAGACGGAAGGTGACGTCCCGAAGGACCTCGACGTAGATCCCGCCCATCCCGAAGACGACGATCGGCCCGAAACCCGGGTCGCGCTGCACGCCGATTAGAACCTCCTTGCCTCCCGAAATCTGCGCCTCGACCTCGAAGCCCTCGATGCGTGCCGTCGGGGCGGCCTTGCGCAGGGACTCCTGCATGCGTTGCCAGGCCCCGCGCACCATCGTGCTGTCCTGAAGGCCGACCGCGACGCCCCCCACGTCGGTCTTGTGGGAGATATCGGGGGAGGCGACCTTCATCACGACCGGGTAGCCGATCGCGTCGGCCGCACCCACGGCCTCGTCGACCGTCGTCACCTGGGCGACCTTCGGGAAGGCGATGCCGTACGCGGCGAGGAGCGAGCGGGACGCGTACTCGGGCAACACGGTGGTGCCGGTCCGCGCGGCCCGGTCGAGCGTGTCCCGAACGGCCTGCTCGTCCACCGGGAATGACCGGACCTCGGTCCGAGGCCGGGTGCGCCATGCGTGGTATCGGGCCAGACTGCCGAGGCCCTGGACGGCCTCTTCGGGGAACGTGAAGGCGGGAATGCCGTGGTCTTCGAGCATTCGCACCTCCCGGGACAGGTCCGTGAGGCCGAAGAGGCACGCGATAATCGGTTTCGGGGTCGAAGTCTTCACGTCGATCATCGACTGGGCGACTTTCTCGCCCGTCATCGTGCCGGTCGGGGTGGCGATGACGAGCGCGGCATGGATCTCGGGGGACGCGAGGAGCGTTTCGAGGGTGTCGCGATACGCCGAGGGGGGGACGTCCGCCGTCATGTCGAGCGGGTTCGAGACCGCGGCGATCGACGGCAGGCGCCGTACGAGCTCTTGCTGGGTCGCCACGGGGAGGGGGGGAAGTTCGAGGCCGTTACGGATCGCGGCGTCCGCGGCAACGATCCCCGGGCCTCCGGAGTTCGTCAGGATGACGAGCCGCGGTCCGTCCAGCGTGAGTCCGGTCGCAAAGATCTTCGCCGTGCGGAAAAGGTCGCCCAGCGTGTCGGCCCGCAGGACCCCGGACTGCTCGAAGAGGGCGTCGTAGAGCTGGTCCCGGCCCGACTGGGCGAGCGAACCGGTGTGGCTGCGCGCAGCACGTTCGCCGGCCGCGGTGCGACCGCTCTTGATGACCAGGACCGGCTTCTGCTCGGTCACTTCGCGGGCCGCTTCCAGGAACCGACGACCGTCCGCGAGGCTCTCGACGTAGAGGAGGATCACCTTGGTCGCGTCGTCGCGGCCGAGCGAGCGGAGAAGATCGTTCTCGTCCACCCCGGCCCGGTTGCCGACCGAGACAAAGCGGGAGAACCCGATCCGTTCCGCGATCCCGTAGGCCAGGATCCCCGCGCACAGCGCTCCGCTCTGGGATACGAAGGCGATGTTGCCGCGCGGCGGAAGGCTCTCGCTGAACGTCGCGTTCAGGCTGACGTCCGGGTGGGTGTTGAGGACCCCGAAACAGTTCGGTCCCACGAGGGACATCCGGTACTTCGCGGCGCGCCGGACCACTTCGGCTTCGAGCGCGGCGCCGGCCTCGCCGACCTCGCGGAACCCGGACGTGATCACGACCAACCCTTTAGTCCCGGCCTGCCCGAGCTGGTCGACGACGTCGGCCACCGCCGGCGCCGGGACGATGATCACGCCGAGGTCCGGGGCCTCGGGAAGGTCCGCGATGCTCGGGTAGCAGCGGACCCCCGAGACGCTCTTCGAGGAAGGGTTGACGGGATAGGCGACGCCGCGGAACCCGGCCTGGAGGATGTTCCGGAAGAGGGCGGTCCCGACCTTGCCGGGCTTGTTCGACGCACCCACGACGGCGACCGACGCCGGCTGAAACAGCTCCTCGAGCTCGGGGGACTGACCTACGCTCATCGGTACCTCAAAGGCTGGCCGTCGGACTGCCGTCCGTTATATAGCCCCACCCCCGTTCGAGGGCAATGTTGCCTGCGGACGACGCTCCCGGAAGCCGTCCCGCGTCCGCTCCGCCTCCGCATGCGGCCCCGGTCCGTGGGAGGGGAGGAGGCCTTCTGCAGCGGATGGACAAGGGCCCCGTCCGCCATGTCGTCGCCGTCGGGAGCGGCAAGGGCGGTGTCGGCAAGTCGTCGGTCACGGCCCTGCTCGCGGCCGAGCTGCGGCGACGGGGCCACGCGGTCGGGATTCTCGACGCGGACATCACGGGCCCCTCCATCCCCAAGCTCTACGGGCTCACCGGCCCCTTGGTCGACCGCGGCGAAGGGATCGAACCGGCCTCGTCCCGGACCGGGATCGCGGTCGTTTCCTCCCAGTTCATGGTGGAGGACGAGCAGACGCCCGTGATCTGGCGGGGACCGCTCGTCACCCGGCTGATCACCCAGTTCTTCGGAGGCGTCAACTGGGGCGCGCTCGATTACCTCTTGATCGACATGCCGCCCGGGACGAGCGACGTGCCCCTCACCGTCTTCCAGACGATTCCGATCGATGGCATGGTCTTCGTGCTGACCCCGCAGGACCTGGCCGCGCTCATCGTGAAGAAGGCGATGAACATGGCCCGCGACCTGCACGTCCCGCTGCTCGGCGTGGTCGACAACATGGCCTGGATCGGGTGCCCGCACTGCGGGGAGCGGATCGAGCTCTTCGGCTCGAGCCGGGTCCCGAAGGTGGGGGCGGAATACGGGATCCCGGTGCTCGGCCAACTGCCGGTCGTCCCCGCGATCTCCGAGCTCGCGGACGCCGGACGGCTCGAGGAGCACACCTCGCCCGAGCTCACCCACCTCACCGACGCGTTCGCCCGGTCGGTCGACGAGGTCACGAAGCGCTCGGTGCAGACGCTGTAACGGCCCTCAGGTCTCGGAACGGGACGGTTTCGACCGGTATGCCCCGGCGTTGGAGCGCGCTCTTCAGACCCGAAACGTGGGCGTCCCCGACCACAACGGCCAGACGGCCGAAACCTCGGCCGCGCAGTTGGGTGAGACGGTCGGCCATGTGTTCGTTCCGTTCGTCGATCAGCACGCGGGCCATCGTGGGGCTCGCGCGGCGGAGCTCGCCCGTATACTCTTCCGGCGATTCGACGTAGCGGTCCAGTTCGCGCTCCACCACGCGGGCCGGGATGAAGAGGCCGACCACTGCGCTGACCAGCAGGGTCACGCGTTCCTTCACCGGCATCGAGAGTACCAGGTTCCGCAGCGTATCGCGGATCGGGTCGTCGATCAGGAACAGCGGAAGGCTTCGCTCGCGGGCGACGGCCGCCGCGGCCTGCATCTCGGCCCCGGGCATGCCTCCGCCGATCTCGGCCCCGAGACGACGCTGCACCAGCCCCCAAAGTCGGGCGTAGAGGGGAACGCCACCCCTCGCGCGGTCCGGGGCGTCCGGCCCAAGGAGGACCCGGGCTCGTTCCGGGTCGAGCTCGATCGCGACCCCGTCGAGCGGCCGAGGACCGAGGATGCGGCGGAGCGGCTCCGCAAGGTCGACCACATGGGCCGCCCCGATCAGCAGGACCGGGGCCTCGGTCGTCGACGCGTACACGGACGAAGACGACACCGGAGCCCTTCTTGGCGGTATGCCCCCGACAACCCCCATATAGGGGAGCGGAGTCGCCCCGCCCGATGGCGTGGACGATCTTCTCCGTACCGTCGAGCAAGCGCACCGAGCTCGACGCCGCCCTGAAGGACGACCTCGTCTCCCGGCAGAGCCAGACGGTACGGGACGCAGGTGCCCTTGGCGGCCCGGCCGACACGACGTACGTCCTTATCGAGGGCTCCGCGGAGGCGGTCCGCCGCGCGGAGGACCTGCTCGCGACCGTCGGGACCCGGCTCGCCGTGGCCGACGGGGAGCGGCTTCACCAGCGATTCAGGGATGAGCAGGATGAAGCCTCGGCCGGGATGGGCCTCTTCTTCACCGAAGAATAGGGGTCACTCGCTGGTCGGCGCCTGGGACGGCTCGAGGTCCTCTCCGCCGCCGAAGACCCGCTGGAACGACTGGTAGAGCGATTCGAGGCCGGTGTTCTCCTTCGCGGACGTCGGGACCAGGCCCCCGAGCGGCCCCATGATCTCGATCGCGCGGAACAGCTCCGTGGACAGTTGCACGTCCGGCGTCGGCACGTCCCGGGTGACCGCCTCGTAGAGCTGGCCCGGTTCGTCCGACCAGCCCGCGACCTCCGCGACCTGCTCGGACGTGAGCACGTCCGACTTCGCGAGCACGTTGACGAGCGGGAGCCGGAAGCGGAACTCGAGGGTCGCGCTCAGCATCAGGAGCGAGACGAAGCCGCCGGGAGTGCGCGCGAGCGCCGGGTCGAAGAGGAAGGCGATCGCGGATCGGTCGCCGCTCAGCGCCTCGACGATCGCCTTCGAGGCCTCGCGGAAGGCGAACAGCTCGATCTGCCCGGGCGTGTCGACCAGGACGTAGTCGCTCTTCAGCTCCTGGACGGCCTGCTTGACCTCGAAGATCTTGAGGGCGATCATGTCGGCCGCGGCGACCTGCGCCCCGTTGGGTCCGAGGCCGTACTCGTCCTGGATGTCGGCGAGCCGGACCCACTCGCGGATGTCGACGTCGGCCGCACCCTCCTCGCCCTCTGCGCCGGGGTCGAGGTTCACGACGATCGCGTCGTACCCCGCGGTCTTCATCCAACCCGCGAAGGACCGGACGAGCGAGGACTTCCCGGCACCGGCGGTCCCCGTGAAGTAGACCGTCCCCGGTTCCTCCATCTAGCGCTTGCCTCCGAGGGCGCGCTGCTTCGCAAGTTCGGCCGCCACCGCCCGGAGGAACTTCGCCTTCGTGTACCCCGCGGATTTCGTCACCTTCACTCGTCCGAGCGACGCCGGAACGTCCCGAGGGAACTGCTTGTCGGCCTCGACCTCCGCCCGGCACCCGAGCCGCTTTGCGGCCTGCACGATCTCGTCGGCCGTGAGCTCGACCAGCGTCTCGCCCTCCGGGACTCGCCGCCCTTTCGAACGGGAGCGGCCGCGGGTAAGGTACGCGGGGTAGACGTAGAAATGGTCGGGCATCGACCGGCCGTGCCCGGCGTCAGGCCGCCGCAGGTGCGGCGACGCGGATCCCATTCAGGACGCCGTCCTGTCCGGGTCGCGAGAGCACCCGCACGAGGCCCACGTCCGTCTCGAGGATCGCGCCCCGAGTGATGATGTTGCGCTGAACGTAGTTCGGGTTGGCCGGATTCTCCCGAACGGTGACGATCTTCGCTTGCTGCACCTTCTTGGTCGCCGGGTCGAAGACATTGATCGTCTGGGTCGTGAGGATCCGCAGCTTGCGATTGTGACCTCGAACCCGGTACTTCTTCACCGTCCCGGAGCCGACCGTGGCCTGCTGGATCTCGCGCCCGATCTCAAAGCGCCGCTTCTTGCGAATCGGACGAAGGCGCCCGCCGGTGCGCTTGCGTCGCGAACGGCCCTGCCAGATTCCCATGGTGCCTCCGAGAGAGGTGCGGTGCGAGCGATGGGGCCTATTTGACCTTTGACGGCGAACCGGGGGTCGGGATCCGGGCGTCGGCAAGGGCAGAACCGAGCCGGCAGCTCCCGGTCCCCACTCCGGAGAGACCTGCCCCTACGCGAGGGCACCACCGGAGCGGACCATGAGGACGGTCTTGATCGTCCCGGGAACGCGGTTCGTCAGCACGGTCTCGTACTCCTCGATCGGCCGGCGCCTGGAGAGGAGCTGCCCGACCGCCCCCGGCCAACGCTCCTCGAAGACCGTGAGGTCCCGGAGCCCCGACTCGAAGTAGGTACGGTTCGCGTTGACCGAACCGACGATCGCCTGATTACCCAGGACCACCTCCCGCAGGAGCGTCCCACCTGCCACAGGAGTGGCCGGTCCGGCGGCGTCGGGGATCCCCGTCAGCACGAGCACGCCGTTCGGTCCCAGGCGGTCGACCAGGGAGAAGTCGAGCGCGACCGAGCCCGTGGCCTCGACGACCAGGTCGAACCGATGGCCGGCGAGCGCGTCCATTCCCGGCGCGACGTTCGCGTGCGTGGCCCCAGCCCGGGCGAGCACCGCGGCGGCGGGGGTCTCCTCCCCGTGCCGGTCGAGCGCCATGACCTCGTATCCCCGCAGGCGGAGCACGAGCGCCGCCAGCATCCCGATCGCACCCGTGCCCGCCACGAGGGCGGAGGGGGTCGCCGGCTTCGGCTGGCCCGGAGTCGGTTCCTTTCGGTCGAGCACCCGTTGCCCCTGGAACACCGCCTTTTCGACGACGCTGAGCGGCTCGAGGAGGACGGCGACGGGGCGCAGGGCGGCCGGGACCCTAAGCAGGTACTCGGGTACCTCGACGTACTCTTCGGCCATGTAGCCGTGCGCGCCGCCGATCCCGCGCTCGGTGAAGAGGCCCGTCTCGCAGAAGTCGGACCGGTTCGACCGACAGAACCGGCAGCGACCGCAGCCGCGCCGAACGGTCGCCACCACGAGGTCGCCCGGGGCAAACCCGGTCACCCCGGGGGCGACCGCGCGCACTTCCCCGAGGTTCTCATGTCCGAGGATCAGGTAGGGCGCGCCCGACGGCGCGCTCCCGTACTTGCCGGCCACGATGTCGTGGTCGGTGCCGCAGACCCCGCATTCGAGGACGCTCACGCGGACTGACCCCGGACCCATCGCAGGAGGTGGCGTCTCGCAGAGCTCCACTCCCGGCACCGGTGGGCGGACGACGACCGAGCGCATCCCTCACCCCTTGAGATATGGGGCGAGCCGTTCGCGCAACGGCTCGAGATGGTGGAGCACTGCCGTCTCCTCGTCGGGAGTGAGCGCGTCGTACGGGGCGCGGTATCCGACCTCCGCCGCGCGCATCTGGGCCGCGAGGAACTTGACGGTCGACGGGAACGGACCCTGGCGGTCGACGTCCACCAACGCGTCCACCAGCCGTTGCAGCTCCTCCGCGCGGGCGTGTTCGCCCGCCCGAGCGGCGGCGACCAGCTCGACGCACAGCTTCGGGACGATGTTGGCGATCCCCATGACCGCCCCCTTCGCCCCTCGGGCGATCGCGGCTGAGGCGAACGCGTCGTCGCCCGGGAACACGGGGAAGCCGGTCGGCGCCCCGGTGAGGAACGACGTGATGCTCTCGAGCGAGCCCGCCGTATCCTTGAGACCGTCAATGACGCGGTCGCGGGCGAGGCCGTGAACGAGCTCGGGGGACAGGGCGTATCCCACCAGGGACGGGATGTTGTACGCGAGGATCGGAACGGTGACCGCCGCGCGGACCGCACGATAGTAGCGTTCGACCGCCCGGAGCGGGGGATGCAGGTAGTACGGAGGCACGATGACGACCGCCGCGGCCCCTTCCGACTCCGCCGCCTCCGCGTACGCGACCGCCTGGCGTGTCGACGGCGCGCCACAGCCGACCCAGACGTCGGTCTTTCCGGTCGCGCTCTCGATTACGACCTCGAACAGGCGCGCCCGCTCCGCGTCCGTGAGGGACGGGAACTCGCCGAGAGACCCGAGCACGAACAGGTGGTCGACCTTCGCGTCGGAAAGCCCCCGTGCGAACTTTGCGTTCTTTCCGATGTCGAGGCCACCGTCGTCCGTGAAGAGCGTCGGGAGGGGGACCACGAGACCGGCCAAGCTCATGCCCGCGCACCGCCGCGCCGGCTTAACTCGTTGACTTGCCTCCCCTCGAGGGGGAGCGTACGTCGGAGGAGCGGATCCTGGGGATCGACGAGGCGGGGCGCGGCAGCGTCCTCGGACCGCTCGTGGTCGGAGGCTTCCTCGTACGACGGGACCGACTCGAGGCGCTCCGACGGTCCGGCGCGAAGGATTCGAAGGCCCTCTCGCCTTCCCGGCGAGAAGAGGTCTACGCCGAGCTCCAGAAGATCGGCCGTTGCCGGGCGATCGTGATCCCTCCGGCCGAGATCGACCGGTTTGTCGTCCATCGAGGGCTCAACCGGCTGGAAGCGCGCGAGTTCGCCCGGCTCGTCCGCGAGCTTTCGCCCGATGTCGCGCGGGTCGATGCCTGCGACGCCGACGCCGCTCGGTTCGGCCGCACCGTGAGTGCCCTGGCGGGAGGGGCGATCCCGGTGGTCGCACGCCACCACGCCGACCGGGACGACCGGGTCGTGGGCGCGGCCTCGATCGTCGCGAAGGTCGAACGCGACCGCGCGATCGTCGCTCTCGCCGAGGAGCTCGGGGAGGACCTCGGCAGCGGATACCCGTCGGACCCGAGGACGGTGGCGGCCCTGCGCCGGCACCTGACCCGGGACGGGCCGCTCCCGTCCTGGATCCGGGGGTCGTGGAAGACGGTGCAAAGGGTTAAGCCCGCTCGGCCGGGTCCAACCCTCGAGGCGTTCGTGCGATGACGGTGGAGGAAACGCTCGCATCGGTCGTCGACCGGTTCAACCGCCACGCCGACCGCAATCCGGCGACCGCGGAGGAGCTCGACGGCATCGAACGGACGATCCAGATCCGCCTCACCGACGGGGGAACCTACGCGGTCGACCTGGCGAAAGGGCACCTCGCGAACCTGCGCTCGGGCACCGCCCCGGAGGCGAACCTCCGCATCACCACGGACGTCGCGACGTTCCACAGCCTCGTGAGCAAGGAGATCGGCCCGATCAAGGCCATCGTGACCCGACGGCTCACGATCGACGGGACCCTCGAGGACAAGCTCCTGTTCCGCAAGCTGCTCTAGGCGGCCGGGCCGCCTCCGCCCTTACGGCAGGAACACGCAAGCGGCGATGCAGACGCCGTAGTGGTCCATCGGGATCGAGAGCTCTTCCGCGCGGTAGTGGATGCGGCGGAGCTCGACGCCGCGGAAGTGCGCGATCTCCTCCATCCGCCACTTCAGGAACTCCTTGAGCGACTTCTGCGTTCCGTGCAGGTGTCCCTCCGCGACGTATCCGCCCTCGCCGTCGGAGCGGAACCCGTAGGCGATCCCGGCGCTGATCACCTCGCCCTCCCCGCCGCCGTGGCGCGAGAGGACGCAGTGGGTGATCGCGCCACGGGCCATCGGCTCGCGGTCGACCTGACGGATGCCGATCGGGAGAACCGAGGAGACACTGACGAGGTTCTGCTCGCCGATCCCCGCTTGGAGGAGCGCGAGGTCGAACGCGTTGAGTTCGCTCGTCTTGTTGATCCCCTTGCCGCTCGTAACAAAGAATCGAGAGGGTACGGGAACGAGGCTGTGCGTCAGCGGCGGGCGAGTGCGCGGCACATCGGGTCGGAGGAAATCGGACCCTTAAGGTTTGGCTCGGCGGCGACGCT
>JBEKJT010000032.1:0-14531 GCA_050011075.1 Thermoplasmata archaeon
CTGAAGTGCGGCGAGGGCCGGGTCTGGATCGACCCTGCGAGCCAGGAAGAGCTCGCGGACGCCGTGACCCGGTCGGACGTTCGAAGCGCGATCAAGGCCGGCGTCATCCGCCGCTCCCCGGTCCAAGGCGTCTCGAGGGGCCGGGCGCGCCGCCACGCGCTCGAGGTCTCCCGTGGCCGTCACGTGGGTCCCGGCTCGCGGCGCGGTACGCCGAGCGCCCGCATCCCGCGCAAGGAGCGCTGGATGCGACGAATCCGGCCCCAACGGGCGCTCCTCGCCGAGCTGCGCGCGGCGAAGACGATCACCCCTGCGGTCTACCGCGAGTTCTACCGTCGCGCGAAGGGCGGCATGTTCCGAAGCCGCGCGCACCTCCTGGTCAACCTCCGGCTCGCGGGCCACCTGCCCGAGGCGAAGAAATGAGCACGGGACCCCGCTATCGCGTCCACTTCCGTCGCCGACGCGAAGGCCGCACCGACTACCGCGTTCGTCTCCGGCTCCTGAAGTCGGGGATGCCACGAGCGGTCGTCCGGCTCTCCGACCGTCGGGTCCGCGTCGCGATCGTTTCCTTCGACCCCGTCGGGGACCGCGTGCTCGCCTCCGCCGAATCGGGCGAGCTCGGCGGGATCGCCTTCCCCCCGTCCAGCCTCGCCTCGACTCCCGCTGCCTACCTCACGGCATATCTCGCCGGACTGAGGGCGAAGTCGGCCGGCGCCGATGAGGCCATCCTCGATGCCGGGCTCCGCCACCCAACGGTGGGCGGTCGCCTCGCGGCGGCCCTGAAGGGCCTCCTCGACGCCGGGGTCGACATTCCGCACGGCGAGAAGGGATTCCCCACCGCCGACCGGCTCAACGGGAAGCATCTCCCGAAGCCGCTGCCGCAACCTCTCGAATCCTACAAGCTGAAGCTCCCCGACCTCCTCGCCGCTCCGGAGGCCGCCGCATGAGCGCCGCGATGCAGGGACCGAGCCCCTCCTCGCGGGGCTCCGGACCCCCGGGCGCGCCCGCGCCACCCCCGTGGGTCCCGAAGACCGAGCTCGGCCGTCGGGTCGCTTCGGGCGAGTTCACGACCATGAGCCAGGCCCTCGAGAGCGGACTTCCGCTCCGGGAGCCCCAGATCGTCGACAAGCTCCTTCCCGCCCTGCACGACGAGGTCCTCGACGTGAACATGGTACAGCGGATGACCGACTCCGGTCGTCGGTTCAAGTTCGCCGTCACCGTCGTCGTCGGGAACGGCGACGGGTTCGTCGGCCTCGGGCGGGCGAAGGGACGCGAAGTCGGGCCGACGATCCGACGCGCGATCGACCGCGCCAAACTCGAGGTTGTCGAGGTACTGCGCGGATGCGGCAGCTGGGAATGCGGCTGCGGACGCCCGCACACACTCCCGTTCCTCGCCCGAGGACGGTCCGGCTCCGTCGTGGTCGCGTTCAAGCCGGCGCCCCAGGGCGTCGGTCTCGCGGTCGGGGACGTGGCGAAGCCGATCCTGCGGTTCGCGGGCATTACCGATGCCTGGGGATTCACTGAAGGGCACACCAAGACGACCGTGAACTACGCCCAGGCCGCCTACCAGGCCCTGGTCGACCTCTCCGGGATCAAGGTCCCCGCGGAAGATTCCCAACGGCTCAAGATCGTCCGGGGCCCGGTGGGCGTCTCGATCCTCCCGCCCAAAGAGGAGGGAGGCGCCCGACCGACCCGAGGGGGCCGCGGCCGAGGCCGGGGCCCGGGCGGGCGTCCGCCGGGCCGCGGCGGGCCTGGTGCCCCCGGAGGGTCGCGACCGGGCGGGCCCCCTCGCCCTAACACGGGGGGACGGAGGTAGATTCGATGGCGTGGATGGTGGTGCGGGTCCGGGGAACGATCCATGCGCGGCACGACGTTGTCGAGACCCTGCGCTACCTGCACCTGACGCGGGCGAACCACGCGACGATCGTCCCCGAGGCGTCGTCGATCAACGGGATGCTGAACCGGGTCCAGGGTTACGTCACGTGGGGCGAGGCCGACCCCGACACCGTCGAGCTGCTCCTGCGGGAACGGGGCGAGACCGTCGGGGGCCACCGCCTGACCCCCGAGACGATCGGGGACGTGCTGCGGGCGAAGGACCTCCCCGAGGTCACGCGCTCGGTCGCCGAGCAGGGGCTGCCCCGGGTCGCCGGTCTCAAGCCGCTCTTCCGCCTGAAGGCGCCGAAGGGCGGATGGAAGTCCACGAAGCGACCGTTCGCGCTCGGCGGCGCGCTCGGGTACCGCGGCCGGTCGATCAACGACCTCGTCCGCCGGATGGTCTAGGAGGGTCGATGCCGAGTCGCACGAAGAAGTTCCGCGGACTGCGCACCCACGGCCGGGGGATCAAGGCCGGCCGCGGCGCAGGCAAGCAGGGTGGCCGCGGGAACGCGGGCCTTCACAAGTACAAGTTCAAGTCGATGCTCATCTACGCACCCGACCACTTCGGTCGCCACGGCTTCAAGCGTCCGCCCGAGATCGTCGAGAACCCGTCATCCGTGAACGTCGGCGAGCTCGACGCGTTCCTCCCGCTCCTCGAGGCCGCCGGGGCGCTCTCCCGGGAGGGAGAGACGTTCGTCGCGGACCTCCGAAAGCTCGGGGTCGACCGCCTGCTCGGCGGAGGCGCGCCCCACCGGCCGTGGAAGGTCTACGTCGCGCACGCCACGAAGCACGCCCGAGAGAAGGTCACGGTACTCACCGAAGCCCCCGCGGTGCCGGCGGCCGCCGGGCGGCCGTAGACTATATAATCCGGCCACCGGGTCCTCGACCGCTTCATGGCTGAAGAGGAGATCCCACGGGACCGCCGCTGGGTGGTCCCGCTCATCGTCATCGGAGCGATCGTCCTCTCGATCGTCTGGTTCTGGGACCGCCCCACGTCGATCGCCTTCGGGATTATCGGCGTCGCGGTCGCCGCCATTCTGGCGCTCCTCTATCTCGGGCTCTCCTACAACGGGTCGCGCTCGAGACTGTACGGGCTGAAGCCGATCGCGTCTCGGATGCCCGCGATCGCCCAGCCGAAGGGCCACGTCCATTTCCGGACGAAGATGTTCTGGACCATCGGCATCCTGCTGATGTACTTCCTGCTGACGAACATCTACCTCTTCGGGGTCGACCAGGCGACCGTCATCGACCTCTTCGCAAGCTACCGCGCGATCCTGGCCGGGGCGCAGGGCACGCTCATGGACCTCGGGATCGGCCCGATCGTCACGGGTTCGATCATCATGCAACTGTTCGTCGGGGCGAAGATCATCAACCTCGACCTCACCGACGACGAGGACAAGGGAACCTACCAGGGGACCCAGAAGGTCATCGTCATCGCGATGATCTTCATCGAGGCGATCCCGCAGGTCTTCGGGTACATCACGCCCTCGGCCTCGCTCATCAGCTCGCTCGGCCAGGCGTCCCCCGGGAACGGCCTCCTCCTCGCGAACACGATCATCGTCGCGCAGCTCGTCTTCGGCAGCTACCTCGTCTTCCTGATGGACGAGGTCGTCTCGAAGTGGGGGATCGGTAGCGGGATCTCGCTGTTCATCGCGGCCGGGGTCTCCCAGCAGATCATCCAAGGAACCCTCAACTGGGTGCCGCAGACCCCGGGCTCCCCCGTTTCCGCGGCGAACCCGCCGAGCGGCGCGATCCCGAAGACGCTCTACTTCCTGACCCACTATACCGCGTCCCAGATGGCCGGCGGCGGCTGGGAGGAGGTCCTCTTACGAACGCCGAACCCGATCGTCGCTCTCGTCGGCACGGCAGTGATCTTCTTCCTGGTCGCGTGGACCGAGTCGACGCGGATCGAGCTGCCGCTCTCGCACGCCGAGGCGCGCGGGGCCCGCGGACGTTACCCTCTGCGCCTGATCTACGCGTCCAACATCCCGGTCATCCTGATGTCGGCGCTGCTCGCCAACGTCTCGATGGTCACGGTCCTGCTCTGGACGAACCCGACGCTCGTCCACTTCCCGCTCCTCGGTCACCAGTGGTGGATCGGCTCCTACCCCTCCGCGACCTACGCGAGCCAGCATAATCTGAGCCAAACGACACCTCTTACCGGAGGTGCCTACTATCTCTCGACGCCGAACGGCCTCGAATCATGGCTGTTGCCGATCCTGAACTACGGACAATACGGCTCGTTCCTGGTCAACCACAGTTGGTGGCAGGGCCTCGTCCACGTGGCGGTCTACTTCGGGGCGATGGTCGGAGGGTCGATCCTCTTCGCAAAGTTCTGGATCCAAACGACCAACATGGGCCCCGAGGCCGTGGCCCGGCAGATCGAGGCCTCGGGCATGCAGATCCCCGGGTTCCGTAGAGAGCCGAGGGTCTTGCGTCGGGTCCTCGAACGCTACATCCCGGTGATCACTGTCATCTCGGGAGCGGCCGTCGGCGCCTTGGCGGCCGGGGCCGACCTCATCGGCACGCTGGGGAACGCAAGCGGGACGGGCGTCCTGCTCACGGTCGGCATCATCATCAACCTCTACGAGGCGATGGGACGCGAGCAGCTGATGGAGATGAACCCGCTCCTGCGTCGGTTCCTCGGAGGCGAGTCGTAGTGAGCGGCGACCCGGGCAAGCCCCTCCCGTCCTCGGGCGCAAGCGAAGACGAGGCGGACGCTTGGGAGACCGAGGCGGAGAAGGCGGGAACCGAGCCGTTGCCGACGCCCGAGACGGCGCCGGCGGCCCCGACAAAGCCCCCGGCGGCGCGCCGGCCGTTCAAGGTCACCACGTTCGTCTACATCTTCCTCGGCCTGCTCGGCTTCTGGATGCTCATCGACACGACGGCGCGCAACAGCATCGCCTGCCTGCTCGGCACGTACTCCTCTCCGCTCGCCGGGGTCACGTATGCCTGCTCCACGGGGCCGGGCCCGCTCTACCTCACGATCGGGTTCCAGTCGAACTACCTGCTCCTCACGATGGCGCTCGCGGGCACGGTCGAGATGCTGATCACCGCGATCGCCTACAACTTCACGACCGACTGGGTGAAGCAGGCGCGGGTCCAGAAGTGGAGCTCGGCGTTCCGCAAGGTGCAAATGGAGGCGATCCGGTCCGGAAAGAAGGACCGCATCGCCGCGCTCAAGCCCTACCAGGAGCGCCTGACCCGCCTCTCGGGCGAGGTGTCGATCGCGCAGTTCAAGGGGATGGCGATCACCTACTTCCTGCTGATCCTGATCTACACCTGGGTCGGGCTCGTGATCGCGGCGGCGACCGCCGCACAGCAGACGATCTACCTCGACGACTACAAGATCAACCTTCTCGCCCACATCGGGACCCTTCCGATCCCCTGGTGGTTCGTCATCTTCAGCCTCTACACCGTGCCGACCTCGATCATCTTCCGACGGATCCTGAAGCACCTGTGGCTGCGCCGGTACGCGAGGACCCACGACCTCCCGCCGGCCCGGCCCGCATCGGGAACGCCCGGGAGCTCCGCGTGATCCGGTCCGTCGTCACGATCGGCGGCCCGCCCGGGAGCGGAAAGTCGACCGCGGGGCGCCTCGTGGCCGAGCGGCTCGGTCTCGAGTACCGCTCGGCGGGGGAGGTCTTTCGGGCCGAGGCCCGGCGCCGGGGCCTGACGGTCGAAGAGTTCAACCGGTACGCGGAGGACCACCCCGAGGTCGACCGAGACCTCGACCAGGCGATGCAGTCCTCCGCGACCCCGGGCCGCCTCCTCGAGGGCCGGGTCCAGGGCGCACTTTGCCGACGGAACGGGGTCGCGGTCCACTACGTCCTCGTGACGGCGACCGTGGAGGAGCGCGTGCGTCGGCTCGCCTCCCGGGACGGCCAGTCGCTCGCCGAGGCGCGCGAGCGCCTGCGCACCCGCGAGGAGAGCGAGCTCCGACGCTACCGCAGGGACTACGGCATCGACCTCGAGCGCGAGGCCGGGGACCTCTCGGTCGACTCGACCTCCCTCGGCCCGGCGGAGGTCGCGTCGGCGATCGTTGACTACATCCGGGCCCACGAACCGGCCGGGCTAGCATGAGCGCCTCCCCGTCCGACCCGGTCACCGACCGGATCCGGGAGGGCGCGTTCCTCCTCCTCGACAAGCCCCGCGGCCCCTCCTCGCACCAAGTGACCGCGTGGGCCCGGGACCTCCTCGCCGTCGAGGTCGCCGGCCACGCCGGCACCCTCGACCCGAACGTCTCGGGCCTCCTCTGGGTCGGGGTCGGCCCGGCGCTCAAGCTCCTGCCGCTCGTGCTCGAGTTCCCGAAGCGCTACGTCGCCTCGGTCGTCCTCCACGGCGAGGTCTCCGACCGGGACCGGACGCGCGTCCTCGGGGAGTTCACCGGGCCGATCTACCAGACGCCGCCGGTGCGCTCGGCGGTCCGGCGGGAGCGCCGGGTGCGGACCATCCACCGCCTCACGCTCGTCGAGTCCGCCCCGCCCCGGCTCCTCCTCGACGTCGTCGCCGATTCGGGCACCTACGTGCGCACGCTCGCGGTCGACCTCGGGGAAGCGCTCGGGGTCGGCGCCCACATGGAGGAACTGCGGCGGGTCGGGAACGGTCCGTTCGAGGAGCGGGCGTCCGTTCCGCTCACGACCCTCGCTGACGCGGTCGCGGCCCGCACGGCCGGGGACCCCCGTGCTCTCCTCTCGATCTTGCATCCGATCGACGAGGTCTGGCGAGAGTTCCCGAGGATCGTCGTCCGGGAGGGAGCGGCGAGCGCGCTCGCGCACGGCGCGGGGCTCGCGAGCGGCGGGATCCTCTCGGTCCCGCGGCCGTTCGCGCGGGGTGCCCGCGTCGCGCTCGTCCACCGGACCGGGGAGTTGATCGCGACCGGCGTGGCGCGCCACGACGCGAAGGAGCTCTCGTCGGTCAAGCACGGTTGGGTGGTCGATGAGACCCGGGTCTTCGTCGACCCGGCCCGGTTCCCGCCCCTCTGGACCCACGCTCGGCGCCGCCCGGCCGAGCCCGACAGCGCGTCCGCACGCTAGCGTTATCTCGCTCGTCCGTTCGATACGCCCATGAGCCCGCCCTCGGCGGAAGGGAACTCAGGGGGAGTGCGGGTCTTCGGCCGGCTCGGCCGATTTCTCGTCCGCCACCCCTGGTATCCGATCGCCTTCTGGGTGGCGCTGCTCGTGATCGCGGTCCCGTTCCTTCCGCTGCTCGGCTCCGTGACGACGAACTCCACGACCAACCTTCCCACGAACTCTCCGAGCGCGAAGGCGAGCGACGAGCTCGCGAGCCTCTTTCCCGGCCAGGCGACCGGCACCTCGTCGATCCTCCTGTTCTACGGGCCGAACCTCACGGACGCGAACGGCCAGGCGGTCATCCGGAACGTCACGTCGGCGCTCGCGAACGACCGTTCCCTCAGCGACGTGGCACAGATCTCGAGCGTGTACACCGAGTATGCGGGGTACCTCGCGGGCCAGGCGGAGCTTGCCGCCGGCGTTCTTCGGGCCGAGCTCACGGGTCCCGAGGCGGTCCCCCCGGTGGTCAACGCCTCCTCCGCGCTCCTCTGGGGCCCCCCCGCGCTCTTCGTCGGAGACTGGCAGGCGCTGGTCGCGGGCGGCACGATGCCGACGGACGCGAACTACCCGGCGTTCGTCTCGGCCAACGCCTCGCTCGAGAACGCGACCGCCCGAGGCGTGCTCCTCGAGTTCTACGACCAGTTCAACGGCTCGTCGGCCTGCAGCTCGAACCCATCGCTCGCGGTGCCCTGCGCGGAGGCCGCGGCCCGGCTCGCCGAGGCCCCGCTCCTACCGGCGCTCTTCCCACCGGAAGCCCTGGGCGTCGCGGCCGCGGCGCTCGCCGACCTCGGGATAGAGAACTTCACGAGCTGGCCCAGCGTCCAGGAAGTGACGGTGGGGATCGTCGCGCCCGAGGCCGGTCTCCCGGCTCCGTTCCTCCTCACGGTCTGGACGGCGTTCCCGAGCGCGGTCGTCACTCCGGCCTCGGGAGGGGCGTGGGCGAACGCGACCGTTGCGGCGACGACGCTCGCGGACGAGCCGCTGCCCGTCCCGCTCGCGGTCTCTTCCCAGTACGTGAACGCCGCAGGCACCGCGTCGATCGTCTCGGTCGGCTTCTCGGTGACGGACGATGCGACGAACGCGAGCGGTGGCCAACCTGTCTACTCCGACCTGAACCGCATCGACGCGCTCGTGCCCGGCGTGGTCTCGGCGCACGACACGACGCTCACGATCCGATACCTCCAGACGGGGAACGCCCCGCTCGACCTGCTCACGCAGACCTCGGTGAACTCGTCCATCGAGCTCGTGCTGCCCCTGACGGTCGGCCTCCTCCTCGTGATCTCGATGGCCTACTTCCGGTCCCCGGTCACGCCGCTCGTGACGTTCGCGGCGCTCGGGATCGCGCTCCTCCTCGGGCTCGGCGGCACCGTCCTGGTCGGCACGCTCTTCGGCCACGTCGACACCACCTCGATCACCCTCGAGGAGGTCTTCGTTCTCGGCGTCGGGACCGACTACTCGATCTTCCTGACCGCGCGCTACCGCGAGGAGCTCATCGCCGGCAAGTCCTCGGACGACGCCGTGGTGGGGGCGGTGACGTGGGCCGGCCAGTCAGTCGCGACCAGCGGCTCCACGGCGATCATGGCGATGGTCGCCCTCGCGTTCAGCGGGGTCGCCCTTCTCGGACAGTGGGGGGAGGTGCTCTCGCTCGCGGTCCTCGCCACCGTCCTCTTGTCGCTGACGATGGTACCGGCGCTTCTGAAGCTCCTCGGGCCCCGGATCTTCTGGCCGATGACCGGCGAACGGTTCAGCCGCCAGGCGGTCCGGGTCACCGCCCGCCTCCGGACCCAGTCGACGTACTTCTACCGCGCGGGCAAGGCAAGCGCACGCCATCCCACCCCGATCCTCGTGGCCGTGGTCCTGGTCTCGATCCCGCTCATCGCGGTCGCGCTGACGGCGCCCCTTTCCTACGATTTCTACGCCCAGCTGCCGACCGGACACCCCGCGACCGAGGGACTCGCCGAGCTCGGAAACCACTTCGGCCCCGGGTTCGCGGTGCCGTCGTTCGCGCTCGTCACGTTCGCCTCTCCCCTCCTCGTCGGGAACAGGACGAACGCGACCGAGTTCACTGACCTCGCCGCCCTGACGGCGCGGGCCAACACGACGAGTGGCATCGCGGCGGCGCGTTCCCCGGTCGGCCCCTACGGCGCGCCGCTCGCCGCCTGGATCAACCTCTCGACGCTACCGAGCGCGACCCGCACGAACCTGATCGGCATCCTCTCCGGGTACGTCGGGACCGACGGACGCACGGTCCTCATCGACCTCGTGCCGAGCGACTCGGGGCTCTCGGTCGGCGCGGTCGACGCGATCGCCTCCGTGACCTCGTCGTTCCAGGGATACACCGCGACGCATCCGGAGGTGACGGGCATCCAGTACGGGGGCGGGGCCCCGACCATCCGCGACCTCGCCGACGAGACGAAGACCGCGACCGAGTACCTCATCGTCGCGGTCACGGTCGGCCTCATCGTCGTGCTGCTCGCCGTGCTGCGGTCCTGGATCCTCGCGGTGATGGCGGTCGCGACCATCGGCCTCTCGATCGCGTGGGCGTGGGCCATCACCTACCTCGCCTTCGACCAGCTGCTCGGGTTCCCGCTGTTCTTCTACGTCCAGACGCTGCTCATCATGCTCGTGCTCGGCCTCGGAATCGACTACAACATCTTCCTGCTCACGCGGGTCCGCGAGGAGCGGTTACGCGGCCGGCCCTCGGGGGAGGCGGCGGTCGAGGCGGTCGCACGGACCGGTGGGATCATCACCGCAGCCGCGCTCATCCTCGCGAGCGCGTTCGGCGCCCTCCTCGTGGGGTCGTTCACGCTGATCCGGGCGATCGGCTTCTCGGTCGCGGTCGCCGTCATCCTGGACGCGATGGTAGTACGGACCTACCTCGTGCCCGCGACGCTCCGCCTGCTCGGGGACCGGGCCTGGTCGCGCCTCGGCATCGGCCGACGTCCGGCCTCCGCCGCCTCGGGTGGAACGTCCGGGGGGGCGGGCGACGAGCCGCCCGGCCCGACGAGAGGGTCCGATTAGCCCTTCAGGAACCGGGCGCGGGCGCGCTCGAGGTGGGGGTCGGGGGAAGAGGAGTCGACGATCTCGAGGACCTTCCCGTGGCCGTCCAGGAAGAACGAGACCCGGCGGGCGGACCCCTTCGGGTTGAGCACGCCGTACTTCGTGGCCACGTCCTTGGTCCGGTCCGCGATCAGCGGGAACGGTAGCCCGTACTTCTGCTGGAACGCCTTCTGGGCCGGGCAGTCGTCGGTGCTCACGCCGACGACCTGGACCTTCTTCGCACGGAACTCCGCGTAGTGGTCCCGGAAGCCCTTCGACTCGATCGTGCAACCGGGCGTGTCCGCCTTCGGATAGAAGTAGAGCACGACGGGCCCTCCGCGCAGGGACGACAGCTTGAACGGGGACCCATCCTGGTTGACCGCCTCGAACTCGGGCGCCACCTCTCCGACCGCGACCATCGGCCGGACATCGCACCGGTAGTATTTGACGGCCCACGCCGCGGCTCCGAGCGGCTCAGCCCATCGCGACCGTGACCAGGGTCTCGGTCGACTTGATGCCCGGGATCCTGCGGATCTTGTGGACGACGGTGTCGAGGGCCGCGTTGATGTGCGGCGCCTCGACCTTCACGATCAGGTCGAAGGGTCCCGTGACGGCCTGGACCTCGGCGACGCTCGGCACCGCCCGGACCCGCTTCAGCACTTCTTCGAGGCGACCGATCTCGGTTTCGACCAGGAGGTAGAGCGTTTCCATGCCCGTCCCCTCCTCCACCGTCACCCTGAGTATTCAATCTAGCTGTCCGGCCCCCGAAGGACCATCGTTCGTTCCGGAGCCCGTCGCGCCGCGGAAGAAGGCGACGGGTGGGTAACTCCCGCCGAAGGCGTTAAACGCTGCCGCGCGCCGCAACCGGGAAATGACCCTTCGGCTCCAGGACACGCTCACGGGTCGCCTCCTGGTGCTCCGACGGCGCCCCGGACGGCCGCTTGGCATGTACGTTTGCGGCCCGACGGTCTACGCGCCGGCCCACGTCGGCCACGCCCGGACGTACCTCTACTTCGACGTGATCCGCCGGACCCTCGTCGCCGACGGGGTCCCGGTACATCACGTGATGAACATCACCGACTTCGAGGAGAAGATCGACCGCCGCGCTGCCGCCCTGGGGATGACCTGGCGCGCGCTCGCCCGACGGGAGGAGGCGGGATTCTTCCGGGACCTCGACGCGATCGGGGTCCTGCGGCCGACGTTCCGGCCCCGGGCGAGCGACTTCATCCGCCGGATGGTCCGGGTCGCCGCCCGGCTCGCCAAGACCGGGCGGGTCCGCTGCGACGGGGACCGCTGGTACTACCGGCCCCCCGACCGGCCGCGCGAACAGAACTTTCCGGTGAGCCTCGAGCTGGCCCGCCACGCGGTCCTCGAACCGGGCCACCCGTTCCCCGAGAGCGAATCGAGCGCGGGGGAGTTCCTGGTCTGGCAGCGGCAGGAACCGCCGCTCCCCTCCTGGGAGGGCCCCTGGGGCCCGGGCATGCCGGGCTGGCATCTCGAATGCTACGCGATGGCCCACGAGTATCTCGGGGTCCCCGTCGACCTCCACGGCGGAGGGCTCGACCTTGTCTATCCGCACCATCACGCCGAGAACGAGATCGCCCTCGCCCTCGACAAGGTGCCGTTCTCGCGGCTCTTCCTCCACACCGCTTTCGTTCTCCAGGACGGGGCGAAGATGTCGAAGTCCACCGGTAACCTCGTCTCGGTCCGTGAGGCGCTCACGGAAGGCAGCCCGGCGGGATTGCGATGGTACCTCCTCAGCCCCCGCTACTTCGACCGGCTCACCTGGAGCTCCGCCGGGCTCGTCGCCGCGACCGAGGAGCACGAGGCGATCCGGGCCTCGATTCGGCGGTGGGTCGCGGGAGGCGGAGGCGGGACGCTCGGCGCCGCGAACGCGGGGACGCTCGCACGCGGGGTCCGGGACGACCTGTCCGACAACCTCGGGACCGACCGCGCGATCCTCCGCCTCCGAGAGTTCGCCGGGCGGCTCGACGCGGCCCCCCAATCGGGGGTGCGCCGGGGGGAACGGGCGGCCGCCGTGAGGGCGCTCGCCCAGGTCGAGGCCCGGCTCGGGATCCCGCTCCGCTAGCTCGACGGGCGTTCCACGATCACACTGAGCCCGTTGCCGCCGCCCATGCAGAGCGTGGCGAGCCCGCGGGTGCGGTTCGACCGAACGAGCTCGTGCACGAGCGTCACGACGATCCGGGCGCCGCTCGCACCGATTGGGTGGCCGAGCGCGATGGCGCCGCCGTTGACGTTGAACTGTTCCTCGGTGAAGCCGAAGGTGCGCTGAACGGCGAGCGACGCCGAAGCGTAGGCCTCGTTGTGCTCCACCCGGTCGAAGTCGGCGGGAACGAACCCCGTCTTCTCGAGGTGCCGACGGACGGTGGGGATCGGGGACTCCATGACGTCGCGCGGGTGGACCCCGCTCTCGGCGGTGGAGTGGAGCCAGGCCAGCGGCCGCGCACCGGAGCGTCGGACCTCCTGGGCGCTCGCGAGCACCAGGGCGGCCGCCCCGTCGGAGAGCTTGGATGAGTTGCCCGCCGTGAGC
The DNA here is from genome assembly GCA_050011075.1 of Thermoplasmata archaeon. GTDB lineage: Archaea > Thermoplasmatota > Thermoplasmata > Lutacidiplasmatales > UBA184 > Lutacidiplasma. The sequence continues at coordinate 12,535 of JBEKJT010000032.1, forward strand.
ACCCCGTCCGGTGCGAAGGCGGGCTTGAGGCGAGCGAGCTTCTCGAGAGTGGTGTCCGCGCGGGGAGCCTCGTCGTGGTCGAGACCGGTGCCCCCGGGGGTCATCTCGGGCGGGATCGGAGCGATCTCGACCGCGAACGTGCCGGCCGCCACCGCGCGCGACGTCTTGAGGTGGCTTCGGAGCCCGAAGGCGTCGACCTCCGCGCGGGTAAGCCCGAACTTCTTCGCGACCCGCTCCCCGGTGAGCCCCATGATCTCGTGCTCGGCGTACGCGTCGACGAGGGCGTCCCGCTGCATCGCGTCGTCCAGCGTGTGCGGGCCCGGCAGACTCCCCCAGCGCAGCGCGCCGGGCAACACGTAGGGAGCGTTCGACATGCTCTCCATCGCGCCCACGAGCACGCGGTCATAGTCGCCGGCGCGAATCGCAGTGAAGCCCCAGTGGATCGCCTTCATGCCGGAACCGCAGACCATGTTGACGGTCGCCGCGCCGACGGGGTCGGGGACCTCGGCGCCCCGCAGGACCTGACGGGCGGGGTTCTGCCCGGCACCGGCCTGGATGGCCTGGCCGAACAGGACCTCCTCGATGGAGTCGGGAGCGAGGCCGGACCGCGCGATCGCCGCGCGCGCGGCGTGAATGCCGAGGCCGGTTGCGGGGATCCCCCGCAGCGCGCCTCCGAACCGTCCGATCGGGGTCCGTACCGCCGAGAGGATCGCGACCGTCGGCTCCGCCTGCGTCGTCATGCTCGGCGGACCGGCCACGGATTAAGAAGCTAGCGGGAGGAGCCACCGGTCCCGCGCCGAGCCTGCGAGGCGGGGACGGGCGGCGGGCGCTAGTCCTCTTCGACCCGCGGTGCGAGCAGGTAGCGCCCTTCGCCGCGGCCCCCGCTCATCGAGAACTCGATCTTGAGCGGGTACTCGTTCCCGACATGGAGCGTGGCCTCCTCCGCGGCGATCGACTTCACCATCGCGGAGAAGAAATCGAGAGGGTACATGCTCTTCACCGGCTCCTTCACCTCGAGCCGCGTGAGGCTTTCCTTGGGGATCCGAAGGTCGAGGCGGTCGGTGTCCCCCTCCGAATGCATCGTGAATGCCTCGGGTTCGAGGGTCAGGGTGACATGGTCCGTGAAGCTCTCGCTGCCTCGAATCCCCTGGCGGATGTCCTCCGTCTTCACGGTCACGCTCGCCGGGGGGCTCACGTTCGGGACCTTCGGGTCGGTGATGCCCGCGGGGTCGACGACCGCCATCTGGCGGGTCAGCCGGCCGACCGACGCGACGAGGCGGTTCTTCCCGTCGAACTGCAGGTCGAGGACGTCACCGGGCTTCGAGAGCCGGAGTACCTCCTTGAGCTTCTCGACGTCCACCCCGATCTCCGTGGGTTCTCCGGTGAACTCTTCGAAGACGCTCTTCTGCAGTTTGAGGACCAGCATCGCCACATGGGATGGGTCGACCGCACGCGCTTCGAGCCCGTCCTTCGAGATCGAGAGCTTGACCTCGCTGACGAGAGTAGAAACGACCTCCACCACCTCGCGGAGGTTCTCCATCTTGATGCGAAGCTTGAACACCGGAAGGCCTCGGCGCGACACATCGGTCCCCTCTAAAAAGGTTGCTTCGAGCCTCCGCCCTTCGCAAGCGACATCACGGTCGATGGCCTCACGGTCGAGCGTGACCGAGCTCGCCTACCTCCCCGACATGCCCTCGGCCTACGTGCGGTCGTTCCGCGCCCGCATCACGGCGCTCCCACCGGGGTCGGTGGTCCTCGACCGTACCTACTTCTATCCGACCGGCGGGGGCCAGCCGTGCGACCTCGGGACACTTCGGCTCGCCGACGGGGAGAGCGTCGACGTCCAGGACGTCCGAAAGTCGGGCCCCTCGGTGCTGCATCGGGTCCGCGGAACGGCCGACGTGGTACGACGGCTCGGGGTCGGTGCGGAGGTCGAAGGGATTGTCGATTGGGAGCGACGCCACCGCCATATGCGCCTGCACACGGCCCAGCATCTC
>JBEKJT010000033.1:0-14440 GCA_050011075.1 Thermoplasmata archaeon
GCCAGTCGAGGGTTCCGACGACGGGTCCCTGGTCGCTGCCGGCCGGCCAGACCAGGACCTGTTTGAGCCCGGCCGGCGTGAGGGAGTCGACCGCGACGCCGAGGTACCCGCGTCCCGCGACGGTGGGGCTCTGGGCGAGCACGACCGTGGCGTTCAGCGTACGCCCGAGACCGGGGTCGTAGTATCCGACCCCGACCGATTCTCCCGGGGTAGTGCTCGCGATCGCCGACTCGAACAGGGCCACGGTCGGCGTGCTGGTCGAATTGATCGAGGTGATGAGGTCCCCCGGAACGAGGCTCGCGTTGGAGGCGGGCGTGTTCGGTTCGACGTACCCGATGATCACCCCGTTCGCGGCGGGCTGGACCGCCGACGCGACCAGGCCCGAGAGCGCGAAGAAGAAGACCACCGTCAGCGCGAAGTTCGCGAGGACGCCCGCGGCCGCGACACGGTCGCGGTGGCGTCGCGGGGCCGCGAGCATCTCCTTGTCGTCCTGTTCGACGAACGCCCCGACCGGGACGACGAACCAGAGGATCCCGAGGCTCTTCACCCCGATCTTCTGGGAGCGGGCGAGGACGCCGTGCATCAGCTCGTGGAGCACGATCCCGATGACGAGCGCGACGATCCCGTACCCGAGCGGGATGAGCGGATTGATCCCGGGAAGGCCGACCGCTTCCTGCACCGAGGGGGCCTGGGACGCGGGGATCCGGAACGAGGCGATGGCCCCGAGCACGAGCACGACGATCATCGACAGCATCGCGATCGCCGCGAGCACGATCCCAAGGTCTCCCATGACGGACCAGAACCGACGGAACCGGCCCCATCGGTCGAGGAGCGAGCGACCCCGCTGCGTCTTGGTCATCAGCGCCGGACCGAACAGCGAGAGCGCGCGGTCCGGGCCGAGCTTGCCGGCCCGGTGGAGCGCGTAGACGACCGCGCCGTACGCGACGATGAGGGCGAACGCGATCTCGTATCCGAGGTATGGGTCCACGGGGTATCGCGGAGGCCAGTCCGGGCCCGGGTTATGAGGTCTTGCGGGGCCGGGAACCCCGTCGCGCCGCGTCCGTGAGAGATAAGCAGGGGTTCCGGTCTACGTCCCAGCGAGGAGCGGGCTCCGTGCGACCAAGTTTCCCCCGCTGGCTTCCCTGGGCGGTGACGGCGGTCCTGCTCGCCCCGGGGGGACTTGTGGCCCTGCCGGCCGCAGGCGTCGCGGCAACGAGTGGTCCTGCAGGGACGATCGCATCGCTCGTCTCCACGACCGAGGGCGCGGGAGCGGCGCTGACGGTGGCGCCCGCGTTCGCTCCCCCACAGGGAACGGTGACGTTAGGTCCCCTGCCGCCGACCACGGCCCTGACAGTGGACGTCGGGCTCGCCCTCTCCAACCCGAGCGGACTCGCTTCTTACCTCGCAACGGAGTACGGACCCCAGATCCCGACCCACCGGACGTTCCTGACCCCCATCGAGGTCACGGCCCGGTTCGGGCCCTCCGGAGCGACGGTCGCTGCCGCTCAGCAGTACTTCCGCTCGTTCGGACTCTCGGTCGCGACCTCGCCGAACGAGCTTCTGCTCACGGTCGCCGGCCCGAGCTCGGGGATCGCACGGGCCTTCGGCACGACGTTCGACCAGTACCGGGACCCTGCGGGCCGAACGTTCGTCAGCCACCCGACGCCCGCGACGATCCCTCGGAGCCTCGCGTCGTCCGGCGCGTACGGGCTAGGGAACGTGTCGCCCATCACCCCCGACGTCACGAGCGTCCCCACCGGCGTCCCACCGGCCGGAACTGCGGGAGGGTGCTCCTACGGGGTGTCGGGCCTCGCTCCATGTCAGCTCGCCGTAGCCTACAACTTCTCCTCCCTCGTCGGGAACGGAACCAACGGGAGCGGCGAGCGCGTCGGGATCGTCGACGCGTACGACGGGGGCGAATCCCAGACACGCCTCTCGAACGACCTCGACACCTTCGCGGAGCAGTACGCGCTTCCGACCACAGGGATCACCTACGCGTATCCCATCTCCACGAACGCGAACCTCAACCTCTCGACCACGAACCCCGCCTGGGGGCTCGAGGAGGCGCTCGACATCGAGTGGGCGCGAGCGACCGCTCCGGGCGCGTCGATCACGATGACGTTCTCGCCCGACGCCGGCCCGGGGCTGATCGGCGCGGTGGACTGGCTGGTCGCAACCGACGCGGTGAACGTGATCTCGATGAGCTGGGGCGAACCGCTGACCGGGGTGTACAACGCGTTCTCCCAACCGTGCTCGAGCGCTTGCAACGCCTCGACCGACGGGACGTTCGCGATCCTCGACCCTGTGTTCGAGGCCGCAGCTGCCGAGGGGATCAGCGTCTTCGCGGCGACCGGCGACTGCGGTTCCGCCGACGGCACGTCGGGTCAAGCGGTGAATTATCCCGCCGCGGACCCCTGGGTCACGGCCGTCGGCGGAACGCTCCTCGTCCTCGACCCCAACGGGTCGTACCTCTCCGAGACGGGCTGGTCGGGCAACGCCTCGGGGTCCTCCGCACCCGGATGCACGAACCAGGGGGGCTCGGGCGGAGGTTTCGCCCCGCTCCCGCGGCCGGCCTGGCAGGCAGGCCTGCCCCCGAAGCCGGAGGGCCGGGGGATCCCCGACGTGGCCCTCGACGCCGACACGGCGGTCTCCGTCTTCTACGGTGCGTCCTACCTCGGCGTCATCGGGACGAGCGTGGCGACCCCGGTCTGGGCCGGGATCACCGCGATCGCCGACCAGAAAGCCGGCGCCGCGCTCGGACTCCTCAACCCGAGCCTCTACCGCATCTACGGGGGCAGCAACTACTCCCGCGATTTCCACGACATCGTCAACGCGTACAACGGCTACCCCGCCGGACCGGGCTGGGATGCCGTGACCGGGCTCGGAACCCCGATCGTCGCGTCGCTTCTCCACGACCTCACCGGCCCCTCGCCGCGCCTCGCTACCGAGGTGAGTCCATTCCTCTTCGCGTCGCCGCGGTTCGGCCGGGCCCCGCTCACGGTCTCGTTCGCCCTCACCGTGACCGGAGGGACGGGGGCCTATCCGGTCGAAGAGGTCGGATTCGGGGACGGTAACTCGAGCGCCGCGAGCGGGATCGTCACCCATACCTACGTCGCCCCGGGCGTCTACTCCGCCGGGGCGTTCGTCCTCGATTCTTCCGACAACGGCTCGACCTCCCCGCCGGTCGCGATCGTCGTCGGAGGTGGGTCCGCGCTCAACGTCTCGCTGACCGCGTCGGACCAGACCCCGGCGATCGAAACGGCCGTGACCTTCGTGGTCGGCGCCTCCGGCGGGTCGGGCCCGGTCTTGTACGACCTCACGTTCGGCGACGGCACGTACCTCAACAACCAGAGCGGACCGAACGTGACCCACGCCTACGACGCTCCCGGTGGCTACTGTGCGGAAGCGGTCGCGCGCGACGCCCGGAACCCGCCCGACGGCGGAGCAAGCTCCCGGGTCGCCCTATCGGTCGGTGGCGCGCCGGTTCCCGACTGCGAGAACGATTCGACGCCGCTCACGCTCACGGCGAACCCCGGACACCAGGTCCAGGACGCTTCGGTCGAGTTCACCGACCTCTTCTCGGTCTCGGGAGGCGCGAGCGCACCCGTCGGGCTCTCGGGGTCGCTCCAGATCCGGGCGAGCGACCCGTACGTGGAGGCGTGCCAGTGCGCGATCTTCCGGACTCCGGGAAACTACTCGGTCACGGCCTGGTACAACGACACCGTGGACCAGGGGGTCACGGCCACGACGACCGCGACCGTCGCGCCCGCGCTGGACGGCGTGTTCTCTGCCGGCCCGCTCACTGGCGTCGCTCCGCTCCGGGTCGCGTTCGGGGCCACGGCCGAGGGCGGCTACCTTGCCCACGCTGAATTCACGAACTGGACGTTCGGCGACGGCTTCGCCGCCGTGGGTTCGACCGCCGCGGAGACGTACACGCAGCCCGGGTATTACCTCGCCGTCGGGCACCTCGAGGACCGCGGCCACGGGAACGCGAGCGAAGCGTTCCTCATCGATGTGCTGACGCCCGGGGCGGGTACGGCCTACGGCATCAGCGGGACGATCGCCCCGGCGGTCGACGTGTCCTCCGGGACGGACGTGCAGTTCTCCGGCGACGTCCGCGGTCCCGTGGGAGGGCCGCTCGTGGAGGAGTCCTGGGACCTCGGCGACGGGTACAGCGCGTTCGGGCCGGCGCCGAACGAGACGTACTTCGGGCCGCTGCCTGGGATCGACGCGAACGTGCTTCGCGGCGAGGTCTCGGTCATCCTGCCGAACACCCAAGTCCTCGCGAACGTCTCCTGGGGGCTGCCGTCGTTCTTTGCGCTCGGTAGCGGAGGCGTCGTGCCCCGGTCTCAGGCGATCGCGCTCTCGAGCGACCTCACCCCGACCTACGGACGTTCGCCGCTCGACACCCGAGGCACGGCCGGGGCCGTGGGTCCGGGCGGCGCCTCGGTCGAGTGGACGTTCGGGGACGGCGCCGTGAACTTCACGGCGAGCGCGAGCCACACCTACGAGCAGGGGACCTACACTGCGGTGGCCGAGGCGCGGGACCCGGTCGGCGACCGGGCGTTCGAGCTGTTCGCGGTCTCCGCGTTCGGGCCGCTCGAAGTGACCGGCGGCCCATCCCCGTCGTCGGGGGCGCCTCCGCTCTCGGTCACCTTCACCGCCCTCGGGCTTGGAGGGAACGGTCCGCCGTACACCTACCGCTGGAGTTTCGAGGGCGCGAACAACACCTCGGGCTCGTCGGTCGTGCGTTCGTACGCGAGCGTCGGCGTCTACTCGGCCACCGTCAACGTCACCGACGGCGACGGTGCGAACGTCACCCGGACCTGGACCGTCACTGTGGAGAATCCGTCGCCGTTCTCCCCGGTACTCCTCCTCACGCTCGCCGCAGCGGTCGGGGTGGGCGCCGGGGTCGCCGCGCTCTTCCTCAACCGTGCCGGGGGGCGCGCCCGCCCTCCCAGGCCGCCTATCCCTTGACGACGCCGAGCGGGAGGAGGCGGGCGACGCGCCGGGTCAGGCCGGCGCCCTCCGCGACGCGCACGACCTCTTCGACGTCCTTGTACGCCCCGGGCGCTTCATCGGTCACGCCCTCCCGAGAGGCGGAGCGCACGACAATTCCTTTCCGCGCGAGGTCGCGCGTCACCTCGTCGTAGCGGAACGCGCGGACCGCCGCGTGACGGCTCAGGCGCCGGCCGGCCCCATGGCAGGACGAACCGAACGATCGTTCCATCGAGGTCGGGAGGCCGACGAGGACGTAGCTCGCGGTCCCCATGTCCCCGGGGATCAGCACCGGCTGGCCGTAGTCACGGTACGGTGCCGGGACCTCCTCCCGGCCCGCCGGGAACGACCGGGTCGCGCCCTTGCGATGCACGAGCACCCGCTTTGAGCCGCCGTCGGTCCGGTGTTCCTCGACCTTCGCCATGTTGTGCGCGATGTCGTAGACGACCGAGAGGTCGAGCTCTTCGGCCGGTCGCTCGAAGACCGCGGCGAAGGCGCGCCGGACCCCGTGAGTGATCGCCTGGCGGTTCGCCCAGGCGAAGTTCGCCGCCGCCGCCATCGCCGCGAGGTAGTGCTGCCCGTCGTCCGACGATACCGGCGCGCACGAGAGCTGCCGGTCGACCAACTGGACCCCCTGCTCCTGGAGCCGGCGGTCCATCCGCTGGATGAAGTCGGTGGCGACCTGGTGGCCGAGCCCTCGCGAGCCCGTATGCAACATGACGACGACGCGTCCCGGCTCGAGACCGAGGACGCGGGCGAACTCCTGGTGGAAGACCTGGTCGACGACCTGGACCTCGAGGAAATGGTTCCCCGACCCGAGCGTGCCGAGCTGCTTCAGTCCCCGCTTGCGGGCGCTGTCGGAGACCTGGTGCGGGTCCGCGGCCGCGAGACGGCCTTCCTCCTCCTGCACCGCAAGGTCTTCCGGTCGCCCGAGGCCATGGGCGACCGCCCAAGCGGCGCCGTTCGCGAGGACCTCGTCCACCTCCGAGGGAGTGAGGGGGTTGCCCCCGTGCGAGCCGACGCCCGACGGCACCTCCCGATAGAGCCGGTCGATCAGCGCCGCGAGGCGGGGACGGACCTCCTCGGCCGTGAGGGAGGTCCGAAGGAGGCGGACCCCGCAATTGATGTCGTAGCCGATCCCGCCCGGCGAGACGACCCCTTCGGCGAGGTCGAAGGCCGCCACACCACCGACGGGGAAGCCGTACCCGAAGTGGATGTCCGGCATCGCGAGCGCGTTCCGCTGGATCCCTGGGAGGGTCGCGACGTTCGCGAGCTGGATGAGCGACGGGTCCCCCTCCACCCCCGAGAGGAGCGCGGGGTCCGAGAAGAGGAGCCCCGGGACGTTCATCCCGGCGACGGCCCCGAGCGGGATCTCGTAGGTGAACTCGTCGCGTCGGACGAGGGTTGGGACGTTCGGCACGGCGCCGCGCCAGCCGCGCAGGCTATTTGGCTCCGACGGAGACGACGGGCGCGTTCAGCGGTGGGCACATAACCCCATTAGTCCGGGAGAATTGGTTCCCTTGGGTCGACCGTGAACGTTCGCACCCTCCTCTCGATCGCCAACATCGTCGCCATCGTGGTGGCGTTGCTGGTGCTCATCGAGTTCCCCCAGTACTCTTCGTACGCCTTCTACGCACTTCTCGCCTGGATATTCCTCAGCATGGCCCTCGCGTTCTCTCGCCGAAGCCGACCCCGCCCCGGGAGCGGTCCCGGAGGGAGTCCCATGAACGCCCCCCCGGGGAATCCGGGGGGCGACCTCTCGGGCACGTTCGCCTCGTCTGCCGCGCGCCCACTGCCCTCCGCCCTGCCGAGCGGACCACGCGCGCCCCTCGACTTCTGCATCTACTGCGGGACCACGCTTCCGTCGGGGACGATCGTCTGCCCCGCCTGCGGTCACGGGATCGCATCGCTCTAGACGGTCCCGGCGCGCCGAGCGCCGGTCCGGGCCGCGAACCGAACCGCGGTGCCCGCGCGCTGCGAAGGTTCCCGAAGGGGACCGGGTCAGTCCCCCGGCACGACGAACAGCATAGGCTCCCTTGCCCGCACGTTGGTGCCGGCGGCGACCCGAAGGTCCTTCACCGTCCCGTTCGCGGGGCTCGTGACCTCGTTGCGCATCTTCATCGCCTCGAGGACCAGGAGGACGTCCCCCTTCTTCACGCGGTCCCACTCGCGGACGCGGACCTCGATCACTTTGCCGGGCATCGGGGGCACGACCGGAACGCCGGTCCCGGTCCCCGGGGCGGACTCGCTCGCCGGAGGTTGCGCTGGGGCCGGAGACGTGGGCGCCTCCCGCCGCGCGACCGGCGCGACGCCCGGGCCACGGACGACCCGGATCGGCCAGCGCTCTCCGTTGACGTCGACAGGCCCCGGGGGGTCGGGGAAGTGGTCGAGCCAGTTCTCCACTACGACCTTCTCCCCGGCGACCTCGAGCTCCACGCGGGTGTCCGAGCGCGCGACGACCGTGACCGGGAACGACCGTCCTCCGATGGTCGCGCGCGTGAGGTCGTCGGCGACCTCGACGACCGTGGACCTACCGTCGCGTTCGATCGTGACGCGCATCGACCCACCTCCGTTGCGTTTGCAGCTGCGCCCGTCCCTCGTGGGCCCATGGGCTCAGGCCGCCTCCCGAGGGAGCCGCCGCAGCGACCCTCGGGGCGACCGGGGCGGGCTTCGGTGCGCGGAGGGCCCCGACGACCCCGAGCGCCACCGAGGCGAGCACGTCGTCCGTGAGGCCGGAGTCCTTGGCCTTGCGGTAAGCACCGTAGACGGCGGGGAAGAGCGCGTAGGAGAGGGCCTCGGCGTCGTCCGCCGCGGGCACGAGCACCCGGACCGCGGCGAGCATCTTCTCGAACTCGGGAGCGAGCAGGTCGGCCGGGCGTCCCGTGATCGCCGGCGCGCCGGCGGTCACGCGGGCCACAAGGTCGGGGTCGAGCGGCCCCGGGGCGGCTCCGTAGAGCCCCCGGACGTAGTCCTGCACCTCGCGGGTGACCTGGCGGTAGCGCCCCCCGGTGAGCACGTTCATCACGGCCTGGATCCCGACGATCTGGCTGGTCGGGGTGACGAGGGGAGGGTAGCCCAGGTCCGCACGCACCCGCGGGACCTCCGCCAGGACCTCGGTCAGGCGGTCGAACGCGTCCTGCTCCTGAAGCTGGGACAAGAGGTTCGAGAGCATTCCCCCCGGGATCTGGTGCGTCAGGATCCCTGGGTCGGTCTGGAGCGAGCGCAGGTTGAGGAGCGGGCGGTACCGGGCGAGGACCTTGTGGAAGTGCTCCGCGAGGTCGGCGAGCGCCGGGAGGTCGAGCTTCGGGTCGAGCGCCGTCCCGCGCATCGCCCCGACCATCGTCTCGGTCGGCGGCTGGCTGGTCCCACCGGCGAACGGAGAGAGCGCGGTGTCGATCGCGGCCGCGCCGGCCTCGGCGACCGCGAGGCAGGTCATGGGCGCCATGCCGCTCGACGAGTGCGTGTGGACGACCACGGGCAGTCCGACCTCGGTGACCAGGGCGCGGACGAGCGCGCCGCCCGCCTCGGGAGGCATGAAACCGCCCATGTCCTTCACGCAGATCTCGTCGGCCCCCATCTCCGCAAGGCGGCGGCCGAGCTGGACGAACGCTTCGAGGGTATGGACCGGCGATTGGGTGTAGCAGATCGTTCCCTGGGCCCGGGCGCCGGAGCGTTTCACGGACTCCATCGCGACCTGCATGTTGCGCGGGTCGTTGAGCGCGTCGAAGACCCGGAAGATGTCGACGCCCTGACGGGCCGCTTCCGCGACGAACTTGCGGACGACGTCGTCCGGGTAGTGACGGTAGCCGACGAGGTTCTGTCCCCGCAGGAGCATCTGGAGCGGCGTCCGGGGCATCGCGCGCTTGAGCGCGCGAAGACGCTCCCACGGGTCCTCGTGCAGGAACCGAAGGCAGACGTCGAACGTGGCCCCGCCCCACATCTCGATCGAGCGGTAGCCGATCGCGTCCAGCCGCTCGGCGACCGGCAGCATGTCGCGCGTGCGCATCCGGGTGGCGATCAGCGACTGATGGCCGTCCCGCAGGACGGTCTCCGTGATACCGACCATGTTTCCCGAGCCTCCGGTCAGAGCGGGAGGTTCCCGTGCTTTCGGCCCGGTCGGTCGTCCCGTTTCGACGCGAGCATCGCGAGGCCCGAGACGAGGCGCGACCGCGTCTCGGCCGGGTCGATGACGTCGTCGATGTACCCCCGTTCGGCGGCCAGGTACGGGTTCAGGAACTCTCGTCGGTACTCGTCGGTGAGCCGGGCGCGCAGCGCGTCGCGCTCGGCTCCCGTGGCCGCCTCGAGGTCCCTTCGGAAGAGGATGTTCACGGCCCCGTCGGCGCCCATCACGGCGATCTCGGCGGTCGGCCAGGCGAGGTTCAGGTCCCCGCCGAGGTGCTTCGAGCACATCACGTCGTAGGCTCCGCCGTAGGCCTTTCGCAGGATGACGGTCATCATCGGCACCGTCGCCTCGGCGTACGCGTAGAGGAGCTTCGCGCCGTGCCGGATGATCCCGCCGTGCTCCTGGGTGGTCCCGGGAAGGAATCCCGGCACGTCGACCAGCGTCACGAGGGGCAGGTTGAAGGCGTCGCAGAAGCGGACGAACCGGGCTCCCTTGATCGAGGCGTTGATGTCGAGGGTCCCCGCGAGGGACGACGGATTGTTGGCAACGACCCCGACCGGGTGGCCGGCGAGGCGGGCGAACCCGACGACGAGATTGGGGGCCCAGTCGCGGTGGACCTCGAGGAACGACTCCGGGTCGAGGACCCGGTCGATGACCCCGTGGACGTCGTACGGCGCGCCCGACTCCTCGGGCACGATCCGGGCGAGCTCGGCGGCCGCGGTGTCGCTCGGGGCGACCGCGGGAGCGGTCGGCGGCTCCTCGAGGTTGTTGAGCGGGAGGTACGAGAGCAATCGGCGGGTGAGCGAGAGCGCGTCCCGGTCGGAGGCCACGGTGAAATGGGAGACCCCGCTCTGGGCGGCGTGCGCCTCCGCCCCACCGAGCGCCTCCATCGTCACTTCTTCGCCCGTCACGGCCTTCACGACGTCCGGGCCGGTGATGAACATCTGGCCGGTCCCCTGGGCCATGATCACGAAGTCGGTGATCGCGGGCGAATAGACAGCGCCGCCAGCGCACGGCCCGAGCACGAGCGACACCTGTGGAACGACACCGGAAAGCAGCACGTTCCGGTAGAACACCTCGCCGTAGCCCCCGAGGCTCATGACGCCCTCCTGGATCCGGGCGCCGCCCGAGTCGTTCAGGCCCACGATGGGGACGCCGGCCTTGCGGGCGGTGTCCATCACCTTCACGATCTTCATCGCGTGCGCTTCGCCGAGCGCGCCGCCGAAGACCGTCGCGTCCTGGGCGAAGGCGCAGACCGGCCGCCCGTCGACCTCGCCCCAGCCCGTGACGACTCCGTCCCCGGGGATCCGGCGCTCGGCGAGACCGAACTTCTCGACCCGGTGGGCGACGTAGGCATCGATCTCGGTGAACGTCCCCGGGTCGAAGAACGCCTCGAGGCGTTCGCGGGCCGTGAGCTTGCCGGCCGCTCGGTGGCGTTCCACCCGTTCCGTCCCTCCTCCCTCGTGGGACCGCTTCTTCAGGACCGCCCAACGGTCGAACGCTTCGCTCATACGCCCTCCTCTACGCGAAGGTCGCCGGCTCTTATCGCCACCCGTTCGACCCCCGTATTGAGCCAGAGCTCGCCCTCGGCCCCGAGGGAGGCGATCGTGCCGGCCGGAACGCCGTCCACGCTCGCCCTACGGCCGACCCCATAGAGCCGGCTCCGGCAGAGCGTGCGGACCGCTTCGACCCCTCCTTCGTCTGCCAAGGCGCCGACCGAGGTCTCCGCCGCCCGGACGGCCAGAGCCTCCACTTCCGCGAGGTCGGGGGAGGGTCGCACCAGGTCCCCCAGGGCCACGGCCCTCGCGGCGACCTCGGGGGGGAGTCCCGCGGTCGGGGCGACGTTGACCCCGATGCCGGCGACCGCCATCGAGGTACCCGAAGCCGTCGGCACGCGGTCGACGAGGATCCCGGCGACCTTTCGTGGAGGAGCGGGGTCGTCGACGAGCAGAAGGTCGTTCGGCCACTTGAGCGCGAGAGGCACCCCGTAGCGAGCTTCGATGTCCCGGGCCAGGTAGGCTCCGAGCGCCAGCGGCAGAAGGCTTTCGTGCGCCGGGGGCAACGGCACGAGGATCGACAGGTAGAGCCCGCCCTCGGGCGACGCCCACGCATGGTCGAGCCGGCCGCGGCCGCGGGTCTGCCGGCCCGCGACCACCCGGGTCCCGGCGAGCGCACCGGCGCGGGCCAACTCGACCGCCCGGTCCTGGGTCGACTCGATTTCGGGATACCACTCGCGCGGCGGTAGGCGGCGCACGTTCGCCTCGGTCCGTCGAGAGGACGAATCGCTTAACGGTTTGGCGGACGGGGCGCGGGTCGGGGGCCCCGCGGCGCTCGCGCGGACCCCCCTCGACCGGCAGCGCCTCACGCCCTCGGTCGCGGGGCCCGAGAGGGGTATATCCCGACCCGACTCTCGACGCGCCGATGAGCTGCGTCGAAGAGGTGCTTCAGGGCGTCGCGCGTGACCTCGAGACCGAGGTCAAGAGCCGGTTGCGGGGCTTTTTCGGCGGGATGCTCCGGCACTACCTCCCCCAGACGTGGGTCTTCCGGACGGAGGACGGCACGGCGTCGCTGCGGGTCGACGAGCACGGGGCGGTCACGGTCGCGAGCGGTGCCCTCACGCCGGCGGACGTCACCGTCGAGGTCGGACACGACCGCCTGCGCCGGATGCTGACCACGCGCACCCGGGACCCGAACTCCACCGGGCCGCTCGACGTCACCACGCACACCGCGAAAGGGAAGGCGGCGTTCGGCTTCCTGCGAGAGCGGCTCGGGATGGGCCCGAACTGAACGTACCGGGCCGCGGAGCCCGAGCGCCCACCCGAACGCGCGGGCTACGAACCCTGGGAGAGCGGCGGTCGACGCCGACGCGACGCTAGCCGAGGTCCCGGAGTCGGCGCACCATCTTCACGACCGCCCGGACGGCGTTCCCGGCGTTCTCGATCCGGTCCTGGGCCTGGAGGCGGGTCTCCCCGGGGCCCGAGATCCCGAGCCCGAGGGGCTTGCCGTACTCGACCGAGAGGTCGGTAAGCTTGCGCGCCGCCTGGTTCATCACGACCTCGTCGTGCTGGGTCTCGCCTTCGATCACCGCGCCGAGCGCGACGACGGCGTCGACGTCGGGCTTGCCGAACAGCACCTTGACGGCGAGCGGCATGTCGTAGACCCCGGGGGTCTTCACCACCGGGCCGAGCGTCGCGCCGAGGAAGTCGACCTCCTCCTTCGCCCGCTCGACCATGAGCAGCGTAACGTCGTAGTTGTACTCGCTCGCGACGATCGCGACACAGATCCCCTTCCCTTCGCTCTTTCCCTTTGGCATCGTTCTTCCTCTCCGTGAGTGGTGACGTTCAGTGCGTCCGCCGTGCGGGCCCCGCGTCGGGGAAGCCCTGGCGCAGTCCCTCCCCCGAATGGCGGGCGAGGTCGTGCGGGCGGAACAGGAGGGCGTAGGCGTTGAGGGCGTGCTCCTCGGCCCGGCGGCGCCCGAGCGCCTCGAGCGCCTCGGGACCGTCGGCCTCTCCTTCGAAGACGAAGCACTCGACGATCGGCTTCGCCTCGAGGATGCCGGTGAAGAGGAGGCCCAGCGAGGCTTCGTGGGCGCAGGTCTTGTCGTACTCTGCCTTGCCCGGCATTCCGAGCGCGAGGCAGAGGTCGACCCGGTCCTCGACGAAGAGCTGGCGGCAGGCGACGGGGAGGTCCTTGATGCCGGGCACGGTCCGGCGCACGACCTTGAAGCCGGTCCCGCGGGCCTGGAGCGCGCGGACGGCGTAGCGCGCGAGGTCGACCCGGGAGAACGTCGTGTCGGCGACCCCGACCTTCTTCACGGCTTCGGCTCCTTCGCCGACCGCTCGAGGATCCGCTCGACGATACGGCGCGTGGCGAGGTCGTCGTGGCGCAGGGGGCCGATCCGCACGACCTTCACCGGGATGCCGCGGCGCGCGCACTCCGCTTCGACCTCGCGCTCGTTCCATACCTGGTCGTAGCCGAGGGCGATGAGGGACGGGCGTTCGTTCACGACCGTCTCGTAGATGTCGGTGGTCGAGCCGAGGACGGCGCGGTCGACCGGCTTCAGGGCCTCGACCATCTCCCGCCGCATGTGCTCGGGGACGTACGTCTCGTGCTTCAGGCGACGCGCGGTCTGGTCGCGCGCGACCACGACCACGAGCTCGTCGCCGAGCTTCTTCGCTTCCGTCAGGAAGTAGACGTGGCCGGGGTGGAGGAGGTCGAAGACCCCCGTGGCCATTACGCGGACGACCATGCCTGCCACGCCTCGATCAGGGTCCGACCTTCCAGGAACTCGAAACCGTGCGCCTCGGCGTACCGTCGGGCCGCATCGGGGGATCGGGCGCCGCCGGAATCGCCGAGCATCTCGCACACCGTCACGGATTCGCCGAGGCCGGCCATGCGGGCCAGCGAGATGGCGAGTTCCGTATGGCCCTTTCGCTCGGCGAGGAGCGTTGGGGCGGAGTAGAGAAGGGGGACGTGGCCGGGCGAGATGAACGACTCGCGGAAACGGGTCCTCAGTTCGACGTCGGAGAGCCGGGCGGCGGCTCCGGCGAGCTCCCCCACCGTGCGGATCGTCAAGGCGCGGTCGTTGTCGGGGACCCCGGTGTAGTTTTGCCGGTGGTTGACCGTGATCCCGAATGCGCTGCGGCGGTCGTAGCGGGGCTGTTCGCCAAGGTGCGCGACCTCGGGGTACTCCCGGCCGGCGAGCGCCAGCAGCTCGGAGTAGAACGGCAGGTCGAGGCGCCGGCGCAGCTCCTCCGAGATCGCGGTGCATATCAGCCCGCCGGCGTCCTTGCGGGCGAGTCGTACGAGTTCGGGAGTCGCCTTCTCAGAGAGGAAGACGAGGTCGGTCTCGCCCTCACGGTCGGGCGCGTCGAAGACCAGGACCGGCTCGCCGTCTCCGAGCGCGTGCGCGGCGGCGGCGAGGGTGCGGGGAACCGGCCGGACCGAGGTGACCCGAAGCATCGCAGGGCGAGAGCGAACGGGCGCTAATAAGTCAAGTGTAACTACTCAAAAAAGGGTTGACAGCCCGACAGGCGAGGAGAGTACGCAACCCGAGTCCCGAGATCGATCGCGTCCCGAACCACCGGCCGGGAAGGCCGGCGTTTTAGGAGGTGATCCATCTGCAGGTTCCCCTACAGATACCTTGTTACGACTTAGTCCCCCTTGCTGAACCGAAGTTCGAGCGACCCAGATGAGCCACCCTCACTCCGACCCAACTCGGATGACTTGACGGGCGGTGTGTGCAAAGAGCAGGGGCACATTCACCGCGGGATGTTGACCCGCGATTACTACGGAATCCATTTTCATGAGGGCGAGTTA
>JBEKJT010000034.1:0-24597 GCA_050011075.1 Thermoplasmata archaeon
CGATGGAGGCACGGACAGTCTGACCTTCACAGGTTTGGCGAACGGGACCTACAGTTACTCGATCGCGGGCAACTCGGGCTGGCACCAGGCGACCCTCCCCTACAGCGGGAGTGTCTCGGTGAACGGGGCCTCGGTGACGGAGCCGACGCTGGTCTACACTCTGGTCACGTATTCGGTGACGTTCATGGAGACCGGTCTACACTCCGGAACCATGTGGTCGGTGACGATCGGGAGCGTGACGTTGAGCTCGACGACCAACAAGATCGTGTTCCATCTGGGGAACGGGACGTATTCCTACCACGTGGGGATCGTACCGGGCTACAAGACGACCCAGAACGGGAGCTTCACGGTCTCGGGCCTCCCCGTCACGGTCACGGTGGCGTTCTCGGTGAAGAAGTATACGATTACGTTCACGGAGACGGGGCTACCATCGGGTACCAGCTGGTGCGTGACGCTGACGCCGGGGTCGACGACGTGTTCGACGACGGGGTCGATCAAGGTGAGCGACCCGAACGGGACGTACAGCTACGCGATCACGCCGATTGCGGGCTACCACATTACGACGGGGTCGTACACGGGGTCGGTGACGGTGAACGGGGCGAACCCAGCGAACATCGCGGTGCACTGGACCCAGGTGAAGTACACGGTATCGTTCACGGAGACGGGGTTGCCGCACGGGACGAGCTGGCAGGTGACGATCGACAGCCAGACGAAGTCGGGGACGGGGAAGACGATCTCGTTCAGTCTGCCGAACGGGACGTATTCGTTCACGATCACGTCGACGGGATACACGGAGACGTCGAACCCGCCCAGTCCTCTCACCGTCAACGGAGCGACGGCGACCGTGAGGGTGACGTTCACCTGAACACGGGTTGGCGGTCCATAGGAGAACCCTTTCTGCCCCGCGGGAGCGGGGTACGGCCGAGGGGTAGGCAGTATTCCTGGGAGGGTCGGCGGAACGTCTCGCTCGGCGCGGGTCATCCTGGGCAGAGTGGGTCCAGCTGAGGGTTCCTTCGGTATGCAACGAGGTAGTCTACTCGGCCTCAGATTCACTTCCGGCTTCGTCGCGCGATGGAGCCCGACGGAGACCCTAGTTCCGGGAGGGGCGAGCTCTGATCTCAGTCCGGGCGAGTGACCGATGGGTCGGCGATCTTCAGCAACTGCTTCCCGAGATTGGCCCGATCGAACAGTCGGGCAAGCGCCTTGGGGGCGTTCTCCAGGCCGACCACGACGTCCTCCTTCGACTTGAGCTGCCCCGAATCGAGCCACCCCCGGAGCGCGCGGACCGCCTCCGGGAACCGGTCGACGTAGTCCCTGCCTAGGAGCCCCTCCATTCGCCCGTTCACCATGCAGAGCTGCAGGTAGTTCGTCGGTCCCGGGGGCGGGGGGATCTGGGCATAGCGGGAGGTTCCCCCGCAGACGACGACCCGCCCGTTGCGACGCAGCCGGTCGAGAGCCACGTCGAGGACCTCTCCGCCCACGTTGTCGAAGAAGATGTCGATCCCTTCCGGGCACAGCGCGTCGAGCCGAACTCCCACGTTCTCCGATTGATTGTCGATCACGCCGTCAAGGCCGGCCTCGGTGAGAAGCCAGTCGCATTTCGTCTTCCCGCTGGCGATGCCGATCACCCGGAGGCCCTGGATCTTGGCGATCTGGGAGGCGATCGACCCCACTCCGCCGGCCGCGGCCGAGATCACGAAGATTTCTCCCTTCCGCGGCCGGGCGACCTCGACGACGCCGAAGTAGGCGACCATGCCGGTGACCCCGAGTGTTCCCAGGGCAAGGTTGGGGGAGACCCCCGGCGGGACCTTGGTCGTCTCGAAGTATCCGTGGCCGTCGGTAAGCGAGAAATCCTCCCAGCCCGAGTACCCGTGAACGAGGTCCCCCGGGCGGAAGCCCGGGAGGCGGGACTCGATGACCTGGGAGGCGGCCAGACCCCGCATCACCCCGTCGATCGGGATCCCTCCGGCGTCGGAAGGGAGCGACATGAGGAACACCTGGGTAGGGTCGAACGATAACCAGAGATTTCGGACCAGGGCCTGCCCTTCCCCCGGCGACGGGGTCGGGGACTCTGCCCACCGGAAGTGGTCGTTCCCGACGGGGCCGACCGGTCGGTGCGCGAGGAGCCATTGCCGATTGGACCCCGTGGGCATCCCACTCCTCCGCCGGCGGTCATGCGAGCCGGCAGCGGGTAGATATAGATTCGACCACGGACGCGGGCCGTAGTATCGCCGGCACCGGTCCGAGAACCGTCGGACCCTCGAGACGGAGCGGGCGCGACTGCCGGGTAGGCTCCCTGAACGGCGGTCGTCCCTTCGCTGGGGCCTGCTCTCGGTCGGGGTTCCTCCGCGCGGGAACTTCCGCTACCCCTCACGGCGGGACGTTGCCCGCGCCCCGGGGTGCGGCCGCCGTCCCATCTCCGGCTCCCATAGGGTGAGGAGGTACCCCTCCGGGTCGTCTCTGATGAAACTCCGCCCCATGCCGGGAACTTCCATCGTGCCGACGATCGGCGTTCCCACGGCCGCCATGAAGGTCCTGATCGCCACATCGATCCGGTCGAGGTTGATGTAGTTGCGGGGCACGTCCTTCGGCCCCATCTTCTGGTACATGCCGCCGGCGACGCTCTTTCCGCACGGACCGGTCGCGATCTACCGGTACTCTGTGCCCGGCATTTTGGCGTTCTCGAACTTCCAGCCGAAGCACCGACGGTAGAAGGCCCTGAGTTTCCGGATGTCCTTCGCCGGGATCTCACAGCGCACGATGGTATTGACAACCACGCAGGGGTCCCAACGCCTCAGCGATGACCCTGCACAAGAGGGCTACACCACCATCTTGGAGGGCCGGGCACGCTCTCTCTTCGCACGTCGACGACAGAGGACTTGATCGGATGGCTCTCGTCCCTCACGGAATCGCCACCGGGGAGTCGGTCCCTTCCCGCCAAGAGATTCTCGCGTCACGTCATCCTGATGCTCGAATCGAGCTGGGTCGGACGACCTCCAGCCCTCTCGTCACAGGACACGAGCCCGCTTCGATGCCGTCGGCGGTTCGTGGGCTCGCGGGGGTTCCTTAATCGCACGGGAAGGGTTCCGGTCACGTGGCCTCGACGCGCCGACTTGCCGTCATCATGTTCGCGCGCGTGGTCGGCGACGCGAGACCGGGACAACGGGGTGACCCCTCCTCCCCATCGCCGGTCGACCAACAGAGGGAGTTGCTGAGACCGGTCCTCCTGAAACACCACGGGAAGGAGGTCAAGGCCGAGGGCGATGTCTTCCTCACGGAATTCTCGAGCGCACTCGAGGCCGTGAGGTGCGCCTACGGCATCCAAAGAGCCACGCGAGAACTCAACGCCTCCTTGCCGAGCGATCGAAGGATCCGCCTCCGGGTCGGGGTCCACCTGGGAGATGTGGTGGACTCTCGGGGCGACCTTCGAGGCGATGCGGTGGACGTTGCCTCGAGGATTGAGCCTCTCGCCGATGACGGAGGCGTTTGCCTGACCCGGCCGGTCCACGACCAGGTCCAAGACAAGTTCGGACTTCCGCTCGCGAACCTGGGGAGGAGATCCCTGAAGAACGTAGCCGCTCCTGTGGAGGTCTACAAGATCGTCATGCCCTGGAGCGACGCGAAACAGCTCCCCTCGACCTCCGTCGACCAGGATAGGGTCGCGGTCCTCCCGTTCGTGAACATCGGTCCTAACCCGAACGACGACTACTTCGCCGACGGGCTCACCGAGGAACTGATCGCGAACCTTGCGCTGGTCAAGGAACTCAAGGTGATCGCGCGGACGACCGTCATGAACTACAAGAAGAAACCGAAGCACGTCTCGGAGATTGGCCGCGAGCTCGGCGTTCGGACGCTGGTGGAGGGTAGCGTAGGGAAGGCGTCGGACCGGATTCGGGTCACCGTGCAGGTGATCGACGTGGCCACGGAGAAGCGCCTCTGGACCTCGAGCTACGACGACCACCTCGACCACGTTTTCGAGCTGGAGAGGGACATCGCAGCGAAGGTGGTCGCCTCCCTGCCCGGGACCCCTTCTGTCGCGGGCACTCCCGTCCCACAGCTGTCACAGACCCGGGACATCCAGGCTTACCTGTACTTTCTCGAGGGGCAGTCCCTCGTGTACCAGCGGGAGGAAGAGCCGCTGTTGCAGTCCTTGAAGTTCTTCGAGCGGGCCATCGAGCGCGACCCGACCTTCTCCCGAGCGTACGCCGGCACGGCCCGAGCGTACATCCGGCTGGGCGAGGAAGGATTCGTCCCGTGGTCCGAAGCGATCGGCTTCGGAAGGGATGCCGCCGAGAAGGCACGATCGATCAGCCCCGACCTGGCGGAAGCCTACTCCATGCTTGCCGAACTGTCGTTCATGGCGGACGAGCCGGTCGAGGTGCTGGAGAAGGATGTGAAGAGGGCACTGAGACTGAACCCCAACCTCGCAGAGCTTCAGGACATCCTCGGGCAGATCGCCGCGCTGAAGGGAGACTTGAGGTCCTATGTCCGCCACATCGAGGCAGCCTATCTATTGGACCCGCTCTCCCCCTTCACGATCCGCTATCTCGGCCGGGCCTACTTCTACTCGGGGAGGGAAGAGGACGCTCTCGCGCATTGGAAGCGAACGCTTCCCCTCGACCCGTTCAACTCGTACCGTGGAATGACCGACTACTACATCGCGAAGGGGGACCTCGAAACGGCGGGCGCCATGGTGAACGAGATGGAAAAGGTCGCCCCGACCCACGAGCTGACCTACCTCAATCGGGGCTACCTCGCCGCCCTCCGCGGGGACAGGGCCACCGCGAAGCGGATGATCGCGAAGCTCGATGCCCCGACCGAACAGAGATGGTCCATGTCCTGTTCGGTCGGTTTCATCTATCTCGCGCTCGGCGACGTGGACCAGTTCTTCGAGTACATGTTCGCCGCGTTGAACGACCACACCCTTCAGTTGTCCAACCTACGGTACTCCCCGCTGTTCGCCGAAGTGAGGAAGGACCCCCGATTCCAGCAGCTCATTTCCAAGGAGAACCGGGCGATCCACACTTCGGTCTAGGGCCGGTCGGGTCGTGGCTCCTCCTCCTCGGCGATTCGATGGCCCTCCCTCGGCAGCGATCTCTGGGGGCCCGACCGAGCGATTCACTTTCCCGACGGTGGCCCGAGGGTGCCGAAAACCAATCGGTGGGACTCGGCGCGCGTCACATCGCAATCACGATCTTTCCGCGAGCGTGCCCTTCCGCGAGATACCGGATGGCGTCCGGGACCTGGTTCAAAGGGTAGCGCCGGTCGATCACGGGGGTTAGCTTGCCGGTCTCTAGGAGTTCCTTCAAGGCCCGCAGTTCTTCCTTCTTCACCGACGCGACGAAGAACTTCGTTCGAGGGCCGACTATGCGCGCCCCCAGCATCGTCTTGACCAGCCGGCCGAGGGCTCGGGACACCGTACCGGACCCTGCCCCGACCGGCAGGAGCAGGCCGTCGGGGTTGAGGACCCGCCGGTACGCCGATAGGGGGTGGTTGAGCTGAGTATCGAAGATGACGTCGTAGTGTTGGCCGCTCTGGGTGAAGTCCTCTCGTGAGTAGTCGAAGATTCGGTCGGCACCGAGGGACTTGACCATGTCGACATTCCGAGTGCTGCAGACACCGCTGACCTCGGCGTCCAGCGCCTTCGCAATCTGCACGGCGAATGTGCCGACCCCACCGGAAGCACCGTTGACCAGGTCCCGCTGCCCCGGCCGAACCTGCGCCTTATCGCGCAGGCCCTGAAGGGCGGTGACGGCGGCGATGGGTACGGCCGCGGCTTGTTCGAACGTCAGCCGGGTCGGTTTCGGTACCACCTGCGATTCGTCGGCG
Organism: Thermoplasmata archaeon; assembly: GCA_050011075.1. Lineage (GTDB taxonomy): Archaea > Thermoplasmatota > Thermoplasmata > Lutacidiplasmatales > UBA184 > Lutacidiplasma. The sequence continues at coordinate 5,830 of JBEKJT010000034.1, forward strand.
ATAGCGTATTCACCAAAAGCTCCACGGCCCACGCCGAAGACCTCGTCCCCGACGTGCAGTTCCTTCACGCTTTGGCCGACAACCTCGATTCGACCGGCCAAGTCGAGTCCGGGCCGTCCCATCTTCGGTCGGAGGAGTCCCTGCCCTCTCCGGAAGATGAACGGCGGCTCCAGCCCATGCCGGTCGGCGGGATTCACTGAGGAAGCGAAGACTCGCACCAACACCTCGTGGTCATCTCGGAAGGTTGGGAGCGGGACGTCTCGGAGCTCCAGCACTTCCGGAGGACCGTAACGATCGAAGACCCACGCCTTCATCGTGCCCTGCGGGCCGAGGGTTGGAGTGGACGGATTCTTCACCGTTCCGAGATGCGCGAAGAGTATTCGAGTTGTCCGAGGGGAGAACAGCTGAAATCTTCATGCCCCCTGCGAGCCGTCCGGGGACCAGCCTCTCTCGAGGAGGATACCTCCCCCTGGATACGACCCCCTCGTCAGGAATCGATTCGAACGATCAACGGCAGGGTCTCTCGACGCAAAACGGGCCTTCCTTCGAGGATAGTCGGACCCGCCCGGGATAGCCACCGGCTCAGCTACGGGTAGAACTCGGGACCGATGGGCGAGGGTCGAGGCAACGCCTCCGGGAGCTTTCGACCGAACGTTTCATGACCCTCGTCGGGTCGGGTCAGGAGAAGAGGCAGCCCAGGATTGACCGACCCTTGCAGACCTTCCGCCCCGATGACCGACGATCAGATCCGACAAGCCACGATCGGGGAGCCCACGCGCCTCGATGGCCCGGTACTGCTCGTGGAATACGACCCGATGTGGCCCCGGCTGTTCGCCCGCGAGGCGGCGCGGATCCGGGCGGCCCTGGGTGCCCGAGCGATCCGGGTCGAACACATCGGCTCCACGGCGGTGCCCGGCCTCGTCGCCAAGCCGATCATCGACATCCTGCTCGTAGTCACTGCCTCCGCCGACGAAGCCTCGTATGTTCCCGCCCTGGAAGCAGCGGGGTACGTGCTCCGAATTCGAGAGCCCGGTTGGCACGAGCATCGCCTGTTCAAAGGGCCGGACATCGACCTCAACCTGCATGTCTTTTCGTTGGGATCGGGCGAGATCGAGAGGGTACTATCGCTCAGGGACCGATTGCGATCTAGCCCGGCGGACCGCGAGGTGTACGCCCAGACCAAGCGGGATCTCGCGACCAAGACCTGGAAGTACCGACAGAACTACGCGGATGCGAAGGCCGAGGTCATCGAAGCGATCCTTCTGAGGGCAAACGCTTCGTCCGCCCCAACGTAGGAGTGGGAACGCTCCGGTCTCAGTCCCAGTTCGTCGGCGGCGGGCTCCTGGCGCCCACCGTTTTCCGGAGGGTGGGGTTGACGGGTTCAAATTCCCACACTCCATGGATCACCCGTTGCCATTTCTCGGCGATAGATCGGCTGAAGAGGTCGGAGGAGGGAGTTGAGCACCCCGAGGGCCCAAATCCCTCGCAGAGAGATCTGCCCAGGACCCAGAGGCACGACCTCCCTTCAGCACTACTCGGGAACCCGAGCCCCTCGGAGGACTTCCAGAGGGAGTCCCTCGAGAGCCGGCTCATCAAAGAGTCTCTTCGGGTCCCTGAACGTGGACGAGGCCGATCCCCTGCCGGGGCCGGCCCCAGTGGCGTGGTGGTCTATGTGGACCGGTTTCGCTTCATGCGGTCGCCCGCCTTGTGCGCTTCTCGCCGGACGTCCCGCCCAAGCTTGTGGGCGCCCTTGCTTAGTTTCTTGCCCGTACGGACCATTCGGTCCTTGACGTCGCGACCGATCTTCTCCGACCGCTGCTCGACCCGCTTCCCATATCCTTCGTTCGACATTGCAATCACTCCGTGTTTCGGAGAAAACCAGAGGTCGTCGATAGTTAAGCCGACCCTTGACCGGACTTGAGGAACAGTCTCCGATGTCCCAGAAAGGAGGATGCACGACCCCGGGTCCTTCCCACCTCAGACTCCCGTCCGCACGCGAGCAGCTCGTTCGTCATTTGTACCGGGAAGAGCGGTCCGGGACGAAGGATCCGATGAACAGAAGGACGGCGGCGATCGTGAGGACCGCGCCCCCAATCTCGAGGTCAGTGGCTCCGCTGCAGTTCGAAAAGGTCGGATTCGAGTCCGTGCCGCCGACCGTACAACCGATGCGAACATACCCGGCGAACAGCAGAAACAGTCCCAACACGATGGCGACCAAGCCGAAAGCTAGGAGATAGGCTCTCACGGGACTCCACGACCGAGGTCGTTACCGGCTCGGGCCCCCGTGAGGGAGAAGGGGTTCAGCTGATCTCGATGGTACGGACCGACGAGTTGGTTCTGGACCGAGGGACATCAGTCCTTAGACCGATAGTCCAGCAGCAGCTCGTTCGAGGGCAGTGCGGGACCCGTGAAGTCGATTCCGTGAATGTCCTTCATCCGTTGGAAGTACCAAACGTGGAACGAATCCGTCATCCCCCGAAGGGCGGTGAGCGCGGCTGCCTCGTCCTTCGCGTCCTGAATGAGAACGACCATGTCTCCCATCGGGGACTTCTGGAGGAACATCGCTTCTTGGCGGAAACCGGCTTTCTTCCTCGAGTCCTCGTACTCCTTCTTCCGCGAACCGTTCAGGTCGGCGATAAACTGACGAAACTCGGTGGTCTTGTTCGGCTGGAGTCGTCCGACAAAGGCAAACAGTGGCATTTTCTTACCTCGAATCCACGCTTCGTGCGGAAAGGGATAACCTTCTGCTTAGTCGAATTCAAGCAGTGCAGACGGTGATTCTCTGAGGGCCCCCCGGGCAGGACCTCCTCGAAAATCGAGCCGATCCGCTTCGGGAACTCGAGGTCTTCCTTCAGAGGTTAACCTACCGGGTTTCGAGATCCGCCCTGTTCCTTCGCTTCGAACGCGGGCCGCCTAGAGCACACCGGAGAACAAACGGCAGGTCGATTCCTTGAACCGGGTCGTACGCGAGCGGGCGGCGTAGGATTCCTTGGTGATCTCCGTGCACCGCGTCATGTCAGCCTCGAAGATCTTTCGGTACTTCTCCGCAAACTCCCGATCGTAGATGACCGCGTTCGTCTCGAAGTTCCACTTGAAGCTCCGAAGGTCCCAGTTCGCGGTTCCCACCGAGGTGACGCGGTCGTCGATGGTCACGGTCTTCGCATGCAGGAACCCCTCATTGTAATGGAACGCCCGTACCCCGGCCTCGAGCAGATCGCCCACGTTCGATAGCGAGGCCCAGTGGACGAAGGGCTGGTCCACCTTCGTCGGGATCATGATGCGTACATCGACCCCGGAGAGCGCGGCGACCCGTAAGGCCGTCATCACGCTGACGTCGGGGATGAAGTAGGGGGTCTGGAGGTAGCAGGTCCGCTTCGCCGAGCTGACGATCTTCACGTACTCCTCTCGGGTCGGGTTCCAGGTCGTGTCGGGTCCTCCGCTGACGATCTGGACCGACGCCGACCCGCTGTTCGGGGACGCGAGGGGATCCTTGGAGTATTCCTGAAAGTACGAGGCTCCCAGCGTCAGGCCCTCTTTGGTGGCATAGTTCCAATCGAGGACGAACCGCAACTGTAGCGAGCGGACCGCGGCACCCCGGATCCGAACCGCCGTGTCTCTCCATGGGCCCAGGGGACCGAGCCCGAGGTACTCGTCGCCGATATTGAATCCTCCGAGGAAGCCCACCCTACCGTCGATCACCGCGATCTTGCGGTGGTTGCGGTAGTTGAGTCGCAGACTCACCGACGGGAGGAGGGCTCGGTAGAACCCAGAGACCCGTGCCCCTTGAGCCACGAGCTTTCGGTAGCGCTCCCGCGGGATCTTGTTGCCTAGGTCGTCGTAGAGGAGGCGAACTTGCACCCCCTCGCGGGCCTTCGCCTCGAGCGCCGCGACCAACCGTTCGCCGAGCCGGTCGTTCTGGAGGATGTAGTACTCGAGGTGGATGTGGTGTTTTGCATCCCGGATGGCCTCGAACAACGCATCGAACTTCTGATTCCCGTTGGTATAGACATCCACTTGGTTGTTGGAGGTCAGGAACGCCGCACTGTCGGCCCACAGGAGGCGGGCGAGGTCCGAATACTCGAACAGAGTGCCGAGATTCTGCTCCGTCTCATCGCGGACGCGCTGCTCGAGTCCTTTCCTCACCCGGCCCAGGACGACCTGGTCACCGGTAGACTTGAGTCCGAACGCTCGGGTCTTGAAGTACTTGAATCCGAACAATAGGTACAGGACAAAGCCGGCGATCGGGAGAGCGATGACGGCGAGCAACCAGGACAGAATGCTCTCGGGATCGCGGCGCTCGAAGAAGATCAGGGTGATGATGGCGACCACGTCGAATGTGAGGAGCAGTCCAATGATCAGGAGCAGTAGGTCGCTCGCCGTATGCTCCACTCCATTTCGGCAGGTTCCGCCGTTCCGCTCCCGGCTCGCCGGGGGGCCGGTGCCCCCCGGGTAGCCGCGCTAGCACTCCGGCTCATTTCAGGTACAGGCTCGCCCCTTCGGAGAGAATGGTCACGTGGTCGCTGACCCCGAGCCCCTGGGCGCCTTCAAAGAGCCGCTGGCGGGGAGCATCGGCTCGTTCAAAGGAGGCGGGATACGTCTCGAAGTGCATCGGGAGCATTCTCTTCGCGCCGAGGGTTCGATACGCGACGAGCGCATCGTCCGCGTTCATGTGATTTCGACGGAACCACGGAAAGACGGCCCCGGCGATGGGGAGGATCGCGAGGTCGAGGGAGAACCGTCGACCGATCTCGCGGAACATCGAGTCGTTCAGCCCGGTGTCTCCCGCGAAGTAGATACAGCGCGATCCGGACAGCACGTAGCCCTGGTGTCCGGACGTGTAGATGAGGGGCAGGCGGCCGCCGAAATGGTGGGAGGGAACGGCTGTTACCCGCCAGCTTCCGAGCGCGAGGTCGTCCCAGGGCCGGAGGACCCGCACGTTGGTGAATCCCCGCCATCGCATTGCGGCGGCGAGCCCCCATGGGACCACGATGGGGTGGGTTTGTCCGAAGCGTTTCAGTGACGGATAATCGAGGTGGTCGTGATGGGCGTGGGAAACCAAGACACCGGCGATTCCCCGAAGATCCTCAGGTCGGAAGACTGAGGGGGATGACCTCTTCGTGAAGTACCGACCGATGCGGTCGGAGAACACCGGGTCCGTCACGATGGTTTCGCCTTTGGATTCGATAAGGAGGCTCGCATGGCCGAGGTAGGTGACCGTGGCGAGGGCCGACGGATCCGACGGGTCGAGCATGGTCTGGAATCCCGATCCTGTATCCGCTAATCTCTCCCCGGGTTGAAACCGTGTGGGTCAGGCGGATTTGAGGACCCCCTCGCCCGCTCCTCCGCGGACGTCCGGCCCGGGAGCTCGAAGTCCCTGGCCGAGAATCAACCCACCCCGGGCGACCCACCCCCTCGCCGAGCTCGGAAGCCCGGGTCAGGATGGAGTCCGTTTCGGCGACTTCGAGGGGAAGATCCGATTCCCGCTTCCCTGACCTGAGTCGAGCGCGTCGATCGAGTTCAGGATCTTGATGGCTCCCTGCCCCCGTGCGGTGAGTTGATAGCGTTCCCGAGCAAGGTGCGTGATGAGTCCGGACTCGGTCAACTTGCGGAGATGGAATGCGATCAACGATGTGTCATCGATATGGGCCGACTCCATGGCCTGCATGAAGCTGCTGGGGCCGTCCGCGAGACGGCGGAGGACGAGCCGCCGGATCGGATTCGCGAGGGAGTCGAGCGTGGCTCCCGCTTCGGCCGACACGATCGACGCACGGACCGCGAGCGCTCCCGTGGCCGTGATCTTGTTCGGGTCGTATCCGACCGCGAGGGGTCCCTTCCCTTCCAAGATCACCCGGATCCGATCCAGGAGCGCGGCGATTTCCTCCTCCCGGTGCCGAGCGAGAAGCTGTTCGACCGCTGCGAGTACGACCGCCGCTCTCTCCTTCGGCACGGCGAATTCCTCGACCGCCTCGCGGATCCGGAATGGATTCTCGGGGTCGAGAGGGAGATGGCTGACCTTCTCGGAGGTGACGTGGACCGGAGGGGGTGAAATGAGGAGTACCTCGTAGCCGCCCTCCGCGGCGAGGCTGGTCGCGTACTGAAGGGGATCGAGCGGCTTCGCCCCGGTTCGAATCAGCGCGAGCTGCTGGCCCACGAGATCAAGGACTCGCTGGACCTGCTCGGGATTGACCGGCTTCCGTAGGTAGTCGAATGCCCCCTGGTGCAACGCCTCGACAGCGGTTTCGACCGTTCCCTTTCCCGTCAGCATGACGACCGACATGCGCGGCCAGCGATTCCGCGATTCGGTCAAGAGCTCCAAGCCGCTTTGGCGGCCCAGTCGAAGTTCGGAAAACAGGACGTCGAACTCGCCCTGCTCCAGGGCTTCAGTGGCCCGTTTCACAGAGTCGACCGCCGTTACCGTGTGGCCCCGCGCTTCGAGTAAGGAAGCGAGATCATCCCGGAAGGTACCCACGTCGTCCGCAAGGAGGAGCCGCATTTCCACTATCCCCTCTGGGGGCGCCAGTGCGCTCGTTGAGCGGCTTACTAAATTCCTTCACAGCCTAATTACTTTTGGGTCGACATGTCGCGGGTGCGGCGGCCAGGACGCTCTCGTCTCTTACGGGTCCAACCGACCGGGTCGCGAGGGGTCCGCCTTCTCACCCCCGCAGAGGACCATTTACAGGAGCGGACCCTCACGAGGCCCACCCCTCTCCCCTGAGAAGAAGAGTCGGGGGCCGTCGATTCTGAGAAATCCCGTTCCGGCACATCCTTCGTTTCCTGACCGTTCCAGGCCGGGGGTTGGCCTCGCTCACCAACGGGGGTGGATGGATACTTCCAGGATGCGAAAGCCGCTCAAGTAGTATTAAGGAACGCTCTATACACGAAGCGTTCCCCTCCTTGCTTCGGGCTCGGGCGCGAACCCTCAACAACGGAGAGGAACCCATGACCGCCACTACGACCACGCAAACCCAGGTCGTCTATCGTCAGGACAGTGAAGAGGGAGAGCTTCCGATCCTGGTCGGGATCCTGGCGGTCCTCGTCGCGCTGTTCGGAATCTTCCTGCTCTTCATTGGCGGACTGCGTCTCTTGTCCGGCCTCGGCCTACTGACCTATCCTTCGAACTATGCGTTCGGGGTGATGGGCGGCAACACGGTTCTCTCGGGCGCGATCACCATCATCTTCGGCTGCGTATTCGTTTCGGTGGCGTCGGGACTCTGGGACCTCGAAACCTGGGCCCTTTACCTCACTGGAATCGTGACCGCCATAGTGATCGGCGTGCTGCTTTGGACCGCTTCGTACGGTATCGCCCTAGTCGTCGCGGCCGTGCTCCTGGTCTACCTTATCGCGGTCCGGAAACACTTCTACTGACGGCGTGCCGAACCGCACAAGTGCGTGCGCCCGACTTGGGCCATCGACCCACCGAAGAAACTCGAAACGGCCGGGGCTCTCGAAAGGGGTCACGCGTGGGCGCATTACACTGGAACGCGGACCGTTTGCTCTGGCTCCTGTAGCCGCAGTCTTCCCGTCCGCCGGCCCGGAGGGGTAGTTGACGTGCCGGGTTCGCACGAAGGATCTCCGAAGGAGATCGAGTGCGCTGAATTCGAGCTAAGGGGACGCTTAACCCTCAGCCCCGGGTCTTCGACTCAGTAGGAGTAGGAACATCTATCATGCAGAGCACAACCGCAGACAGCAAGACCGTAGACAGTACCATCCCCGTCGGGAAAGACAACCAGTCCATTTCCAACGAGACCAAAGCCAAGACCACCACTCGCGAGATTGCCGAGGCACCCGTCGAAGCGGGCCACGCGGTCGTGCAAGGAGTCGAGGTCGTCGGGCACGAGGTCGCGAAGGTCGTGGTCGCAGCAGTCACCGCGATTGAGGACGCCACCAAGAAGGCGGTCAATGACATCGAAGAGGCAGGCAAGAAGCTGCGCCGGGAACCCCTAGTGGTCTCCCCCGCATCCGAGACCCTGCGCCCAAACATGCCCCCCGTCACCGTGGTAACCCCCGTGGTTACCCTGCCGATGGACCCCTTGGCGCCGGCCGTTGTCGCCCCGGTGGAGTGAGGTAGAATCATGATCGGTTGGATCATCCTGATCGTGGCCGTTGTCGTTGCCCTCGTCTTCTTCGGATACCTGACCATCTGAAGGCCGGGACCATCACGGGGCGGGAGACGCGAATCTCGTTCCGCCCCAACCATTTCCGCTCGCCCCGGCGGTCCAACCCTGCAGCTTATCGTTAAACGGACCACGCTGCGAGGTCGGACCGGTTCGAACGCTACTTCTGTCCGCTTCCGCGTGTTGGGTCGTACGGTCGTAGCTCGAGCTCGCTCCCGATGGGTGTGACCCCCCTCGCATCCGAGGAAAGACTTCAGGAGGCCATTGGGAGAAGCGCACGGCTAGTGCCGCGTCCACCAGCGGTGTGCGGGGCGTGAATTCGTCGCGCAGTGCACCCGATTGAGCCGTCGGATGGCGAACCGGAGTGCTCGATCCGCTTCGTCCCAACTACCGTAGTTGGACTGGCGTTCGTGGGCGTGGGTACGAAGGTGATCCTGAGCCTTCGGGCCGTGGCCACGGCCGCCGGTGTGGTATGCGTCGAGAGGTTGTCCTGGATCAAATAGATCCGTCCGCCGGAAGGGTACTTCCCTCGGACCCAGTGGAGGAATCGCACGTACCCCGCTCCGCTCTTCGAGGAGGAAAGGTAGCCACGGAACCGCTGGTGGTAGTAGTCGTAGGCGCCCATCAGGTAGCGAACTCCCCCGAGCCGCTTGTACGTGGCCGGCACTCGGTCGGGGTGTCCCGACCGAGCCCACGTGTGGCCCCCGTACGGTTGGAGGGAGATCGGTCCCATCTCGTCCACCGAGACCACGATCGGAGGGTTGTGCTGTCGGTTGGTGAGCTCGTTCAGCCGACGTAGCTTCTCGGCGAACTTGGGGTCCTTCGAACTCTTCCAGGTCTTCACTGATTGGAAGGTCACCGACTCTTCGAGGAGGATCTGCCGTAGCCGCTCCCGGCTGATCGATTCCACGACTCCTTCGAAGACCAGGGTCTCCTGCAGGAGGTCGAGGGACCAACTGGTGGGACCCTGCCACCCATGGTCCTTCGGTCGGGAGAGGGCGAAGGTCACGATGGTCTTGCGGATCTCCGGGGTGAACTTCGGCTCGGGTCCGGGGCTCTTCTTCGGGTAGAGGGCGTCCCGACCGATGCGGTTGTAGTCCTTGATCACCCGTCGGACCCAGTCCTCGCTCCAGAGGACCATGCCCGCGATCTTCGGCGGAGAGAAGCCCTGGAACGAGTGCAGGACGATCATCGCGCGCTTCACGACGGTCGGGTCGTTGGATCGTTTTACGAGGCGGCTGAGGGCCAGGCCCTCCTCATCCGAGAGCTCGCGGACGCGCAGCATTGGGAGGGGGAATACCCTCTCCGGGAAAGTACTTGCGCTAGAGGTCAGGAACCTCGAACTCTCCCACTAGACGCGGCACTAGGGAGCGGATCGCGCCTCCTAGGAAAGTCAGAGGGGGGACCCGCGGGTTGTTCCGACGGCCGGGGCGTAAGATGATGCAACTCAACCGGGCGCGCTCGCAGGCCTGCCCACGAATAGCGTTCTAAGACCGGGTGCCGAGGCGCCCTTCTAGGCGATGTAGGTCACCCGCGTCCGCCTCCGCGACTTCTTGACTTCTTGGAACGAGAATCGCTTGGCCCGCGGCGTCATCGGCTCCGTGTATCTCAATCTGATCCGTCGTGCCACCTTCTTCCGTTCCCGGAAGGAGACGATTTCTCGGCGCATCAGTGCCTTCGATATTCTCAGCCCGGCGAGAGGGGTTAATCGACCGCTTAATCCAGTTCAAGCGAAGGATTACCCCTCACGGTCCAATAGACATCATCATGGCGCACACCATTAGCCTCGGAGCTGCCCTGTTGTTACTCGTCTTGGCGATTTTGTTCTTGTTCCTGATCGGACCGTTTGCTCTGCTCATACTGATCGTGGTCGCGGTCCTCCTGTGGTATGCATTCGGACCGGGCAGCCGTCGCGTAATCGTCACTAGTTGAGCGAGATTCCCGGAACGGAGCGACTCGGTACCCCAGGGTAGCGATTCGCTCCACACCCTCCCTGACGCAAGCTCGACTACGTCTGGGGGTCGAATCCACAACCAACGCCAGTCCGTGATTTGTTCACGGATCACGATCTCCCAGGGCGGGAGAGGGGATCTATCGTCTGCCCTTCTCACGGGGCGGCGCAGGTCGAAGATTGATTCGGTGGAAGTCGCTTCCGACGATCTAGGGGGCGAGGCGACGCAGTGCTAGCTCGGGTCGTTACCCATCGCTAGGGCCGGAGTCGGGCCAGCCTCGGAAATCGATGGAGAGCTTGACTTCGATTCGGCCGTCGGTTCCGCCACGACGGGAGGTGGGGTCAAAGCTGCGCTCGCGTCCGAAGAGGCCCTGGGAACCTCCTCGGTATTGACAGGCGTCTTCTTCCCAAGCCATACCGCGCGCCGTCGAGCCACGGTGACGTGGGCGTCGACGTACGCCCCCAGAAGGAGGAAGTACGAGACGAACAAGAACGAAGCGAGGTAGTCCACGGGCGAGATCAGGTAATCGATCGAAAACGAATGGGCACCGATCAGACCGAGGATCGAGGAGAGATCTCCCGCGAGCGTACGGCCGATCAGGGCCGAGATCACGAGCGCCCACAGGGTCGAGGCCACAAGTGCCGCCTTGCTCGGCCGAGTGACCAGGTGGAAGATGAGTTGGGCGTAGGTCACGAACGTGCCCAAGAGGAACGAACCGACCGCCGCGCCGAACACGACCTCCGCCCAGAGCGGAGCCCCGATTCCCGGGTAGACCGCGAGCAGGGTGACCTCGATCCCAGCAACGAACCCTGCCAGTAGACTGAGGCCGAAGATCTGGTTCGCAAGTCGGACCCGCGCCCAGTGGTTCTCATCCCACTCGTGCCGTCCTACGAGAATGAAGAGGATGCCCAGCAAGGTCACGATGGCCGGAAGGAGGAACAGCAGGCTCGACCCGGGCAGGAAGGAGCCGGCCGTTAGGAGCGAGTAGACTTCGCCACCGCCCTCGATCGCGAACCCGACCGATAGGATCGTCAGGCTGATGCGGAGGTTAGTGGACATGGGACGCGCCCGCGGGGTCTCCCCCACCCTCCTCCGATACCTCGGATCCCGGGGGAAGACCCCACCGAGGTGCGACCGGGGGCCCCGACCTCTCGGCCGAAGAGTGCCGATTGCTCGAACGGCGAGAGCCCGCCGGGCCCTCCGGCCGGTTCACCCGGCCGCTCCTCCCGAGGCATCGAGCGAGCTCACGACGTTTGTGTCTGGAAGCTAGGCTCATGAACGAGTACCAAGGCCACGAGCAGCAGGCCGGCCACGATCGTCAAGAAGGAACCGACCGCGACGAGGAGCCACACCCCCGCAATGACCCACGTGACGATCCCGAGGACCATCAGGACCACCCCGCCGGTCAGGCTCCGATCCGCGCCGCGATAGTGTGTAACCCCCGAGTAGACCAGAATCACGAGGCCAAGGATGATGGCGATTGCCGCGAACACCGCGATGTCCGCCATTCCGTAGCGGAATCCGTACCCGTAGGGGCCATAGCCGTGGGGTCCGTAACTGAGGAGGAAACCGAGGATCCCGCCAAGGATGACCAGTATTCCCCCGAACGCGGCGAGAAAGGTGACCAAGCTCCGTTGTGCCATGCTATCCACCTACATCGCTCAGAACGTCATCCGGGGATAGTCGTGCGCTTGATTCGAATTGAGGGAACCCCCGACCGTCGAGAAGAGGAGGATATCGAGAGGGATGCCCTTGAGGCTCAGAAGTGACATGGGAGGCCAGTTCGAGGTGAGCCACGCTCCGTAGCGAGCTTCCGAGTCCCGCGAGTGTCGACGGGTCGTGCTGGGTTGTTCGGTTGGCCCCCATTTCCCTCGTGGACCTGGCTAAATACGTCCTCGTGTCCCTTGGCCGGCCATGCAGCTCCGCCACCGGGAGTCGAGCGACCCGATCGGACGAGCCCTTGAGTGCGCCGACCGTTGTGCCAAGGATGGTACATCGGACCATCCGCTGACGCCCGAACTGTTCTGGGAGGCTCTCAAGCGGGACGGGTTCTACTTTCCGGATGATCCACCGGGAAGCGACGAGCACGGGCGCTTCTTCGCCCATCTGGTCCTCGACCACGCGGTCGCGCTCCGCCGGATTACCGGGAACACGTCCCAACACCACTACTGGGCCATCGCGTAGGCCGTTCTTCCTACCACGAAGGAGCCTCTCGAGTCTACCTCCGCTTCCAGTTCGAGTGAACCCGAGCTCGTCCAGGGTGGGATCCCCATCGTGCTGGTCAGCGCAATCGTTCGATCGGCCGTGGACCAAGGTGGGCCGGGAACCCCGGTCGGTGGTGGAGCGAGGCAGATTCTCCGCGGTCGGTCACCACTTCCTCGGTCGTAAGTCAGGTTTCGACCAGGACGAGTTTCACGACACCGAGCGGACAGGGGATGGGTGCGTTGGTCGGATCTACCCACGCGGGGCGGATCGGTCCGTTCCTTAACGAAACCGGGGACCGATAGTCAGTAGCTTGAGTACTCTCCGCCGAGAACGGAGGAGTGCCCGCCTTCGGAAGAGACCACCGACCCGTGGACTATCGTCACGACCCTCTTCTCGGCTTCCCTGTTCTCAAGCGACTTATGACGTAACTTGCAAGCCCGAAGCTTGGCCCTGCGCCGCGATGTCCCGTTGACATAGGGAGGAGTTCCCTCGAGAACTGCCTCGAGGGGGTCTGCCCCCCGTATCCACGATTCGTGGGTGTTTCGATCCGGTGAGGCCGCACACCCGGTCGGTGCGCCATCGCAAGGATCGTTCGGCGGCACGCGAAAGTTGAGACGGACCCGAGCGCGAATCCGGAGAATCGTTTCGGTTCCCGGGGGCAGAGCGCCATTCTCGGCCCTCGGCGCCCATCCTTCTTCCGGACCTTTCTACTGAATTCGAACCAAGGAGGGAGTTAACCGCCTCCTCTCGGTGAACTGCATGGACAGGGGTGGAATGAGATGCGGAAGATCGAGCAACCTTGGGACATTACCAAAGACCCCGCCGACCAGCCAGAAGAGGACCCAGTGACCGACCGAAACGGGCGTGCCCCGACCCTCCCTCCGAAACCCTCTCCCCCCACCTAGGCACCCCCTGTCAAAGCCCACCGTCTCCGGCGGCCTGGGTCGTGTTACTGAAAGGCTTGCCCGTTTCCCCCACTCGGGGATATCCCTCGACCTGATACCGGGTATCGGGGGTAGGGCAATTTCGTCGGCTCGGCGGTGAGGATCGGTTCACGACGCGAAAGGTCTTGGCCGGACGGCCCAGAGGGCTCTCGAACGCCGAACCCCCTCACACCAGATACGGCAAGCACCGCCTCACGGGAGCGAGCTTCTCGATACTGGGTCGAACGCGCCTCGGCGCGCTGAAGTACGTCGCTGCGTTCCCAGAACCAAGGACTTGCGAATGAAGATTCAGTTTCAAGGATCACCGGACCCCGATGACGTCGCCGACGCATTCATCCTCGCCTTCCTCGCCAGTCGCAAAGGAAGCCCGGTGAGCGCCCAGCAGGTCTGGAAGAGCCTCCGTTCTCGGGGCTTCGTTCCCACGGACGGCCGTCAAACCTCACAGTCGGACCCCGACGAAGGAGCTGCGATCACGGAGATCAGCCGCCGACTGCAAACGTGGTTAGACCAAGGGCTCGTGGGCGGAGATGCCGAACCGGAGGCAGTTACTAAGGATCGACATTTCTGGGTCATCGGGAGCGCGTTCGGGAAAGGCTGACCGACACTGGTCACCTGTCGACGGAAGCCTCCTGCGTTTTGGACGGTAGGGTCAGGGTTTCGAAGCGAGGGGACCGTCGAGCCGCCAGTGACCCCGAAGCCCCCCGCGAACCGGAAGGTGTCTTGCGCCGGCAACGTGGGGAAGAGGAGCCGAAGAGATCTCTGAGGAAAGCCTTACGCAAGGGTTCTAAACCCCCCGCATCATGGTCGGATGTTTCCCCGCGATCCGCCTCGCCCGACGCTCCCCACGACGTCGGCGCGCCCGCCAGTTTATGATGAATCGCCGCTCCTCACCATCCGAGGAGAGTAGGTCTTCATGCCGTAGGTTCATGTCGGAAAGGAGAACTCTGGGGCCGTCAATCTTTACTTCGAGGACCATGTCTCCGGTGCTCCGGTGGTCCTGATCCATGGCTACCCGCTGAGTGGCGCTTCCTGGGAGAAACAGGTCCCGGCGGTCCTAGCCGCAGGCCATCGCGTCATCACGTACGACCGCAGAGGGTTCGGCAGGTCCAGTCAGCCCACCGAGGGGTACAACTACGACACCTTCGCCGCGGACCTGCATGCACTCGTGACGCACCTCGAGCTGAAGGAGTTCGCCCTCGTCGGTTTCTCGATGGGAGGCGGAGAAGTAGCCCGTTACCTGGGGAAGTACGGGTCGAAGGGCGTGGCCCAGGCGGTATTCGTCTCGTCGGTCCCGCCGTTCCTTCTCAAGACTCCGGATAACCCGGAGGGGCTCGAGGGGAGTATCTTCGAGGCGATCCAGAAGGCCGTGATAGCCGATCGTTATGCCTTCTTCGCCGACTTCTTCAAGAACTTCTACAACACGGATCTTCTGATGGGCAAGCGCGTCAGCGAGCAGGCGGTCCTCGCCAGCTGGAACGTCGCGGCGGGCGCTTCTGCCACCGCCAGCATCGCCTGCGTACCGACGTGGCACGAGGATTTCCGCAAGGACCTCGCCCGCATCGACGTGCCCACGCTGGTTCTCCACGGCGACGCCGATCGAATTCTGCCGATTTCTGCCTCGGGACTACGGACCGCCAAACTGGTCAAGGGAGCTCGCCTGGTCACCGTGAAGGACGGGCCCCACTGCATCCCGTGGACCCACCCGGAGGTAGTGAACCCCGAGTTGGTCAAGTTCCTTGGGAAGTAGGGAGAGTCCGTCGATAGGAGCCCGACCGATTCGTCCGACCCCCCTCCGGAGGCCGCCAGACGCAGCGCTACCTCGGCGACGATTCGGCGGAAGATGTCGGGGGGGCATGCGAACCCTCCGGGGGTTCAAATAGCGACGAATTTCGGCCGATTGATGCCCGACCCAGGTGATGGGAAGCCCCCGTTACACCACCCCGTCTTCAGAAATCGGGTCGGTCAGATCTCCACCGAGCCTCTCCCTTCGGAACGAGCCCATCTCCGACGGGGTCCTTCGGGCGATTCCGGCGGACGGGAACTTACTCTAACGGAAGTGATTCTCAGCTTGCAGCTTTTGCGATACGGCCTCAACCTCGCGGAAGACCCGTAGCAGGTTCCCGCCTAGAATCTTGCGGCAGTCTTCGGCGGAGTAGGCGCGGTCGAACAGGGCCTGAGTGATCTTGGGAAGGTCGGCGGCCGAGTCGAGGCCCTCCGGCAGCTGGCCGCTGACGCCGTCAAAGTCGGAGCCCAAGCCTACGTGATCGACGCCGGCCACCTTGGCGATGTGGTCGATGTGGTCGATGAGCATGGAGAGCGGCGGGCGGGGAATCTTGTCCATGTAGCCGCGCCGAAACTTTTGTTTCTGGGCGTAGGTAAGCTCGCGGCCCTCGGCTTTGGCTTTTTCCTCGATGTCGGTGACGGCTTGGTCTACTTCAGGCTTCAGCGCCTTCACGGCATCGCGATAGGCCTGGGAGACGAAGCCGGAGAAAAAGTTGACATGGACGACACCGCCCTTGGAGCGAGGTCCCCCGGACTTGGCCACGGCGCCGAGCATATCGTCGGTCATGTTGCGGGGATGGTTGCACAGGGCGCGCGCCCCGGAGTGCGAGGCGATAACCGGGGCGCGGCTGATGACCTGAGCGCGGTAGAAGGTTTGGTCGGAGACGTGCGAGATGTCCACCATCATGCCCAGCCGGTTCATCTCGTAGACTAGGTCCTTGCCGAACTCAGTCAGCCCCTTCCTGGTGTGCGGGACCGTCTTGTCGTCGATATCGCCGGAGGAGTCGGCCCAATCGTTCGAGTTCGACCAGGTGAGAGTCATGTAGCGCACGCCGAGAGCATAGTACTGGCGCAGCAGGGCGAGCGAGTTTTCAATCGAGTGACCGCCCTCGATGCCCATCAGGGCCGCGAATTTGTGTGCTCGATGGGCGGACTCGATGCCTTCGGGGGTGGTTACAAGGACAATCCGGTCAGGATGTTGGGCCACCTGGTGCTTGACGGAGTCGATCAGCTCCAGCGTGCGGCGGGCGTACTGCCCTTTGTAAAGCGTGGGCTCGACCCAGATGGAAAAGAACTCCGCGCCCAAGTTGCCCTTGTGAATGGAATCGAGATTGAGGTTGCCGCCGTTCAGCGGGTCGGCAAGGTCGAAGTGCTCGTCCACAAACCGCTGCGGGGTGTCGGCGTGGGTGTCGATGACGATGGCGGATCTTTGGACCTGGGCGGCACTGAGGGTCTTGGGGGTCATCTTCCGGTTCGCTCTGAGGGTAGTCTGTGAGGACACAAAAGGCGGAAGGGCTGGCAGCAGGATGGTGGCGGAGATACCCCGACCAAAACCCCCTCCTTTCCAGAAGGAATATTCGAACCCCCGGGGGATTCGAATATTGCGAAGTGCTACCCCCGGAGCGCTGTCGCAATCCCGGTGCGCGTCCCTCGAGTTCGTCTATCGACTTTGGGCACCTCCTACCCAACCAGTCAATCGGCGGACAGGCCGGGGGAATCGCCTACTCGACCCAGCGCGGTGGGACGTCTCTATTCTGTGGGACGGACGGCTTCGGCCGGGGGCAATCTCGAGGCCCGAAGGGAAGGTTCGGCGATGGCGAGCATCGACAGCCCGTAGGCCGCACCGAGGACAATCACGAGATTGAGCCACGGCACGGTGAACACCATGACGCCCGCGGAAGCAGCCGCTGATCCCCGGGTCAGGTTCCAGACGATCAGGAGGCCGAGGGCAGTGCCGATCGCGATACCGACCGAGGTGACGAACGAGTACTCGAGGAGGAATGCCCTCAACACCATCCGACGCGTGAACCCATTCGCGCGGATCATGCCAATCTCCCGGCGGCGCTCGTCGACGGCCCGGAGCCCGACGATACCCATCGTCGCGAGGCCGACCGCGAGTCCTAGCCCGACGAAGATCTGGAGAAGTCCCATGACCCCCTCGGTCGACGCGACCGACGTGGCGAGCAGGTCCGCGATGTTTAGGACGACGAGTCCGTACGGGAAGAACGCCGCCTTGGCGACCTGAGCCGCGCGCGTCGCCGAGGCGCCCGGAGCGAGGGTGAGGAAGAAGACCTTCTCCTCAGAATTTCCGAGGGCCGCGGCGGTCGGAGGGCTCACGAACACCCCCGAGACGAGCGATTGGGTCAAGATTCCAATCACGGTGACCGTGGCGCGGTGCCCATTTGCCGCATTCGTGAGTAGCAGGGTCCCGGCCCTGTTCACGTTCGGATGGGCCCCGCCCGAGCCGGTCCCTGGGTTGCTGGTCACGGGTGCGTAGCTCTGGACAACGACCGCGACATCGGGATCCATCGCGAGCTTGGTGTGCACCTGAGCGGCGCTCATTCCACCTTCGGTGGCCGTGAAGGTGAACTGATTGGTGGAGTAGAAACTGGATGACGCGGGTCCACCGGGAGGGCCCGAGTAGATTGAATCGGAGTAGGGGTTCCCCGAGAATCCACTCACGTTGACGTAGAATCCACCATAGTCTAAGGGCACGACCGACGAGAAGTACGGTGCTACGGTAGAGTTGTTCGCGACGAGTTCGGGTAGGTTCGGGATCTGCTTCGAGGAGTACGAAACGAACGTGTACCCTTCGGACTGTTGCTGGAGGGTGGAGCTCAGGCTCCCATCGATCGTCGCTCCGGTGGCCGCGATGGCTACCACGACGAAGATCACGAGGGCGAATATGGCCAGACTAGTCCTGGTGCGAGAGGAGCGTCGACTGGGGTACGACAGTGCGATCCGGGCGACCGGTGCGTTTTGGGACCGACCGCCGGCGATGCGAAGGAGTCCCTCCGCGATGGACGACGCGTTGAAGGCAAAGAGGAGGAGGGCCCCTCCGACCATGACGATCCCCTCGGTGAAGACGATGAAGATCCCGCCCCCGTGCGCGGAGCCGAGCAGGACCGTGCGAAGGTGGCCGTACGCTGCCCAAATGAGGAGGGCGGCCCCGACCGCGTTCAGAGAACTTTCACCTAGCGAGCCGGAAACCCGGTCCTCTGCGAGCGAGGAATCGGCTAACCGGGTGTTTCAACACCTCCTCCGCGACTTAAATCATGGTCTGCGCTGCTTTGTCCGTCATGGCCCCGAAAGTTCGTTGCACGAGACCGGAAAGGAAGATCGGAAGTTTGGTTCGAGCGTCAGCAGATTTCCTCCGCCGCGACGTGCCGCCCGTCCGAAGGGGGCGCTGATTACGCGGCTAATCTTGGTTCCGGGCGCGTGGTTGGGGGCGTGGGCCTGGAAGGAAGTGACGCCTCTCCTCGAAAAGGACGGCCATTCTGCCTTTCCGGTGACACTGACGGGAATGGGCGAAAGGGTCCACCTTGCCACGGAGGACGTCGGCATGGAGACCGCCATCACGGACGTTCTGAACGTGATCAAGTACAACGAAATCGACGACTTCGTGCTCGTGGGGCACAGTTTTGCGGGTAAAGTGGTGGCGGCCGTCGCGGACCGCGTGCACGAGAAAGTCTCGAAGGTCATCTATGTGGACGCATTCCGCCCCGAGAGGGTGAGGACACCTCAGGCTGGGTTCGATCCCGCCCGCGAGTT
>JBEKJT010000035.1:0-13868 GCA_050011075.1 Thermoplasmata archaeon
CGGACCGAGTTGATGGCCCTCAACCCCGAGGTCCAGATGAGCCCGAAGTTCGGGGTGTCCGGTGTTGTGTTCTCGCTCAAGAACCTCGCGGCCTGGGGAACCAGAGGTTAGTAGCTCCCCGCGGCCGCCGCCGGGAGGGGAAGCACCGCGGGAGAGAGGTCGTCCGAGTCATCGACCCTCAACGGGCCCAAAATCCGGACCGGACGGAGGAACGTCTCCTTCGAACCCCGATCCTTGTAGAGGTCCGAGACGTCGATCGTATGATGCCCGAACGGGGGCACGTGGAGGATGCGACCATGGCGCTCGAGAACATCCGCCAGCAGCGGATTCAACATCAAGTTCATGGCGGGGAACGGGACGTCAGGGTCTCGCTCGATCAGCGTCAGCTTGCCTGAAGGCAGCAATCCAAAGTGCGACGCGTAATCGATCGAGCCCGGCCACATCAGACCCGAAAGATGATTCGGTTCGCCTTCGATCCCGGTCGGCGTGGAACGCACGAGCCACTGCATCGGCTCGATGGACCGAAATCGGCCGTCTTCGAGCGAAAAAGGGTGCGACGGCTCGGCGATTCGCGTGCCGCGGAGCTTCTCGAGGCGCAGCAAGCGCTCCAACCAGTCATCGCAGACCTGGCGCTCCATCGAAACCACGCCATCGACCAGATACTTCAGCTGGCCGGCTTCGCGACGCTCGGCGACGAACAGGAGGAAGACCAACCCCTTCGACATCTGCGTGATCGCGATCTGTTCGATATCCTCTCGCGAGGGGAAACCTCCACCGTTCGGACGGGAGTGTCCGACGTGTCGCCCGACGATAGCGTCCCATGAGTCCAGCACGATCATGGTGGGTTTGGCCGGGGGAGGTCTGACTCCAGGCATCCAGCCCCTCGGGGGGAAGGAGGAGGCCACGGAGCCCGTTGCTCTGGTCGTCGGGCGCGACGAGCTCTCCCGCGGCTTGGAGCGCTCGCGAGACCTGAACGAGGTTGTTCCCGCCCGTCGTGACGTCCACGACGGCGAGCTCGCCGCTCCGGGTCTCTCGAGTCATGGCGGGGTAATCGAAATTCAGGTTGGCTGGTGGAACCCGGCTCGAAACGTAGATTCGACGTCCCGGGTAGTCACCGAGGAGCGCGAGGGGGAGCATCGTCTCCCCGGTGCCCGGAGCCCCCTGGATCAACAGGGTCTGAGGCGGCGGTCGCCGCAGGAAGGAGGTGAGTTCGACCGGAATGTCGAGTAAAGCGCCCATGGGCAACGCGACACGGTCGGTCGCGCCGTTCAAAAGGGGAAGGTACGTTGCTGAATCTCAAGGAACCCCTCTCACGAGGGAAGTACAATCCGGGGATTCCTTCGGCCACCGAGTCCACCGGAAGGCCGGCGCCGCCATCTCACCGTAGGCCAACGGATCACGCCTTACGACCGGTCAGCAGGAGGGCTCCCCCAGCGCCTCGGAAGAGCTCGAGCGCCTCTTCCGGAAGTTTCGCGGCCCGGGCATACTGTTCGAGGTCGGGCTCCTCGACCTCGACGTTGACGAACCCCGCCTGTCGACCGACCTCTTCGAACTCCGCCTTCTCGAAGAACCGGATCCGGGACGCGAAAGGTTCCGGTGCCGCGGGCGTGCCCTTGAGAGCGGGAGTGGCGCCGAAGACCGCGACCCTCCCGCCGGATCGAAGGGCCCGACGGATCTCTGCGAGGGCCCCCACGGGATCCGGGAGGAACCCGACCACCCCCGTCATGACGGCGCAGGTGAACGTTTCGTCGGCGACCGGCAGGTGGCTGGCATCGCCCTCCAAGACCGTCAGCGCGCCGGAGGCAACCGCCGCTTGGTTCTGATGGGTCGCGAGCCGGACCATCTCAGGACTGTGGTCGATGGCCGTGGCGTGACAACCGCTCTCGAGGGCCCGGCGCATGAACGCCCCGCCTCCGCACCCCACCTCCAAGAGATTGTCCTCGGCCCGCAAGTCCATGCGATCCAGGATCAGGAAGAAGTTGGGCCAATGGTAGGTCGGATTCGCGTACGTCTCCCGGGCCATGGGACCGGTCGGACGACGAACCCTTCGGTCGGTCAGCCAGTCACCGAATCCTGCAGGGGAGAGCGCCTGGAAGAGCGGGACGAGCACGCCGCTGCCAAACCAGCTGGCTAGATCCCCGGCCTCTTCTTCGAAAAGACCGCCCCACCCTCGAACTTCGAACGTGATGCGCGTCCCGCCGGAAGTCGTCTCGAACCGGAGCTCGACGTCGGTCTTCTCCTCCGGCTTCCAGGTCGCCGGATGCCAATCGAGAGCGACCCTTCTCCCCGGTTCCCACGCAGTAACCGTTCCCACCTCCTCTCCCCGTTGGACGATCCGACCTTTCGGACCGGACTCCATCGTGCATCCTACTCGGGACAGCGCATCTCCGAGACTTCCGAGGACCGCATCGAATGCTTCCCCGGGCGGGAGGGAGACAACGAGTGTCGTGGCCATCGACCGTTCTAAGCTCATGGCCACGACCCAGTTCGGCGGGACACGGAATGAAGTTGTAGACTTAAACCCGGCCGGAAACCGCGCTTGGGTGAGACGGTCGGTGCCGTCCGTCGTACGAACGAGCTGGAGATGCGGACCCTTCAGACAAACCGGTCCTGTACCGATCCTTTCCTAGGGTGGTCGGGTCCTCGATCGAGGGCCCAATTTCTCGGGCCCGAACACGAGCCTTCATAGATACCCCGTCGTGAGGGGCGGAGCGAGGGTCCCTCCACCGAGGCAACCCCGCTCCGGGGGGTTGATACCTGGCGCGACGGCGGGAGGGGACGATCGCCTTCGGAGCCCTTAACTGAGAGAACGTGGGTCCGAGGGATGTGAAAGCGGGCACGCGGAGACTCGCCGCGATCATGTTCACGGACCTCGTGGGATTCACGAAGCTGGCCCAGCGGGACGAGGAGGAGGCCTTGCGACTGCGGAAGGAGCACCAGTCGCTCGTGCGACCGCTCTTTGCGGCTCACGGAGGGCGCGAGGTAAAGACGATGGGGGACGGGTTCCTGGTCGAGTTCTCGAGCGCCGTCGAGTCGGTTCGATGTGCGGTGGCGATCCAGGAGGCCATGGCCCAGCGCAATGCGCTCCCGTCGTCGAAAGAGCCAGTCGTCCTTCGGGTCGGGATCCATGTTGGGGACGTGGTCGAGGAGGGGGACGACATCCTGGGGGACGCCGTGAACGTCGCTTCTCGGGTCGAGCCCCTCGCCGAGCCGGGCGGGATCTGCCTGACGGGTTCGGTGTTCGACCAGGTCCGGAACAAGTTGCCGCTCGGGCTGGAGAAGGTCGGTTCCCGGGAGCTCAAGAACGTCGAGTTTCCGGTCGACATCTACCGGGTCGTGCTCTCGGGGGACTCGGCCAAGAACCGCCCCAGGGACTTCGACGCAGGCTCGAACCTCCGCCTGGCCGTGCTCCCGTTCGCGAGCATGAGCCCGGACGCGAACGACGATTATTTTGCTGACGGGCTCACGGACGAGCTCATCACGCAGACCTCCCGCATCCCGAGCCTCCGGGTCGTTGCGAGGACCTCCGTCCTTCGGTACAAAGGCTCCTCCCGCTCGCTCCGGGAGGTCGGGCAGGACCTCGGCGTCCGGCTGGCGCTCGAGGGGAGCGTCCGGAAGGCCGGAAACCGCGTGCGGATCACGGTCCAGTTGGTCGACACCCGCTCGGAGGAACATCTCTGGTCGTCGCGCTACGACCGACCGCTCGACGACATCTTCGCGATCCAGGACGACATCGCCGGGCAGATCGCTTCGTCCGTCTCCCTCCACATCTCGGGAGGCCATCGGAGGCCCGAGTCCCCCTTCGTCCGCGGAGTTCCGGATACGCAGGACATGGAGGCGTACACCGAATTCCTCCACGGACGCAAGCTGCTCAACGAGAAGGGGTCGGAGACGACGATCCGGCAGGCCCTCACCTTTTTCGAAGCCTCGGTTCGCCGCGATCCCCGGTTCGCGCGGGCGAGGGTGGGGATCGCCGAATGCACGCTTTGGCTCGGCGGCGAAGGCGCGATGCCCTACCTCGAGTCGACCCAACGGGGCCGCGAGGAACTGGCGAAGGCGCTCGAGCTGAACGACGGGCTTGCAGAAGCGCATTCGGTCCTCGGAGGACTCTTGCTTGGCGTGGATGACATACGCGGCGCGGAGAAGGAGGCTCGCCGAGCGATGGAACTGAATCCCAGCCTTGCCGACCCGCACCGATGGTTGGCCCAGATCGCCGCGGGGGAAGGCAGGATCAACGAGACCGTACGATCGCTCGAGGCCGCGCAACGGCTCGACCCGTTGGACGTTAACGTCGTTGCTTTCCTTGGTCGAGCGTACGAGTACGCCGGGAGGGAGACCGACGCTCTGGCCCATTGGGAACGAACGAAACCCTTGATCCCATTCCGCACGAACGCGCATCTGACGGAGTACTATCTCGGCCTACACGACTACGTGAAGGCGGAGGAGACCTTCCGCGAGATGGAACGACTCAGGCCGGACAGTGCGTGGACGGAGATGTACCGTGGGTTTCTGGCGGCCCGGCGAGGGAACGCGGAAGACGCGCGGCGTGCCATCGAGCGACTCGAACGACGCTCCCAGAGCGGGGAACTCACCGTGTTCTTTGCGGGATTCGTACACTTCGCACTCGGCGAAATGGACTCTTTTGTGGCGGCCATGGAGCGGGCCTTTCAACTGCACGCCTTGCCGCTGATGGAGCTGATGTACTCCCCGCTCTACGCATCGGCCCGGAGCGACCTTCGTGTTCTCGACCTGTTGCGAAGGCAGTTTGAGATCCGAGACTCGACCACGTGAGTCCGGCGCGATTCTCTAGGCTTGTAGCCCGGAGCGACGGGGCGAACAGGCGAAGCCAGCCACGGGAGGGACCTGAAACAAAGGTTCAAGTCCCTACCCCGGGGGCGCGCTCGAAGTCCTCGTATTGCGCAGCCCCTAGCCCCGCGACGAGGATTCACGTCCAAGCGCGACCCGCACGATGCCCTCCGTGAGAAGGGCGAGTTGCGCGCCCGCTCTCGATTCGCTCGCGCCAGTCAGGCACACCGAGTCCTTCACACAGGGTCGTGTTCTGCCGTGAGAGTGAGCGAGCGAATTTCCTTTGTGAATCGCTTCTTGAATGGCTCGTCTAGTAAGGGCAGATACCTTCGTTGGATCTCTCGGGGGAGAGTGAAGTAGTTTCCTCGAATGATCCTCCGGCAATTCTCCGCGCCGCAGTTGCAGGGCACGGGACCGATCCACTCCTCCCAAATGTTTAGCGCATAATCCCAGGTGAGTTCGTCCCCCTTCCGGAGGTTCTCCAGTGCCCATGTCCGCCGGACACCACTTCTCATGTCGGTCAGAACGTAGGTATTGGGCTCGCACGAATGGTTGATGAACCTCTCGGGCGACTTCATCCACGTGGTCTTCTGCTTTCCATCGACTGCGACAAACACATCGATGAATATCTCCTGCTCAGGGGTCAGTTTGCCTCGATCCAGAACCGGGTCCGAGTCGTCAATCTCTAGGACTATGTCGCCCTTGAGGAACGCCTTCTTGGCAAAGACCCCTTGGCCATGAATCTTGGACTCTCTAACTGAGAAATCCGCCAACTTGCGTTTCGAATCACCCGCGGGCATCCATCGCACCAGACTTTGCTTCCCGTCTTGTTGGCGAGTGCTGGACGGTTTAGCCCTTCAAAAGTGTCCGCCTCGAACTTCGCACGGCCGCGTCGTCTGCTGTTTTGACTTCTCCACTCTGTTCCGGACCAGGACCCCATAGACTCCGTGCCCACCGATAGCCGACCTGACGGGAGAAAAGAAGGGCGAACTGTCGAGAAAAGCAGCCACTGGAGGGACTTGAACCCCCGACCTGCTGATTACGAATCAGCCGCTCTGCCAGACTGAGCTACAGTGGCACGACCGGACCGACCAAAGGGTTCGCCCTATAATGCTGGCGCCGGAGGCTCACGGAAGCCGGTCGAGGGCTTCGGTGATGTCGCGGACGAGGTCTTCGGTGTCCTCGATTCCGAGCGAGAGGCGCACGAGGCCGGGGTCGATCCCGCGCGACGCGAGGGCCTCCGGGCTCAGGTGACGATGGGACGTCTGGCTCGGGACGCTCGCGAGGCTCTGCACACAGCCCAGGCTGGCCGCGATGTGGACGAATCTTAGGTGGGAGAGAAACTCCTCCGCGGCGGGGACCCCGCCCTTGAGCGAGATCGACACCATGCCGCCCCGGCCCCGCATCTGCCGCGCTGCGATGGTCTCCTCCTCCTCGCTCCCCCACCCGGGATAGTGAACTCGGGCGACCGCGCGATGGTCGCGGATCGCTTCGGCCACGCGGCGTCCGCTCTCGTTCTGGCGAGCGACACGCAGGCCGAGCGTCTTCAGCCCGCGGCCCAGCAGGAAGCCGACGAACGGGTCCGCGGTGGCCCCGAGGTATCCCTTCGCATCGATCCTCCCGACGAGCCGTTCGGGTCCGACCACGACGCCGGCCATGAGGTCGGAGTGGCCCCCGAGGTACTTCGTGGCGCTGTGGATCACGAGGTCGGCTCCGAGCGCGATCGGATTCTGGTTGAGCGGGGTCGCGAACGTGTTGTCGACGACGAGGACCGCGCCGACCCGGTCGGACGCCGCGGCCCATCGGGCCACGTCATGGACCGTCAATAGAGGGTTCGTAGGACTCTCCAGGATCACGAGTCGCGTCGCGTCCGAGACCACGGTCTCAGGCTCGCGCGCGGCCCGCTCGGGCACCTCCCGGACAGTGACGCCAAAGCGCGGAAGCATCTCGGTGATGAAATCGGTCGTGCCGCCGTACAACCCTTCGAGGGCCACCAGCTCGTCGCCGGCACTGAGCAGCGAAAGGACGGTCGCAGTGATCGCTCCCATCCCCGTCGCGAAGAGGCGCGCCGACTCCCCTCCCTCGAGTTGACGGAGGATCTCCGTCGGCCCCTCCAGCGTTGGGTTCCCGTTGCGGGTGTACAGGTAGGCTTCGGCCCGGTCCGCGGACTCCGACCGATTGGCGGGCCAATGGAACGTCGACGTCTGGTAGATCGGCGGGATCACCGCGCCCGCGTTGTAGTCGGGTCGTCGGGACCCGTGTATGAGACGTGTCGAAGGTCCGACCCAGGGAGGCAGCGGCTCGAACTGGTACTGTCGCTTGGGTGGGGTGGGGGGCGCCGAATCCGGGTCGGTCACCGGCGTCGACCCCCGGAGGATCGGCCCTCGCCGGCCATGAGGAGACGCAGGCGCCCGGGCGCGTCGATGGTATCTAGGTAGCGCGCGACGGCCGGGGGAACTAGCGCCCGCCATTCGCCCCCCGACGCGAGGACCTCGCGCACGTGGACCCCCTCGTAGCGGCGGCGGTCGACGAGGCGAGGTCTGACGACCTCGTAGCCCGACCGCTCGAACAGGGCACGGGTCAGGGGATTGTTCGTATAGATCCGGTCGAACGGAGGGAGAAGACCCTCGAGGTACCGCACCCAGAGAGCATGGCGTCCGATGTCGGCGACCGGAACGACCTCCACTCGGTCGATCGTAGTTTCCTCGAGCGCGCGTTGGACCATCTCGAACCGCTCGCCCGCGGTGAACGGGTTCTTCCAGGTGAACGACTCCTCGGCGCTCCCGATCCCGATCAGGAGGGGGGCGTCGGGTCGCTCGCTGCGGATCGTTCGCACGACTGCGAGATGGCCCCGGTGGAACGGTTGGAACCGGCCGATCAGCAGCCCCCGCACAGGACGCCGATATCACTCCGGGGTCAAATCTTCCACGTCGTCCAGGAACTCATCGATATGTGGGCAGCGGGCGGTGAGGTAGTGTCGGCAATGCTCGCAGTGTCGGTCGTTCCACTCGGGCCGCAGAAGGGAGTTGAACTCGTAGCAGGGCCGGTCCACGAACCGATCCTCGTCCTCCTCTGTCGAGTTCACGACGGCGAGTCGCGGCTCGGGGGAATGCACGGAGATCCGGAACGAGGGCCTCACGAACCGGCCGGCCGCCCCGCCGGAGGCGTCGGCGCGATGGGGGTGGGGATCTCCTCGGAACTCCGGCTCGTGGCTCGCACCATCGCGGAGAGCCGCTCGAGGAGGGACTCCTTCTGGGTGCCCTGGCCCACGAGCGCGTAGCGGAGCACGTCGCGCAGCGTTCGAACGGGGATCACTTCGACCATTCCGCGGTAGCGCGACTCGAGGACGAGGTCATCGAGGTTGTCCTCGGGAACGAGGACGCGCTTGATCCCGGAGTCGGCGGCCGCCTCGACCTTCGCCGTTACCCCACCGACGGGCAGTACCTGGCCGCGGACGGAGAGCGAGCCGGTCATCGCGACCGATTGGTCGACCGGCACGCCCTCGAGGGCGCTGATGACCGCCGTCGCGATCGACACCGAGGCGCTGTCGCCCTCGACGCCGTCGGAGGTACCGACGAACTGAATGTGGATGTCGTACCGGGAGATGTCCTCCCCCGTGTACTTCTTGATGAGCGCGGTCACGTTCTGCACGGCCTCGCGGGCGATCTCCCCGAGCTTACCCGTCGCGACCACGACCCCGCCGTCCCGGGTTTGGGCCGGCGTCACCTCCGCGACGATCGGAAGAACGATGCCCGAGAACTCGGCCATCCCGGTCTGCGCGTTGATCGCGGCGAGACCGTTGACGACTCCGACCGCGGCCCCCTCGACGGAGAACATGCGGTACTCCTTCCGCCGCTCGATGTACCGGTCGGCGATCTGCTGCTCGAGCGAGCGGCTGGCGCGTTTCGCCTTCACGACCTGCTCGGCGTGCACGATCGGCAGGCCCTCGGACAGCGCGATGTCGCCGGCGACCCGGACGAGGCCGCCCAGCTCCCGCAGGCGGAGGGTGAGCTGGCCCGAACGACCCGACCGACGCTGGGCTTCGCGGACGACCTCGACCATCGCGCCCAGGTCGAAGTGCGGGATCTTCTTGTCCTTCAGCACCTCCTGGGCGATGAACCGAATGAGCTTCATCCGGTTCTCGACGTTGTCGGGCATCGTCGATTTGACGTAGAGTTCGTAGCCGTACCCGCGGATCCGCGAGCGCAGGGCGGGGTGCATCGACTGGACGCTGTCGACGTTGCCCGCCGCGACGAGCACGAAGTCGGCCGGGACCGGCTCGGTCTTGACCATCGCCCCCGCGGAACGCTCCGATTGGCCCACGATCGAGAACTTCCGCTCCTGGAGCGCGGTGAGGAGGGAGTGTTGGCTCTCGATCTTGAGGAGGTTGATCTCGTCCAGGAACAGGACACCACCGTTCGCCTTGTGGATCGCACCGACCTCGACCCGCTCGTGGGGTGGCGTCTCGAGCCCGCCGGACTGGAACGGGTCGTGCTTCACGTCTCCGAGGAGAGCGCCGGCATGCGCCCCGGTGGCATCGATGAACGGCGGTTTATCGTCGGGAGTATGGGTGACGAGCAGCTTCGCGACCCCGACCCCGTCGCTATTTCGGTTGCCCGAGAGGCGCATCAGGACGTAGATGAGGAGCACGATGAACAAGCCGATCAGGAGCGCGGTGAGGTCATGGCTCTCGAAGACGATGTACAGGCAGAAGGCGAAGACCGCCACCGAGATGACGATGAGCAGGATCGTTCGCTGCTCCTTCTTCTGCGCGGCCTCGAGCTTCTGGGCCGCGACGATCTCCTTTCCCTTGCCCGCGGGCACGACCCGGATCTTCGGCTCGTTCGAGTCGTCGTTGTTGGGATAGGCGAGAATGTCCTGGAGCTGCTCTTTGGGCAGGAAGTCGACCATCGCCCGGGCGAGCATGCTCTTCCCGGTCCCGGGCTCCCCGATGAGGAGCATGTGCCGTTTCTGGGTCGCAGCCTTCCGGGCGACTTCCACGGCATCGTCCTGCCCGATGACTTGCTCGAGCAAGCGCGGAGGCACTTCGACCTGGGCGCTCGAGGTGTAGGGCAGGGTGTGCGCCCAGCTTTCCAGCTCGCTGGTCGGCGAGGGTTCCTCGGTCGTCGGAGAGGACGGTGTTTCCGCGTCTTCTGCCATTGCGGCGCCCTAACCCGATGTTGCCGGGGTCAGCGCCATGTAAACCAAGCGGGGGTCCGTATAAATCCCTTCGCAGAAGTCAAAGTTACGGAGAGGCTTTCTGCCCCTCGGCCCGCCGGCCCCGGGGCGGGCCGGCCCTCGGCGCGTGGCCCGGGAGGGGTCCGTTATCTATCGTTCCCGGCTCGGGCGCGCGAGACCAGCTGTGACCGACCGTCTCGAAGGAACGCCTGTCGCCGAGGCGATAAACGCCGACAGCCGGGCCGCCATCGCGTCGGCGGTCGGACGCCCGCCGCCGTCCCTTGTCAGCGTGCATCGCGGTGTCGACAGCCCGTTCCAGTTCTACCTCCGACGCCAGGCGAAGGCTGCGGAGGCGGTGGGGATCAGATTCCGGGACGAGGCACTTGCCCCGGGAGCCGGTCCGCGAGAGCTCCAGGACCGTATGGGCGCGCTCGACCGGGACCCGGGGGTCCATGCGGTCCTCCTCGAGCACCCTCTCCCGGCTCCGTTCGATTTCTACCGGGCCGTGGCGGCGCTTCGACCCGAGAAAGATGTGGACGGGGTCGGAGCCGCCAACCTCGGCCGCCTGGTCGCACAGGAACCGACCCACGTTCCGGCCGTCGCGCTCGCCGCCGTGGCGATCGCGCGCCACTACCGCTTGCCGTTGCAGGGCGAACGGGTGGCCGTGCTGGGACGCTCCGAGACGGTCGGCCTGCCGCTCGTGTTGCTCCTCGCCGGGAAGTCGGTCGGGATCCATGCGACGGTCACGCTCCTCCACTCCCAGACCCGGGACCTGGCGGGAGCCCTCGCCGGCGCTCGAACGATCTTCTCTTGCGTGGGCCGGGCGAAGCTTTTGACTCGGGCCGTCGTTCCCCAGGGAGCGCACGTCGTCGACGTCGGCACTTCGAGCATACCGGACCCGAAACGGCCCGGCATGCAGATCGGGGTCGGGGACGCGGACGCAGAGTCGCTGGACGGCTGGGCGGCCTCGCTCACCCCCGTCCCCGGCGGCGTCGGCCCTGTGACGGTCGCCCAGCTCATGGCGAGCACCGTGCTCTCATGGCAGCGCCTCCAACGACCCGAGGCGGTGACATGAGCGCGTCGGCGTCGAGGGGAAGGGGACCGAGCCCCCTGCCATCGGAGATCCTCCACTGTCAGGACTGCCCGATGTGGTACGGGGCCGAGAACGAGGGCTGGGGTCCCTGCTCGATCAAGAACCGGCGCGGCGAAGAGCGGTACCTCACCTGGGGAGGCCACGAGTGCGACGAGGGCTACGTCCCCCCGCCGGCGACGACCGCTCTTTCCCGCGCTGCCCCGTTGAGCGGCTCCCGCTCGACCTCGAGGGCGTCGGCGGTCGGGTACACCTCGACCGCGAAGGCCGGCCAGGGGATCCGTCCGGCAGCGCGGCGCAGCGCCCCCGGGGCGAACTCGACCCGCCGCCGGGCCACGTCCAAGCGATAATCGTCCGGACCAACACGGATCCGGCGTGCGACTCCCGAGGCCCAACGGGGGAGGTCGCGCTGGTCCGACGCTTCGACTATCCCGAGGACGACCGTTCCTTCGCCCGTATGCTGGGCGAATGCCGGCGCGGTCCGCTCGGCGCGGCGCAGGAGGCGCTGGCGAAGCTGGACCCCGTCCTTGAATCGCGAAGAGCAGTAGTGCACTGGGACGGAGAGGCGGACCTCGCGCACGACCCGCTCCGCGAGCGCCCGGCTTCCCTTTACCCCCCAGCCGTTCCGGGGGTCGACACGGTACCCCCGTTCCCCCATCTTCGCCTCGTTGGTCTCGGAGAACTCGAGCTCGTTCAGGTTGACGAAGTCGACCCCTATCTCCTCGAGCGTGACGAGCAGGCGGCGCAGTTCGGCCTCCTTCTCCGGCAGCACTGGTATCTCTACCCCCCGGCGTATCCCCCACGCGGGAGCGGCCTCCAGGACCGATCGGTAGGCACCCCCCGCGTGGGAGAGTGGCCCCCAGAGATAGTGGGGGATGTGCAGGCGGAACTCGTCGAGGCCCGCCGCCGCGAGCCGAGCCAGCTTCTCGGGATTGGGTTCGTGGGTGTAGAGGTGGATGTTGTGCGAGGTCCCGAACTCGCGTTTCAGGAGGCGAACGTAGTGCTCGACGCGGTCCACGACGCCGAGCGGGTCGCCGCCCGTGATCCCCGTGCCCGCGGCGCCGATCGCACGGGCCTCTGCGAGTACGTCCGCATCCTCGAGGACCCGACGCTCGTTGGCGTAGACCACGTCCTTCTGGTTGCGGTTGGGAGAGACCGGGCAATAGAAACAGCGGAATCGGCAGACCCCGGTGACGAAGAGGACCATCTTGCGGCCCTCTGCACACTGGACGCAGGCCTCCGAGAGCGCCCCGCGATGGCTCGAGGCCATCGGTAGAAGGTGGAGGCCGTTCGACGACATGGGAGGGAACTCAGGTCGGCCCCTCGGTAAAAGGGTTGCTCGCGGCGCCTCGGGGCAAACGCGGACCGGACCGTAGGATCATCCGGAGGATGTCCCGGGGACGTACGACGTTCCGGCAGAATCGGTAGTTCGCGCCTCCGCGGTCGCGACGTTGGACTCCGGCCCGTCGGCCAACCGCAAGCGCCCCGTCCATCACTGGGCCGGTGCGCCTCCCGCGGTGGACCTCCCGGTCGTTCGCGATTCGCCGGGTCTCGTGAACGGCGGGCCCCCCTCATGGGCTACCCCGGAGGAGCGTCGGCACCGAGGGTCGCGCACACCGCATGGTGGCCTCGCGCAACCAAGGGAAGCAGAGGGAGAGTCGAAGGCGCATGCTCAAATCCCCGACCCGGTTCCGCCGCTTCACTTTCGGAGGCGCGACGGCGATGGAGATGCAACCGGGGCAAATGGCCTACGACCGCGCGAGCACCGTCTTCTCGCCGGACGGACGGCTCTTCCAGGTCGAATACGCCCTCCAGGCGATCCAGATGGGCGGGACCGCGGTCGCGGTGACGTACGACGGCGGGATCGTGTTCGTCGCCTACCGGAACCTACCGGTGAGCTCGCTCGCGGAGGCCGGGTCGATCGAGAAGAGCTTCGCGATCGACACCGGGCTCGGCTGCGTCACGGCCGGCCTCATCGCCGACTCGCGCGTGCTGGTCGAGTTCCTTCGAGTCGAGGCGCAACGCCACCGCCTGACGTACGGCGAGACCGCCCCCTTCACGATCCTCGGACACGCGCTCGGGACGCTCCTGCAGCAGTACACCCAGTTCGGCGGAACGCGACCGTTCGCGGTCTCCCTCCTCCTGGGCGGGTTCAACGGACACGCCCCCGGTCTCATCGAGCTCGACCCGAGCGGGGCGACGATCGGTTGGAAGGCATACGCGATCGGGCGCAATCGCCGCGCGGTCGCGGACTTCCTCGAAGAGAAGCTCGCCGAGCACATGAACGACGAGGCCGCGTTCAAGCTCGCGGTGCAAGCGGTTGCGGAAGGCTCCCCGACCCCGTTCCAGGCCGAGGCGCTCGACGTCGCGATCCTGGAGCCCGAGACCGAGCTCCGACGCCTGCCCCCCGCCGAAGTCTCTCGCCGGGTCCAAGGGCTGCCGTTCATCGGCACCCCGGAGAAGCGTCCGACGAACCGCTAGGCGTTCGTCGCGGTCCCTTTCCCTACTAGGGTTAAGGACCCGAGGCGTCTCTCCCAGTCCGTGCCGTCCGGTCCGCTGCGCTTCCCCTCGGACGCGCGGCAGTTGTTCGAATACAACCGGGCCGTCTTCGACCGGTTCGTCCGCCGCCTCTCCCGGCTCCCGTGGAACGAAGTGTCCCGGGAGCGCGAGATCGGACACCGCACGCTGTTCGCCACCCTCGGGCACATCCTCAACGTGCAGGAGGTCTGGTTGGTCTACATCGTGCCCGGGCGCGCCCGAGAGATCTCGGCACTGTTCGAAGAGAGCGCCCGCC
>JBEKJT010000036.1:0-13808 GCA_050011075.1 Thermoplasmata archaeon
GAGGAGGGAAGCACCGACCAGGTCCGTGACCGTGTAGATCGCCTGGGCGAGGACCGTCCGGCTGCCGGAGAGGTCGGCGATGGCGAAGTTGGCGACGAAGAGGACGGCGTTGAGGAACAGCGTTGCGACGATGATCACCTGGGGACGCATCGGGCGCCGGAATCCTCCACGGGGGACGAGGTGCCACGGCGGTCCGGAGGGATAAAGGGCGCGCCCGGCGCGGGCCCGGCCAGGAGTACCGAGCGTCGCCAACCGTTAAATCGCGAGAACCCGTTCTTGGGCCGGGGTCTCCGATGAGCGAAACGATGGTCCCGCCCGCGGATGTTCCGGTGACGGCAGGAACGAGCCCGGCGTCCTCGCACCGCTTCCCCCGACCCGCGCTCCACCGGCTCGGCCTCTCTCCGGGGAAGAAGACGCGCTTGAAGCGGCTCCTGTACGACCACGGCCCCGGTGGTGGAACGCTCCTCGTCCTGCCGATCGACCAGGGGCTAGAGCACGGACCGGTCGACTTTTTCATCAATCCCGACGCGCTCGACCCCCAGTACCAGTACGACCTCGCGCGGGACGGGAAGTTCAGCGCAATCGCGCTGCACATCGGGCTTGCAGAGAAGTACTTCCACGAGTACGCGGGCGACGTTCCGCTCATTCTCAAACTCAACGGCAAGACCTCGGTCCCTTCTGACGCACAGTCGTTCAGCCCGCTGACCGGGACGGTCGAGGACGCGGTTCGCCTCGGAGCGGACGCGGTGGGCTACACGGTCTATGTCGGTTCTCCCGCCCAGGACCGCGACTTCCGCCAGTTCCTCGACGTTCGACAGGACGCAGAGCGCTTCGGGATGCCGGTGGTCGTCTGGGCCTATCCTCGCGGGGAAGCGATCGCGAAGCGGGGAGGCAAGGAGAGTCTCTATGCAGTCGACTACGCGGCTCGGGTCGCTCTCGAGCTTGGAGCGGACGTCGTGAAGGTGAACTACCCGGTCGCTTCCGAGAAGGATGCGGAAAGCCCGCCGCCCAACAACACCCTTCGACTGACCCCGAACGATGCGTTCCGCAAGGTCGTGGAGAGCGCGGGCCGGGCGCTCGTGCTCGTCTCCGGGGGCGAAAAGGTCGGGGACCCCGAGCTCCTCGCGAAGGTTCGATCCTCCATGGACGCCGGAGCGACCGGCATCATCTTCGGTCGCAACCTCTGGCAGCGCAGCAAGGTCGACGCGCTCCGATTGACCCGGGAACTGCATGCGATCTTCCGGGAGTACGCCCAACCGCCGACGTAAGGGCGCGCTCCGGCTCTTCGTCGTTCTCGCCGGGGAGGACCACCCCAAGGCCTGCACCGGCCGTCGCCTCCTGCGCTGGGGAAGGGTCATCCCCGTTCTCCGCGAGGACGCACGATTTCCCCCTCCCGTCGTCCTCGACCCGTACTCTCCCAAACCCCTGTCGTGGGACGACCGTGAGGCGGCGGAGCAAGGAGGTCTCCTGGTCGTCGACTGTTCCTGGAACCGACTCGCGGACCGGGGGGCGTTTCCCGGCGCGGGACCGGAGAACCGATCGCGCGCGACCCATCGGCGGTTGCCCATTCTCATTGCGACGAACCCTCAGCACTACGGTCGAGTGGCACAGCTGAACACCGTCGAGGCCCTGAGCGCGGCGGTCTACCTTCTCGGGAGAGTAGAGGAGGCGGCGCAGCTGATGGACGGATTCCGCGGGGGGGACGAATTCCTCGAAGTGAATCGAGACCGACTGGACCGCTATCGGGCGGCCGCAGGGCCGGCCGAGGTCCTCGTCGCGGAGAAGGTCCTTTTCGGGGGAACCTGAGCCCGGCCGACTCACTCGTTCGCCGGGGCGAGAACTCCGATGATGAGGAATATAACGACGGCCACGGCGACGCCCGCGATCGTCGGGAGGGCCGAAACGGTGAACGTCGGGGTGTTGTAGTACGAGAGTCCCATGAATAGCGCATAGGCTGCCCCGATGATGATCGCGACGCCGAACCAGAAGAACGGCGTGACCCCTCCTTCTCGGGGTCCCCCGGTATCGCTCATGAGCCCACCCATAGGATGCCCCACATGCCCATGATCTGCCCCGCGTCGGAACCGGTCATCCAAGACGCCTGCCCAGCGGGGTTGTAGACGTACGGGATCGGAGTGACGAGACCGTACACGTAGACGCCCGACGGAAGGGTCGCGCTCTCGTTCATCGACGAGCCCACCCGAAGCGGTTGCGTCGTCACCGGGATGAGGTCCCCTCCGGTCGTATTGATCGAATAGATCCCGACCCGGTACGGGAGCGTGTAGTTGTGGGCGGCGAGGTAGTTCAGCTGGCCGTTCGGGTCGGTCGACGTCACGTTGACGAGGTAGTTGTCGATCCCTATGCTCGACGTCGGGATGTAGTACTGGAACGACACGGGTCCGGGAGCTGCGGTGAGGGTCGGACCGGGTACGGAGTCGTCAAAGAGCCCCTCCTGGTCGACGATCAGGAAGGCGCCGTTCGCCGCCAAGACCGGTGGATTGTAGATGTCCCCCTCGCCTCCGTTCGCTTGGTACTGCGAGAGGTTCCCGGTGCCGGTCGCCGGGAGGACCACGAGGTCCGCGGCGTCCTGACCGAACCACGGGCCGTTGTACTCGGAGTTCGGGGCACCATACACTCCGGGTATCGGCGGCGCCTGGAACAGCCAATAAGACATCGCGTAGGGGATCACCTCGATGTCCACGGTCGGCAGGTTCCGGAACGGTAGGTAAAAGCCTCCTGTCGCGCCCTGGGCTGTCGCGTTGACGGCCACCCACTGCCCGGCGTGGACGACCATCACATCCGAGAACGACCCGTGGATCGGCCCGCTCTCCTGAACGCCCCAGTAGTACTGGTGGTTCACGAGGTCGAAGTACTCGCTGCCCGAGGGTGGGTGGGCCGGCGTCCCGATCGCCGTGGAATCCGTGAGCGTCAGCGGCGAGGTCGCCACCAGAACGCCGACGAGCAGGACCACCACGATCGTGATCCAGGTCCGCTCGGCTCGCTCCCGACGCGCCCTCGGCATGTGGCGCACGAACTTCTCGTCAGAGATCGGTGCGGTCGGCGCGGGGTGCGTCGATTGGGCCATCTTTCGCACGATCTCGTCGAGCGAGAGACCCTGGACGGTCAGCAGCTCCCCCCTGAACAGGGTCCAGAGGACGTTCGCGACGAAGAACAGCTGGGCGGCGATCGAGATGATGACGAAGACCGTGAGCCACACCTGGTCGTTGACGACCGCAGGCGTGAGCGGGAAGATCAACGAGCGTCGAAGGATCCCGTCGGAGCCGAGCAGGTCCATGAAGAACACGAGTCCGCTCCAGCCGATCGCCGTCGAAACGAAGTGGGCCTGCGCGAGTCGAGGCGAGTACCACAACCGGCCGGCGAGGAGCGGGAACGCGGCGTAGACGACGGCGAACCCGCCGGCAGCGATCGAGAGGAGGGCGAGGGCATGGAAGTGGCTGACGATGAAGAGCGTGTTGTGAAGGTCGATGTCGAAGGCGAGGGTGTTGTTGTCAGGACCGGTGAGACCCCCGGCCATCGTTCCGGCGAACGAAAGGAGAAGGAACAGGGTCACGGCGTTCCACGGCCAGTCCCCTTTCTTCACGCCCTTCGTGGTCATCCAGACCGTGAAGAACGTGATCGCCGACGGAATGACGATCAGGAACGTCAGGGCCTCGGTGAGCCACGCCGACCACGGGGGCACCGGAGTCAGGTAGAGGTGATGGATCGATAGGACCGGCGTGAGGATCGTGAAGACCACGGCCGCGGCGAAGGCCGCTCGGTAGCTGTAGACCGGTCGCCTCGCGAAGATCGGGACAAGAAAGTAGAACGCCGTGATGGGGATCAGGAACAGAATGTACACGACCCCGTGGCCGAAGAACCAGAAGAGGACCTGATTGACCAGCGGATTCACGGGCCCGATGCCGAAGTAGTTGAGCAGGTCCCAGGCCGAGGAGGCGAGGACCGCCCAGTAGGAGAGGGGGATCAGGATCACCAGCGCCACGACGAACAACGCGAAGGGAGGGATGCGGCGGACCTGCCCGCGGTGGCTCCTCCACCAGTCCCCGAAATGGATGAGCATCCAGACCGCCCAGAGGATCACCCCGACACTGAGCAGGATCCAGCCGAGGTACCAGAGCGGGCTCACGACGTATTCGGAGAGGCCGCGAATCCCGAGCGGGGAATAGAAGTACCAATCTGTGGCCGGAAAGAAATTGTCGTTGAACTGCGGAAAGACGTAGAACGGCCCCTCCATCAGCACAAGGCTCAGGTTGAGGAAGAACACCGAGAGGTAGTAGGCCCACTTGTGTCGCGGCGTGAGCCCGAAGGCCGTGATGAAAATGATCCCGAAGAGCGCGAGCTCGAGCTGTTGGGCGAACCCGAACAGCATCCGTATTCCGTGCAGGGTGAGCGAGGAATAGATCTCCTGGTTGGAGAGGTGCAACGGTTGGCCCAGGGCGAAAGCGGTGACCTGCGTCCTCCAGCCGAAGATGTCGACGGCGCCGAGGATCCCCCAGAAGACCGACGCGACCACCATCAGCATGGTGATTCGCGTCATCCAATCGCGGTCGAGCTGGAAGACCCGTTGGAAGAACGTCCGCTTGGCGAGCCGGGACCGGATCGCTTCTTCGGTCCGGTCGAAGAATCGGACAATCGCCGGCGGGCGCTCGAAGACGGGGACCGGCTGTTCCGCGGCTGGGCCTTCCGCCGACCCGGCGTCAGTCGCGCTCATGTCACGGACGCCCGTCGGAGGGACCGGATTGACCGTTATCCCGAGTGAGTTTGTACGGACGAACCTCGTGAAACGAAGTTGACGGGATGGGAGGAAAGCCCTGACGTGGGCCGAACGCCCGGCTCACTCCGAAATCGGGAACGATTGTCCCTCGGTCGGGAGGTGCTCGATGGTCAGGTCGGCCACCGTTCGGAGGGGGGAACGCAATGGGACACGCGCGACGATCACCCCACCGTACCGTTCGTAGATTCGGGTCGTGTGCAGCGTGAGACATCGCCCCGCATAGAGGGGGATTCCACACACGTCCGCGTCGTGCCCACGGAGGAGGATCTTGAGCCCTGCGGTCGCGAGGAAGCCATCGAGGTCCCGGGCACCCCAGGGTCGCGCGGCTCCTCGGCGGTTCCGGGAGGCTTCGCACTCGGCCCACACGACCTCGCACAAGCCCTCGTCGTCCAGGCGGTCGAACGATGCCGTCCAACGGGGACTCGTCAATCGGCGGGGAAAGCCGGCATGCGCAAGATAGGCGCCGCTCGGTGTGGACGCGGCGAGGGGTCCGCGCTCGAGGAGAGCGACGATCCGCTGGTATCGCTCCTCCTCGGGTCCCCAGAGGTCGTCGACCTCTTCGGGCAGGGTATGGGGTACCACCGGTACTCGACGGCTGGTCTCGTGGTTGCCCTGGAGGAGGATCACGCGGTCCGGGAATCGCGCGGCGAGCGAGAGTAGGTAGAGCGCGTTCGCGACGGACCCGTTCGGGGAGTCCCGTGGGGATCGGTCGACGTAGTCCCCGAGTCCGATCAGGAACCGGGGCTGGGAACCGGACAAGAATCGGTCGATCGCGGCGAGCGTCGAGCGCCAATCCCCATGGGAATCTCCGAAGACGATCGCTTCGTCGAGCGTCCCGGGCGCCAGCGCCACGAACGGCGGATGCACCGAAACCGACCGTTCCAGATCATCCAAGAGGCGGTCCGCCCCTTCGGGGTCGAGCGCGAGGATCTCGAGCGGCGTGGGCACCGGGCGGTCGAGCATCATGGGAAGCCGTTCACCTCGCCTGGCGAAGTGCGGGGGGCCGGAGTTTCCGTCCGCCGGTGGAAGTCACCGGACGGTCCTTTGAACCGGCGTATGCCCTAGGCAACAGGGTCCTAAGCCCTGCCTCGATAGCCCTGTCCGATCCGGACAGATTGGCCGAGCTGGAGCACCCCCGCACAGGAAGGTCGCGAAATCGTGAGAAGTAGCCCCGGCAGGAGTTCCGGCCCTCGGGGACGCGTCCCCCCGCGGCATTCGAACCTGCGTCGCGAGATCCAGAGTCTCGCATGATTGGCCACTACACCACGGGGCTACGAGAAAGCCAGCGTCGGGCCGTTGATAAACGTTGCCGCGCGCGGAGGCGAGCCCGAGACCGAGAGCGCGCGCGAACGACCATATCACACAAATATCCCAGCAGAGTCCACTGCCAGTCCATGCCCGGGAGGTTGCATGGCGGAAGGGGGAACGATCCGCCGGGAAACCCAAGCGGGAGCGTCGACGATCGACGGTCGCGCGGCAACCCACCCCGCCGTCGCGACCGTCCCGACGCGGCGTGAGCCGCGGACGCTTCCGGGCGCGTGGCGTTCGGCGGCGATCTACCTGGCAATCCCGGTGGTGGCCGGGGTCGCCCTGACCGCTTCGGTCGGGTCCTCCCTCGGGGGCATCGTGGGGTACCTCCCGGTCGCCAGCGTCGACGTTTTCTACTCGTTCCTTCGGATGCTCGCGGCGTACGTCCTGTCGCTCGGGTTTGCGCTTGCCTACGGCTACTACGCGGCGACCCATCGCCCGGGCGAACGCGTGATGATCCCGGTCCTCGACATCCTCCAATCGGTCCCGATCCTAGGATTCTTCCCGGTCGTCATCGTCTTGCTCCTCGGCTTTCCGACCTCGGGGAGCTGGATCGGCCCGAACATCGCGTCGGTCGTGCTGATCTTCACCTCGATGTCCTGGAACATGGTCTTCGGGGTCTACGAATCGCTGAAGACGCTCCCGGGAGAGCTCAAGGAGGCCGCGGACACGTTCGCCGTCCGGGGGATGCTCCGGTTCCGGCGGGTCCTGTTCCCCGCGACGGTGAACCGTCTCGTGTACAATTCGGTGCTCTCCTGGACCGCCGGGTGGTTCTTCCTTGTCGAAGCCGAGATCTTCACCACCAACTCCCACGCCCTGGCGGGAATCGGCAGCTTCCTCTCGTTCGCGGCTTCGGCTCACAACTCCGACAAGTTCCTCGCGGGCATCATCGTCCTCGTCATCGTCATCGCGCTCCTCGATTTCGTAGTTTGGCGGCCGCTGGGCCGGTGGGCCGAACGTTTCCGATACGACCAGTCCCCGGCGGGCGAGAGCGGAGCGATCGCGCCCCCGCGTGACCCCACCGGACGGTTCCGGCGGGCGGCGGCCTACGTGACCCGCGGGGTGAGGACGGGGGTGACCCGACTCAGCACTCCGCTCGTGCAACTCGCGTCGATCACGGTGGGCACGGGGCGCGCGCCGAGCGAGCGACGGCGAACGGCGACCTACTATCTGGGGCTCGGGACGATCCTCGTGCTGGTCTGGCTGATGCTCATCGCGATCATCGTCGGCGTGTGGAACGTCTTCTCGGCTCCAATCGCCGCTTCGGTCCGCATCCAGATCTTCGGCTTGCCGTTCGCGATGGGAGCCTCGCTCTTGCGGGTGGTCGCCGCCTACGGCATCTGCCTCGCGATCGCGTTGCCCCTCGCCGTGTGGATCGCTCGGAGACCGCGGGCCGGTCGGGCCGGGCTCCCCGTGATCGAGGTCGTCGCCTCCTTCCCCGCGACCGCGCTCTTCCCGGTGATCATCTTCGAACTCGTGCCCTATATCTCCGCCGAGGGCGCGGCGGTCTTGATGCTCCTCACGGGAATGCTCTGGTATCTCTTCTTCAACCTCCTCTCGGGGGTCCGGTCCTTGCCGCCGGACCTCGAAGAGGCCGCCCGTTCGTTCGGTCTCAAGGGCCGGCAGTTCTTCCGCCGGGTGCTCCTGCCGGGGGTATTCCCCGCCCTCATCACGGGATCGATCACCGCGTTCGGAGGCGGGTGGAACACCTTGATCGTCGCCGAGTACCTCAGCGCCGGCCCGTCCCAGACGCTCAGCGTGCTCGGCATCGGCCAGAGGATCGATATCGGTTACGCGGAACCGAACGGGTACCCGCTCATGGTCGCCGCACTGTTCACTCTGATCCTCACGGTGATCACCATCAACGAACTCATATGGAAGCCGCTCTACCGCCGGGCGGTCGAGCAGTACCGGTACGATTGACGGGGGTCCGCCTGACCTGAACGTGCGGAGGTAGCGATGTCGCTGATCCGGGTCGAGCACGTCGACAAGAGCTTCGCATCGCGGCACGGCACGATGGCGATCATGCAGGACATCTCCTTCGAGGTCAAGGATTCGGATTTCCTCGCGATCGTCGGGCCCTCCGGGTGCGGAAAATCGACCCTGCTCCGGTTGATCCAGGGCCTCGACCAACCGACCGACGGTCACATCTTCTTTCGGGACAACCCCGTCAAGGGAGTCTGCTCCCAGATGGCGATGGTGTTCCAAAGCTTCGCGCTCTACCCCTGGCTCACGGTCAGCCAGAACGTAGCCTTCGGGCTCGAGGCCCTCCATTGGCCTCAGGAACGGATCGCTCCGCAGGTCGAACGGTACATCACCGTCACGGGTCTCGACGGTTTCCAGGAAGCCTACCCTCGGGAGCTTTCGGGCGGCATGCGCCAGCGTGTCGGGCTCGCCCGGGCGCTCGCGGTCGAACCCGCGGTGCTCCTCATGGACGAGCCGTTCAGTGCTCTCGACCCGCTCACCGCGGCCAGCCTGCGCGAGGAGGTCCTTCAGCTCTGGCGAGACCCCCAGCTTCCTCCCGAGGCGGTCCTCCTGGTCTCGCACAACATCGAGGAGGCGATCGAATTGGCGGACCGGGTGATCGTGTTCTCCCGCCGCCCCGGGCACATCCTTGCCGAGGTACCGGTGGACCTGCCCCGCCCCCGCGACCGCAAGTCCGCCGCCTTCTACGACATTACCGACCGAGTTTACTCGCTCATCACGGAAGGGGGCCAGGGGACCACGACCGCCGGAGGTGCGGAGGTCGCTCCCCGTGCCGGATAAGACTTATAGACCACGCACGGCGTAGGTAACTCCTCAAACACACGACCGTGCCGACCGCATTCCCCAAAGCGAGCCCCACCGAAATGATGGGACTCTTGGTACTGCTGAACTCCCACAAGGGGTCCGAGGACGTCGCCCTCCTGGCGGACGACCTCGACCTCGAGATCGACGAGATCCTGCCGTCCCTCGAGTACGCCCAGGTCCTGCAGCTGGTCAAGGTGACGGACGGTCACGTCTCCTTTACCGAGCTGGGGAAGCGCCTGGTGCAGGGGTCGATCCGCGACCGCAAGGCGATCATCCGTGAGCAGCTGCGCCGCACGGCGCTGTTCAAGACCATCCTTCGGGCTCTCGAGAGCGCGCCGGACCACTGCCTTTCCGACGAGGAGCTTAATCAGATCGTCGCGTTCACGACCGCTCCTTCGGACGAAGCCGTCCAGAACATCGTGAACTGGGGCCGCTACGCGGACCTGTTCCGGTACGACGCCGACGAGCGGCGCCTGGTGGCGGTCCGTCGTCCGGCGACCGGCCGGCCGACCTCGAATCGCCCTCCACCCCCGGGCGGATCGGCGAGCTCGGCGGAGCGGCCCACCGTCGAGGGAAAAGCCCACCACTCGGACCCGGCCAATGACCCGGGATCTCGACTCACCGGCATCGCGCCGGTCACTGCGTGAGTGTTAGGTATCCTAGCCCGTGGCGTAGGAACCGTCGAGCTCGAAGGTCTCTTATTCCGGCCACTCCCTGTGCGGTCGAGGCGGAGAGACCATGAGCGAACTCAAGTTTCTCGGAGTGCCCGGTAGCCTGCGTAAGAACGCCTACAGTCTCGGGCTTCTCCATGCGGCGGTCGAGCTCGCGCCCAAGGAGGTCCGGATCGACATAGCGGACATCCATGGTTTCCCCGTCTTCAATCAGGACGAGGAACAGAACGCGCCCGAACCGGTGCATGTTTTCCGGGAGAAGGTCCGAACCGCCGACGCGATCCTCTTCTCGATCAACGAGCACAACTACAGCCTGTCGGCGGCCGAGAAGAACGCCCTCGACTGGGGTTCTCGCCCGTATACCGACAACGTCTGGAATGGGAAGCCCGCCGGCATCATGAGCGCCAGCATCGGCATGATCGGAGGCGCCCGGGCCCAGTACGACCTGCGGCGGTCGATGGTCTTCCTGAACATCTTCCCGATCAACCGGCCCGAGGTGATGGTGCCGTTCGCCGCGGACAAATTCGACGGGAACGGTCGTCTCACCGATGCGAACACCAAGAAGATCATCGGGAACCACCTCGCCGAGCTTGTACGGTTCACCCGCGTCCTGAAGCACGAGCACTGACGGGACCGCGCGCCGGGTGCGTTGCGGCGGTGGTTTCCAAAAACTTAAGCGGAACGTTCCCTCCCCCCGCCTCGGTGGGCACGTAGATCAGCGGAAGATCGCTGCTTTCGCAAAGCAGAGGTCGGGGGTTCAAATCCCCCCGTGTCCACCTCTTCCCGCACGCCGGACCCGGAACCGCCCGGGCGCGGACAGGTACCGTCTGATTGTGCGCGCCGCGGTCGACCCAAGGATGGCGGGAACGATAGCCGAAACGCCATGAAGAGACCGCGAACAACGCCGCGGGACGCGGTGAGCTTCGTCCGCGTTCACGGCCATCGATAGAAACTTGCAAAGCCACGGAATCATTATCAAAAATGGACTTATGGCTGCTGAGAGCGCGGCTGCGTCAGATCAGATCATGCCCTCCGCGTGGAGGCGCGACTACCGCCTCAGCCTCGCGATTCTCGTGGCGGGCATCGTCGTGATCGTGGCCTTCTCCGTCTTCGTGTCTTGGGCCTACTTGACCGGGAACTACCCCGCGTCATTCGGGGCCGGTCTTGCGCTCAATCTCATCGGAACCGCCGGTCTCTCCTTGATCATGGTTGGAGTGATCTTCGCTTTCCACAATTGGTCGCTTCTCCGACAGACCCGGCGCAACGCGCGGCCGGGCCCGCCCGGATAACCGATTGAAAGGCGCCCCGTCCGAGCGAGCGCCAGCGAGCGGGGGGACGGTCGAGCGTAGTGGGACCGCGAGATTGATGCGGGAACGCGCGACCGACGACTTGACCGCAGTCAGCGCGCGGAAGGGACCGGCGACAACGGCCTGCCACCCGATCGATCGCGACTATCGTGGCTCCGCGGTAGAGACACCCGAACTCGTGCTCTTTCGGAAGCCCCCAACGATGCTCAGAATAAGACCGACCGCATAGAGGATGACGCCCAGGACCACGAAGTATCCCGATGTCGTTCCCCAGCAGCTTTCGGTCGCGGCGTTGGAAGGCGGACCAGTACACCCCGAGTTCACGATTCCGACTACACCGTCCAAGACAACGAGCAAAGCGGCCGTCATGAGGATGAGACCTGCCGCGAGCTCCAGTCGGCCCAGATTGAAGGGCGCCCTTGCGGAGCGGGCCATCTCGTCCTTTCCTCGGCACGAAGATCGAGCTTGGAGCTTCAGTTAAACCTGTCTCGGTAGGCGAAGGTTTAGTCGCGAGGCGAGGGGACGGTCCCGCGCAGCGCGAAATTAATGTGGGACCCGCGCGGTCGACGACATGACCACGATGAAAGGGGGAGAAGGCCTGACGGCAACCCGTGGCGCGCGGTCCTCTGTGGACCGGGGCCTCGGGGCTTTGATCACAGGGCTGGCGATCTTCGCTCTCGTGTTGACCTTCTTGGGAGCCGCAGTCGCATAGGTAGGTGTGCAGCAGTGTGCGGTGTGCAACGGAGATGCGTGTAGTGGTTCGGCCGTCTGTCCAGATTCCGTTGCTGCGGCAATCGCATGGGAGATTGTTCTCGCGAAAGAGGTGCTCCTCGTGTCCATTGGGTTGTCCGCACGCGCGCTGGCGAAAGCGATGGGGTTACGCGTCATAGGCACCCAAGGAGCCTTCCCGACGGGGTGGAGGCTCGCCCGCCATGTGGCCGCCCCATTCCTAGCATTCCTGGGGTGGGCCCTGGTCGCCCTAGGGCTCATCCTTCCGTTCGGTCTGCTTCAGATTTGTCACGGGCCCTGCGGGTATCCATGGGCCCCTTGGGTCCTGAACGGAATCCCCTCCTTCCTGTGATTGTGGGAGGAGCGCCCTTGGCGACAGGCGTCGTGTTGTTGGCCATCGTGTCGATTCAGCTCCGGCGCTCGGCCCACATTCGGGCTCCCGGACCACGGACTGGTCCGCAAGTTCACGGAGGACCGAGCGAAGGACAAGGGCGGGCCGCGCCCGCGCAGGCTTCATGAAGGACGCGCGCGGCCGATGGCGTTGACCGTGACAAGCGCGGGGGCGAGCGCGCCGAACGAGCTAATCTAACGACACTCGAGGACGTGCCTCTACGAAGGGTGCGCGCGGGAATGGACGCCTTGAAGGTTTATCATCCTCAGGCCGGTCGCGGGGTTGTGAGGGAATCGTCATCGACCC
This sequence comes from Thermoplasmata archaeon, assembly GCA_050011075.1. Lineage (GTDB taxonomy): Archaea > Thermoplasmatota > Thermoplasmata > Lutacidiplasmatales > UBA184 > Lutacidiplasma. The sequence continues at coordinate 12,295 of JBEKJT010000036.1, forward strand.
CCTGGATCGACCGGCTTCAACGATGGGTCGAGAGCGAGCCGAATATTCGGCTCGCGCTTCTGGTCGGCTCCCAGGCTCGGACAGAAATGCCAGCGGATTCCTTCTCGGACATCGACCTCGCTTTGTTCGCGCGCGATCCCGACCGCCTCTTGCTCGACGTTGATTGGATCGCGGGACTCGGGCATTATTGGACCTCCCATCTCGAGCAGAACGCGCTCGAGTCAGGTCCAGAACGTCGAGTCCTGTTCCGGGATGGACAGGATGTTGACTTCGCCGTGTTCCCGGAGGAGTTCGTGGGAGCCCTAACTAGCGATCCCCGGGCGGTAGCAGTCCTGCGGCGGGGGTTCCGCCCTCTCGTCAACAAGGAGTCCGTCGAGCTCATCGTGCCTAGATACGAACCCTCCACCGTTCCCCCAAGCCTCTCCGAGTTCTCGAACTTAGCGAACGATTACTGGTTCCACTTGATCTGGACAGCGAAGAAGCTTCGTCGCGGGGAATTGCTGACGTCGCTCGAAGCAACGAACGGGTACCTTCGAGCGTTGCTCGTACGAACCGTGCGATGGCACGCGCTCGCACGCGGCCCGAGTGGACGAGATGTCTGGCACGGGACGAGGTTCTTCGAGAAGTGGGCCGACCCCCGGGTGATTCGGGATTTCCCGGAGACTGTCGCTCGGTATGACGTTCGCTCGGTTGCCCAGGCGCTGCGCGCGAGTAGGACCCTGTTCGGGTGGCTCACGGATGAGTTGAGCGATAGCCTTTCCTTCCCGTCGCCGATACGCGATCGCTCCGGATTGTCTACCTACTTGGACAGTCTACTCGACGACCGTGGGCAATGAATCCGGCGGATGTCTTGGCTGGGGTATGATTCGGATACTCTAGTGTCGCGACCGCGACCCTCACGTGCGGCCAGCGCTGGCGAGGACCGACGACGGGGGGCGCGTCGCAAACGCGTAACCACACGAATCCCCCCTCTGCGTCAAGGATCGCGTGCCGGCAGGGTTACGGGTTCGCGGTCGTGTGGCTCTCGGTCGTGCTGGCGAAGCTGATTGCGGTCGTCGGCGCGAAGTAGTGGGCAGTTCGACCGAGGCCCGAGGGCGACCGCGTACTCATGAAGGACGCGCGCGGACGATGGCGGGACCGCCATCAGCGCGCGGAGCCGAGAAGTCGAACCCCGTGACCGCGGACGCTCGCGACCGGACCCGGGACCTGTCCACGATAATTACCTGAATGTCCGTCGGTCCCGAGGAGGGGCGATGAGCGCCTACGTGATTGCCGATATGGAACCGACCGACGAGCCGAGATTCCTGGAGTACGGCCGGAAGGCAGCCGAGGTTACCCAGCGGTACGGAGGCCGTGTTCTCGTTGTCGGCGGCGAACCCAAGGTCCTCGAGGGTAAGTTTCGACCCCACTTCGTGATTGTATTGGAGTTCCCGACAATGGAGAATCTTCAGCGATGGTACGACTCAGATGAGTATCGAGCCCTGATACCGCTCCGACAAAGCGCGGCCAAGACA
>JBEKJT010000037.1:0-13674 GCA_050011075.1 Thermoplasmata archaeon
TCTTCCGTAACCGGATCTTCACCCTGTCCGCCGTTTCGATGCTCCTGAACGCCCTCGCCCGAGGGGCGTTCACGTTCATTCTCGTCTTCTACCTCCAGGGACCGCCGCGCTACCTGAGCCCGTTCACCGCGGGGCTCTTCCTGATACCCGTCTCCGCTTCGATCGCCACCTTCGGGCCGGTGAGCGGCTGGCTCTCCGACCGCTACGGTCCGAGGCCCTTCCTCATCGCCGGACTGGTCACCTCGGCGGTAGGGTTCCTATGGCTCGCGACGATCGGGCCGGACGAGTCGTTCCTGGGTCTCACTCCGCCGCTCATCCTGATGGGGGCCGGGATGGGCTTGTTCGCCTCCCCGAATCGGGCTCAGATGATGACGGCGGTCCCGCCGGCGCGTCGCGGGGTCGCCTCGGGGATCGGGACGACGCTCATCAACACGGGCGCGACGATCAGCCTCGGCCTCACGCTGATCGTCATGAGCACGGTCCTGCCGACGTCGTCCATCCAGCAGATCTTCCTCGGCACGGTGAACCCGGCGGTGCCGTTCCCGTCCGCTGCGGGGTTCCTGGACGCGATCCATCTGATCTTCCTCATCTCGGCCGTGTTCCTGGTGGTGGCACTAATTCCGTGGCTCCGTCGGGAGAAGGTCGTTTCCCCCGCGCCGATGCCCCCCGAGGCGGGGGACTAGCCCGAGCCCTTTCTGCACCGCTTCCGACCGGCGGAAGAAACGGCGGCCGCCTTGCCTTGAGGACCGACGGCTCCGCGGGGAATTCCCCCGATGCGGCGGGGACGTCAGTTCATCGCAGAAGCCGCCGGCACCGAGGTCTCGTTACAAGACGCGGTCATCCGGCGGAGCTGGTCGACCAGGCGGTCTGCTTCGAGCGGGAGTCCGAAGAATCGGACGTTCGGCGGCCAGGTCCTGCGGGTGTCGGCAGCCCGGTCCCCCACAACCAGCAGGGGCAGCTCGCGGGCCTGCGCCGGGAACGACTCGGGGAACCCGCGCAACATATCCGAGCTCGGTTGGTTGCAGGCGATCACGATCGCCCGAACCGGTTCCTCGCGCTCGCTCGCGAGGCGAGCTAGGGCAGCGGGAGGCCGGGCCTCGGGAACGACACGAAACCCCACGGTTTCCAGGAACAGTTGGATGGCATCCGCGAGACTCGAGGTCTCGCTCACGACCAGGACAAGCGGGCCTTCCATCAAGAATGGTACTTCGGAGGGTCTAATCCTACCGCCGTCGAGTCGACTTGACCCGGGAATCCACGTTCTCCCGGGACCTCAAGAGCCGTCGGCCCCTCCCCCCACCGATTTACCATGCCCGAGTCCCGATGGTTCGAAGAGACGTTCGACCGGGCGACCGTGGGAGCCGTCCTGCTCGACCGGGAAGGGCGGGTGCTCCGTACGAATCCGGTCTTCCTTGGTCTCCTCGGAATCGAGGGGTCGCTCCAGGGGTGTGTGCTCTCAGAGATGCTTTCCGAGGCCGGTGGCCGGCTCGAGATCGCCCGGCTCGTAGCCCTCCGGGAGGGACGGAAGGTGGAGCTGGACGGGGTCATCCTGGAACCGGCGAGCCGCGAACGCCGGCACCAGGTAGACGTCGAGATCTACCCGCAGGCCGGCGAGCGCTCGGAGGTCACCGGGGTGCTGGTGATCATGAACGACCGCACCGGTCCGCGCGGGGACCTCGCGGACTCCGCTCGGCTGTTCTACGAGGCGTTCCTGCACTCGACCAACGCGATGGAGCTGACCGACCGGGACGGCTTCCTGGTCGATGTCAATCCCGCGTTCGAGCGAATCTACGGGTACCGCAAAGAGGAGGTCATCGGCCGCCGACCGAACATCGTGGCCAGCGGGAGGACCGACCGCGCCGTCTACACCCGGATGTGGAAGGACCTGGTCGACCCGAACATCGGCGCCTGGTCCGGCGAGGTGATCAACCAGGACCGAGAGGGGATCGACCATCCGGTCCTACTCGCGATCACCGCGATCCGCGGGACCGACGGCGTAATCACCCATTTTCTCGGGGTGGCAGTCGACCTAACGGAACGGCGCGCATGGGAGCGCGTGGGGATGCACACGGAGCGGCTGGCTTCGCTCGGCCAGCTCGCCGCCGGCGTCGCGCACGAGATCAACACCCCGCTCGCGAACATTATGCTCATCGCCGAATCGGTCCGCCGCCGCACGGACGACCCGTGGACCCGGGGTCGGGTCGATTCGTTGTTGCACCAGACAGAATCCGCCGCGCGCATCGTGCGCAGCCTGCTCGATTTCGCCCGGCGGCCCGAACCGCATGTCGGCGAGGTCGAGCTCGCGGGGCTCGTGACGCAATCCGTGGGGTTCCTCCGGGGGAAGCAGTCGGTCGACGTGGAGGTCGATGTCTCCGTGCCGCCCCATAGGGTCGTGGTTCGAGGCGACCGAGAGCAGCTCATCCAGGTCGTGACGAACCTGCTCAACAATGCCTACGAAGCCCTCGAGGGAAAGGGACGCGTGGAGGTCCGAGTCACCACCGACCCGGAGTGGGCCCACGTCTTCGTGATCGACAACGGTCCCGGAATCTCACCCGAGGTCCAGAACCATCTTTTCGAACCGTTCTACACGACGAAGCCCGAGGGAAAGGGCACCGGGCTCGGGCTCGCGATCTGTCACGGCATCGTCGAGTCCCACGGCGGGACCATCGAGGTAGAATCGGAGCTCGGCCACGGTGCCACCTTCGAGGTGAGGCTCCGACGCGTGATGGAGCCTCCTCGGGGCGCGACTCCCTGACGGAGCGCGGGTCGCCTCCGGCCGGGCCCCGGCGCCCCCGCCGTGCACTGCGTCGACAGGGCCAGCGCGAAGGTTAAGTGGCTCGGGAACGATTCGGCGACGTGCGTCTCCTCGTAGTGGACGATGACACGGTTTTTCGCGAGGAGCTTTCCACGCTCCTCACGGACTGGGGGCACCAGGTCGAATCCGTGAACTCGGCCGCGAAGGCGCTGAGGCGCTCGAGATCGCCGAGTTCGACGTCGTCCTCTCGGACGTTCGAATGCCGCGGATGAACGGCATCGAGCTTCTGCGCCAGGTGCGGGAGCGGTGGCCTCGGGTCTATGTCGTCATGGTCACGGGGTACGCCACCGTCGAGACCGCGGTCGAGGCCATGAAGCTCGGCGCGTTCGACTACCTGCGCAAACCGTTCCGCACGGAGAACGTCGAGACGATCATCGGGTTGATCGAGGAACAGCGCCGTTTCTCGCTCGGAAGCGGTGTCGAGCGCAACGCGGTCCACGTCGCCGAGAAGTGGGTGAAACAGAAACGGGAGGTCCTGCTGCTGGGCGTCGTGGTCCATCGCACGATCCCGGGCGTCACCGTGGCCGACCTTCCCCTGGCCGATTCGGCGGTCGGCCTCCAGGAGATGATCCTGCGGTTCGTGGACTCTCACCCGCATCCCGCGGTCGTCATCGGGGGGATCGAGCGGCTCTTCACCGTCCATCGCGCCGACGACGTCGCCACCGTCCTGGGAGAGATCCTGAAGCGGGTCGAGGGGAGGGCCCCCGTCGCGGTCGGCTTCGACCCGGCGACCCTTTCCGACCAAGCGGTGCTCCAGATCCGGGCGGCGGTCTCGGCCGCGCGCGTCCACGGGACGCTCAGCGCGCTCGCGAACCCGCTGCGTCGGCACATCCTCCGTCGGCTCGACGAGGGCCCGACCTCGTTCACCGAGGTCATGCGGGCGGCGGGGATCGACGATTCCCCGAAGCTCTCGTTCCACCTGAGGACCCTCCAGGAGGACGGTCTCATCGCCCACGCGGGCGACTTCTACCAGCTATCCGAGAACGGCCAGGAAGCGGTCCGGGTGCTGAAGGAGGTCGACCACATGGGCTCCGAGGAGGAGGACCGGATCATGCTCTTTCCCACTCCCTCCCACGATGAACCGCTCACGGCGGGCGGGGCACGGGGACGTTCTCGTCGCTGACCGTTTCTACGAACCCCCTCCGTTTCGGGTCGATTATACCTGCATCGGTCCCCGGTCGATTCCCGGATGTTCCCGGGCCTTCCCGTGGACTTTATGTTCGGGCATGGCCAGCGGGACTCCATGGAGCGCACACGCGTCGTCATCGTGGGAGCGGCCGGCCGGGACTTTCACAATTTCAACGTGCTCTACCGGGGCAATAGCGCGTACGATGTCGTGGCGTTCACGGCGGCCCAGATCCCCAACATCAGCGGCCGGGCTTATCCTTCCTCGCTCGCAGGCCCGGGCTATCCGAAGGGGATCCCCATCTTTCCGGAGTCCGACCTCCCCGACATCATACGGACGAAGGAGGTCGACCTCGCGGTCCTTTCCTACTCCGACCTTCCTCACATCGAGGTCATGCATAAGGCGTCGATCGCGCTCGCGGCCGGGGCGGACTTCCTCCTCCCCGGCCCCCGAGCGACCGAGCTCGTCTCCACGAAGCCGGTCGTGAGCATCTGCGCGGTCCGGACCGGGGCCGGGAAGAGCCCGCTGACTCGGTACGTCTCCCGCTATCTGCGGGCCCACGGCCGAACGGTCGCGATCGTGCGGCATCCGATGCCGTACGGCGACCTAGAGAAGCAGGCGGTGCAACGTTTCGCCAAGATGGAGGACCTCGACGCCGCCGAATGCACGATCGAGGAGCGCGAGGAGTACGAGCCCCATCTCCGCGAGGGCGCGATCGTGTTCGCGGGCGTGGACTACGAACGGATCCTGCGCGCGGCCGAGAAGGAGGCGGACATCGTGATCTGGGACGGAGGGAACAACGACCTGCCGTTCTACCGCCCGGACCTCCACTTTGTGGTCGCCGACCCCCACCGGGCCGGCCACGAGCTCTCCTACCACCCCGGAGAGGCGAACTTCCGCAAGGCCGACGTGATCGTGATCAGCAAGGTCGACTCCGCGAGCCCCGCGAACATCCACGAGATCGAAGAAAGCGCGGCGCACGCGAACCCGAAGGCGTTGCTCCTCCGCGGAGCGCTCCGGCTTTCCGTGAAGGACCCGGCGCGACTGCGCGGAAAGCGTGTGATCGTCGTGGAGGACGGTCCGACGCTGACGCATGGGGGAATGAAGTTCGGTGCGGCCACGCTCGTGGCCGAGGCGAACGGAGCGGAGATCGTCGACGCGCGGCGGTCGGCGGTCGGCAGCCTTGCGAAGGTGTACGTGAACTATCCGCACCTCGAGAAGATCCTCCCGGCCATGGGCTATGGTGCCGAGCAGGTCCGCGAGCTCGAGGAGACGATCCGGGGCTCGAATGCCGAGCTCGTCCTCGACGGGAGTCCGATCGACCTCCAGCGTCTGGTCCACGTTCCCCAGCCGATCGTCGACGTCGCCTACGACTACGACGACCGCGAGAACGGGGTGGCGAACGCGCTCGACCGCTTCCTGAAGGTCCATCCGGCCTAGGAGACGCGCCCTCCCTCCGTGGTTCGACCGAACCCCTCGCGACTCGGGGCTTTCGCGCCGGTCGCACGGGGATACCCTCGCAGGGTACGGAGTTAAAATCGACTCGGCATGTCCTTCCGCCGCTCGCGAGGCGGGGAGGGAGTCAAGTCCGGCGTGCCCCATGACCCTAAGCGTCGAAGTCACGAAACTGGTGAAGGCCTACGGCTCCCTGCGAGCGGTCGATGGCGTTGATTTCGAGGTCCGCACGGGCGAGGTCTTCTCGTTCCTCGGGCCGAACGGGGCCGGCAAGACGACCACGGTGGAGATCCTCGAAGGGTTGCGGCGTCGCTCGGGCGGGGAGGTCCGGGTGCTCGGTCTCGACCCGTGGACCCAGATGGACCATCTGCGGTCGAGGATCGGCGTGATTCCGCAGGACTTCCACTTCTTTCCTAAGCTCACGCCCCGCGAAGCGGTCCGGCTCTACGCACGGCTGTTCTCGGTGACCGTGGACGCGGACGAGCTTCTAGCCCGCGTCGAGCTTTCGGACAAGGCCGACGAGTACTTCGATACCTTGTCGGGCGGCCAGCACCAGAAAGTCGGGGTCGCCCTCGCGCTGGTCAACAACCCGGAGCTTTGCTTCCTCGACGAGCCGACGACCGGGCTCGACCCCCGAGCGCGTAGGTCGATCTGGGGGGTGATCCGGGCATTGCGACGGGAAGGTCGAACGGTCTTCCTGACCACGCACTACCTCGACGAGGCCCAGCAGCTCTCGGACCGGATCGCGATCATCAATCTCGGCCGGATCATCGCCACCGGATCCCCCGACGAGATCATCTCCCGCTACGGCCGTCCCGAGCGGCTGAGGATCGTCGGCGAGGCGGCGCTCGCCGACCGGCTCGCCGCGCTCGGCCTCAGCGTCGTGTCGGAGAACGGGGGGATCGAGGTCGAGCTCGGCTCGAAAGGAGATGCGCTTCGGATCCTCGAGACGATCAGCGCGAGCGGGCTGCGGTGGGAGAGCTTCTCCACCCGGTCGGACACGTTGGAGGACGTGTTCATCCGCCTGGTCGGGCGACTGGAGGACGGGTCGCTGCCGGAGGCGTCCCGCGCGGAGGCGCGAGCATGAACTTTCGACGGGTCGCGACGTACTTTCCGGCGTTCGCGAAGGGGTACATCCGCAATCCGCTGGGACTGTTCTTCGCCCTGATCTTCCCCGTGATCCTGATCCTCATCTTCGGGGCGGTCTTCTCCAATTCGGGAAGCAGCCCGGTTCCGCTCACGGTCCAGAACCTCGACCACAATTCTCCCACGAGCGTCGCGTTCCTCGAAGCGCTCAACGCCACGGGGGCGGTCTCGATCAGCTTCGTCTCTCCGAGTGTCGGGAACCTCTCGGCCTACCTAGCGGACCACAGTCTGAGCGCCGGCCTCGAGATCCCTGCCGGTTTCGCCGCCGACGTCGCGAATCGTTCTCCCGTGCTTCTCCCCGTCTACACGAATCCCGCCTCCGGGGCCGAGGCGGGGATCATCGAAGGAGCGGTGGCGGGAGCCGCCAGTGGCCTGAACCTGAGGCTCGCCGGCGGTACGGAGGTCGTTTCGCCGGTCTACCGGAACGTGGGCGGCACCCTCTATCGGTACATCGATTACCTCGTCCCGGGGCTCATCGGGTTCTCGGTCCTCGTCAGCCCGATGTTCTCGATGGTGAACATCAGCTCCACATGGAAGCGCGACAAGCTGTTCCGGCAGCTCTCCCTCACGCCGCTCACGCGCGCGGAGTGGCTCACGGCGGCGCTTCTCTGGTACATCTCCCTCGCGTGCATCTCCGCGGTGCTGATGGTGACGCTGGGCCAGGTCGTGTTCGGCGCCCACGTCACCATCACGCTCCTCGCCCTCCCATTCCTCGTGGTCGCCCCGATCCTCTTCGTCTCCCTGGGCTTGCTCGCAGGGTCCGTTTCGAGCACGCCCGAAAGCGCCGGCGTCGTTGGGAACATCATCACGTTCCCGATGATGTTCCTCTCCGGGACCTTCTTCCCGGTCTCGTTGTTTCCGCCCTGGCTCGTGACGGTCGCCCACGTACTGCCGCTCTACTACGTCATCGACGGGTTGAATTCGGCGATGGTCTACAACAATCCTGCGGAGGTCTACACCGACCTCCTCGTCGTCCTGGTCGTGGCCCTCGTCCTGGCGGTCCTTGCCACCCGCGTCTTCCGCTGGCGCGAGGATTGAGGCAGGGTCCTCTCCCCGCTCGGGCCGGGGGAAACGCGAGACCCGCAAGTCTAACTGCCTCGAGGCCGAACGTTATTCCCACCCCTTCCAGAATCTCCACGATACGAGGGTGTCGCGATGAGCACGCGGTCCGAACCTCCTCCGACCCAGCGCCCCGGAAAGAACGACGAACCCGACGTGCGGCACTCCCCGCTCGGGGTCCGACCGCCACTCCCGACGCGCTCTGCATCGAGACCCCGCTGTCCTCGGTCGAGGCACCGGTGACCCCGACGAGCCGCTATTTCGTTCGCAACCATTTCGCCACACCCACGATCGACCACGAGCACTGGCGACTGAGCGTCGAGGGCGACGTCGAACGGCCCTTCATCATGACCTAGGACGAGCTCCGGGCCCTCCCCCGCCAACGGCTCCTCGCGGTCCTCGAAAGCGCCGGGAACAGCCGCGCCTCCGTGCACCCGCGTCCGGAGGGGGTCCTCTGGAGGAACGGAGCTGTCGGGTCTGCCCGCTGGAGCGGCGTCCCCCTCCCACACCTCCTCGACCGGACGGCGTGCGTCCGGGAGCCGTCGAGGTCCTGTTTCAGGGTCTCGACCACGGGAAGGAGCCCGGCGTAGGGTCGGAGCTCGACTTCGAGATGAGCATCACCCTCGACAAGGCCATGGACCCCTCGACGCTGGTCGCGGACGAAATGAACGGGGAGCCGCTCACCCCGCGCCTCGGTTTCCCGGCTCGCGCCGTCGTGCCCGGCTGGTACGCGATGGCCCCCGTCAAGTGGCTGTCCCAGATCGTGGTCCTCCGTCAGCCGTTCCAAGGGTGGTTCCGGGCCCGGGCCTATGCCTACATTTCCGAAGGGGGGGCCGTCGGAGCGCCCCACCGTCCCGCCACCGCGATCCGCGTAAAGTCGCTCATCACCTGGCCGGAGGAAGGACAGACCCTCACGGTCGGGTCGCAGCGGATCCGGGGCGTGGCCCGGTCCGGCGCGGCGCGGGTCACCCGTGTCGAGATCAACATCGGTGGGCTCTCCGAACCGAGGGACGAGGAGACCTGGCACCCGGCGGTGCTGACGGACAGCGCTTCCCCGTACGAGTGGACCCACTGGAATGCCCGCGGGACCTTTACCGCCCCGGGTTCTATGTGATCAGCGTCCGGGCGACCGACGAGCGGGGACACGTCCAGCCGCCCGAGGCGAAGTGGAACTTCCGGGGTCTCGCGAACAACTCGCTGCACCGGGTGCCCATCGAGGTCCGGTCCGGATAGGGCCCGGCCCTCGCCCTCCCCCCACAGCTTGCGTGCCGGTATTCCTTAAGGGGTGCCCGCTCTTAGGGAGACCCGAGCGGTGACGGTGGGGGCGAGCCCTACGAGCCGTTCCGGAGACCCCCGATGACCGTCCTACGACCCGTGGTCCTTCGCGGACTCTCTCGGTCGATCAGCGGGCTGCGCGGAGAGAAGCAACCGGTCCTGGCCGGTCACAAGCTGCTCTACCGGTGCAATCTCGAATGCGGGATGTGCCCGTTTTGGCGGCGGGAGGACGACCCGCTCCTCACGGTGGCCGACGAGGTCCGGATGATGAAGGCCCTTGAACGGGCGGGCGTCTCCTTCCTCGGGTTCGAAGGAGGCGAGCCGTTGCTCCGTCCGGACCTGCCCCAGATCCTCGAGGAGGCCCACGCACGCTTCCACACCTCCGTAGTGACGAACGGATGGCTCTTGGCTCAACGCTACCGCGATATTCGCAAGCACCTCGAATACCTGTTCGTCTCCCTCGACGGCATGAGCGAAACGCACGACCGGTTGCGCGGGATCCCCCGGTCGTTCGAGCGGGCGGTCGCGGGCATCAAGGCGGTGGGGGGAGACGTGCCGGTCGGTATCAGCCACACGATCACCAAGGAGAATATCGGCCACGCAGAGCAGCTGGTCGCCCTCGCCGAGGAGCTCGGGGTTCGGATCACGGTCCAGGTGGCATACGATTACTCGACCGCGGATTCCATGTCGCCCGGTACGGCGGCGCTTCGCCCGACCCTGGAGAGGCTGCTCGCGCTCAAGCGGGGGGGCGCCCCCATCCTCGAGTCGACCGACTATTTCGAAGCGCTGCTTCAGTCCTGGTACGGCGGCAATCCCTGGAAATGTCGCCCATGGATGACGATCAACATCGACCCGAGCGGCCGCATCGTGATGCCGTGCTACGTTCTCCAGGAGTACAATGGCAAGGTCCCCGTGTGGGACGTCGACGTACGGGAACTCTGGAACTCCTTCGACTGGGACCGATACACCTCGTGTAACAAGTGCGCCCTTGCCTGCTATCTCGAGCCGTCCTTGTTCACCTGGGCCAACCCGTCGATGGTACGCGAGCGACTCCTCGACGCGACCGTCGAGTACCTTCGGGCGCGACGGCGGGCCAAGCAACGCGATGCGCTGCCGATGCTCCCGAGCGCTCCGCCTCGGGGGCAGCCACGATCCGGGACCCTAACCCGCTCCCGATCGGGGGAAGGCCCATAGTCCTCGTTCTGTTGGGCCCGTCCCGCCGTATCGATCTTGAACGAAGACGAGCGCTCAGCGCCTCGGTGACGTCGCCTCTGTCCGTCTGCCCCCGGAATGGAGAATCGACGGTCCGCGCGGTTTCTCGTGGACTCTACTTCTGCGGCCCGCGGGAGGGTTATGCCTCCGGAGGCGGCCCGCTGGCGACCTTCGTCCGTAAGGACTCGAGCCACTCCTGGTGGAACGATCCCATGCGCCGGGGCCGGAAGGCGTGGTCCAGCCGAGCGAGAAGACCGTACTGGGACTCCTCGGTCGGGACGTGGCACCTTCCCGGTCGACTCGAGATCAGCCACGCATGGTAGACGTCGACACCGAAGGCGCGACCGGTCCACGCCAATCGCGTCGGCGGTTGGAACTCCTCTACCTTGAAGACCAACGAAACTCCGAAGGTATTCCAGGAGAACGCGGCCCCCGCGGTGAGTTCTCGACCGCCGCCGTCGACCCGGACATCGTGGGCATTGCAGTACTAGGCCGGCCACTGAGGGGCGTGGACGAGCCAGGCCCACACCCGATCCGGCGTCGCGGGAATGTCGAGCTCGTTACGGACATGCACGGGGGCGCGCTCGGGTCGGAAACGGTCGGGCCATCGGATCACGTCCCGTGCCTCCGCTCGGTCCCTCGAGTCGAAAACGCACGATAAACGTTCGGTCCGCGCTCCGAATGGTCGCCCCGCCGGTCGAGCATGGGCTGAAACGAAACGTAAGCTCCTTACGAACCCGGCGGTTAGCCTAGGGCGGAATGGCCTCGAAGCATTACTTCCTCCGAGCGCGAGTCAACACAGAGAGTCCGGACCGCGTGCGCCTGATCCTCCAAAAACAGTTCCCGGTTGGGTCCGTGATACAGGGAGGCGGCCCGAAAGAGTTCTTGATAGAGGGGACCCTCGAAGGCACGAGCGCACGGGACCTGAACCGTGCCCTCCTCTCGGCCCTGCGTCAGGAGGAAAAGCGAACTCGACTCCGGTCGGAGTGGAGCTGCGGGGGCACCATCGAACGGTTCTTTGACTACGTATCGAAAGGGGTCAAGGAGGCGCCCGGGGATCCTGGGTCTGGTCCGTGAATCTCCCGCAACCGCCCCGTCGCAATCGGTACCCATGAAGGGGCGTCGTTCGGATCGATTCTCCGCGATACTCTGCCACGTCGAGCCCGCGACCGGCGCCTACCGTAGTTCGGGAGGGGAGGCCTCGCGATGGTTGAGAAAGCGGGCCACGACGGTCCAGAAAGTGGGCCCTCAGGGATCCAGTTTGTCGCCGGTAGTCGCTACGATTCGAGCTTGCACGAATCTGTTCTTCTAACTCCCGACTAGAAGCGATTCGAGGGTTCCATGGAGTCCCGGCTTCGGGTCGCCGACGGGGTATGGGACCCAGTGCCTTTCGGAGGTCGAAGTGACTCCGTGAACGACATCGGACCGGTTCTGGGAGATCGTCGTTGCTCTGGTCCGGCTCCTCGCCGTCGTCGCCATCTCGGCGGCACGCTGGTACGAGGACCGACGGTTCGCCCCGGTGGGCGCCGTGCTCGCCGTTCTCGGCCTCGTGGAGACGACGAAACCAAGCGCCAGGACGGAGGGGGACCAGGCGACCGATTCTCCTGCCTTGTATCGTGGGTCGGAATACATGTCGACCCAGTATTGTATGGCGGGATTAGGGGGGCCTGTTTCGTTCCGGTATTGGTCCGACCTACCTCGGGGATGACCGAGTGTCGAGCACCGGGAGCACCCGCTTGTACGAGGATTTCTCTCTGGGGCGACCGCCGTTCTCCGAAATGTACTCTCAGCGCGAGTCCCTCGCGAACGCGAGGCGGGGCCCTCGATTCCGGTGGTACCACTTTCTTCGAGAACTAGACCGGATCCACCGTCACCGTCCCATCGACTCGCTCTTAGAGATCAGCGCGGGAAATGGAGTCAACCTGGCGCTGGCCCACGACCGCCTCGGGATCTCGAAGTGCTTGGCGACCGACATCGTGTTCCGACCCGCGGACATGCCGATGTTCATCGAGTACGCTCGGCTCGAAGTGACGGAGCTGGGTTCCTGGCTTCCCGCGGCGTCGGTTTCGGTCACGATGATGATTGAGGTCCTCGAGCCTGTGTGGGACCCGGACGCGACGATCGAAGCGGTCTACCGGGTGATCCGACCCGGAGGGTACCTCGTCCTGACGACCCCCAACCTGTCGTCGCTCGTGAATCGGTTCGCCCTGTTGCTGGGATTCCAGCCTCTGGGAACCGAGGTCTCCACCCGGAGAACCTTCGGCAATCCCGGTCCGAAGCAGGTGGCCGGGCATCTGAGGATCTTCACGTACAAGGCGCTCAAGGAATTCGTGCGGTTCTATGGATTCCGGATAGAACGGGCCTACACCTCAGCCCTCGGGGGGGGCCTGGCCGACGAATCGGCCATCGCGCCCGATCATGGCCTTGGCGCGGCCCGCCTCGCCCGCTGGGTGGTCCGAGTCGACGATCTCGCCTCTCGGATCGACCGGGGTTGGGGCTCGGACTGCATCTTTGTACTTCGTAAGCCCGAGTGACCGGACGTCGAGGTCGCTCTTCCGTTGCCCCCAATTCCGAGGCTGTCCGTCCTCCGCGATGCGCCCGAGACGGGCGGCGCAATCACGAGGTGTTGAGTCGACTTCTGTCCACGGCCAGCCACCGCCAGCCCAAGTCGGTTTCGACGGGGACGACCACGACGTTGTTTCCCGCGAGCTCGGTTCGGTACGCTCGCAGGTTCGCGAACACCTTCTCGGGGCTGTCTCCGGTCAGCCTCGAGAGCTCCGACGTCGTGCCGAGCCATCCTCCGTCCCTCATCAAGCCCTGGAGGACCTGCACGTACCGGGGCAGGCCTCTCCCCGGCTCCGGCGACCTCTGGCCACCCGAGACCGACTCCTTGGTCGGGGCGACGGGGGTCGGGAACGGCTCCAAGTGTTCCACGACGTCGTTCCAAGCTGAGGGGGCTTTCGCCACGGGCGCTCGGGGAGGCGCGGGAAGACGCACCCGGTCCACTTCTCGCATGATCGAATCCAGTTCCTCGATCCAGCCAGTTCGTTTCGGTTTCGGTGGGTCGGCCAAGAGAAGCGGAGGTCGAGGTTCCGCGCGCCGCTCGGGGGGTCGAAGTTCAACACGGAGTTCGGTGGGTCGAGATTCGACCCGCGTCTCCAGGGTGTCGGCTTCGCCTACGTCGAAGGTCGGGACAACGATGTCCGGGTCGGTGGCCCGCGCCTGAATGAGCCGGGCGAGGTCGGAAAGATCGTGCTCCGGCAACGGACGGAGGTTCCGTCGCATCCGGAACCGGTCCAGCGCCTCCCGGAGCTCGTCGCTCGGCACCCGGAAGGTCCGCCGGTGCTCGCCATCCCGCATGGCGACCAAGGGAGTACCTTCGGAGTTACGTACGAGACGGAGACCGGCGTAGAGCACGAGGTCACGGTATAGTTCGTGCGCGGGAGGCCCTCCCATCGCCCCAATGGGAGGAATCCACTCGCGCGTCGGGATTCGGCTCACGTCACGGATGCGGATCTCTTCCATCTTAGTGCGTCGAAGTTCCCAGGCCTCCGACGGTCGGCAGAGTTGTGACGACCCTCGAAGG
>JBEKJT010000038.1:0-13466 GCA_050011075.1 Thermoplasmata archaeon
GCCTCGGGCGCCTGCGTCTGGAAGCCCGTCACCTCGAAAGAATGGACCGATTCTTTGCCCGCAGGGGAGAACTCACGGTCGCCCTCGCGCGCCTCGTCCCCGTGGTGCGCGCCTACATCTCCTATCCCGCGGGGACGGCCAAGATGAATCCGGTCCGTTTCGGGGCGTACACGCTGGTCGGGTCGATCCCCTTCACACTCGCCCTTGTATACGCCGGGATGGTGCTACGGTCCAACTGGACGGTGGTCTCTTCGTCCTTCCGCTACCTCGACTATCCTCTGATTGCGATCGTGGTGATTGTGGTCGCTTACCTGCTGCTCCAGATCGTGGGAATCCTCGCCCCGGGCTGGCCACCCCGTCGGGCCTCCCGCGCGACGAACAGCCCTGCAACTTCGGAGGGTCTGCGACCTTCCGGGTGATTGTCCCCAACGAAGGGGCGCTTCGGCGTCGACGACCATCCGGACGAACGCGTCCCCGAGTGTCGTCGTTCGCACCGGACCCGCATTCACCACGCGTGGCGCGGTCCGGTCGGAGAATAGGTTCGAGGCCGAACCGACCCGAAGCCGGCGGTCGTCCCAAGCTCGGTCACCCGGAGTAGTAGGCCGCATCGTACGGCTCGGGCTTGAGCCCGCGCCGCTGGCGGATCTCCGCGACGACGCCCACTTGAAGCTCGGGGGGCACCGGCACGAAGCCCATCGACTCCGTGGCCCAGAGTACCTTGCCCGCGGTCGCGCTGCGGATATCGGATGCGAAGCCGAACATCTCGGCGACCGGCACCTTCGCGACGATCGTCTGCAGGTCGCCGACGCTCGTCATGTCCAGGATCTCGCCGCGGCGCCGCTGGAGCTCGCGCGTGGCGCCCGCGAGTACCTCCTGTGGGACGTTGACGGTAACCTTCTGGAGTGGCTCGAGGAGGAGGCGGTCGCCCAGCACCATCGCCCCGTACATGCCGGAGCGGGCGGCGGGGATCGTCTGCGCCGGGCCGCGGTGGATCGAGTCCTCATGGAGCTTCGCATCCACGAGCCGAACCTTGAGGCCGTAGACCTTCTCGTTCGCGAGCGGTCCGCGGTTCATCGCCTCCTTGAAGGCGTCCACGATGAGGTCCATCGTTTCGTTGAGGTACTGGATCCCCTTCGTGACGTCAAAGAGGATGTTCGTCCCCTCGACCGCGACGATCCCCCGTCCTTCGTCCCGCGAGATCCCGAGAGCCTCCATCTTGGTGACGAGGGTCTTCGTGTCCTTGAACGACTTCCCCTGAGGGATCTCCCCGTCCCGGATACCCTGGATCACCGCGGCCGGGAGCGCTTCGACCTCGAAGTAGAACTTGTTGTGCTTGTTCGGGGACTTCCCTTCGAACGGTCCGCCCGGATGCTTGACGACCTCGCGGTAGACGACGATCGGCTTCGAGGCCTCGATCTCGACCTTGTAGTCGTTGACGATCCGGTATTGGGTGATCTCGAGGTGGAGCTCGCCCATGCCCGAGAGCAAGTGCTCGCCGGTCTCCTGGTTGATCTCCACTCGAAGGCTGGCGTCCTCCTTGGCGATCTTCCGCATGACCTCGATGAGCTTCGGCAGGTCGCCCATCCGCTTCGGCTCGATCGCGACCGTGACGACCGGCTCGGAGACGTGACGAATCTCCTCGAACGGAGCCATGTCCGCCGAGGACGCCATGGTCGTCCCGGCGAACGCGTCATTGAGGCCGATGACCGCGGCGATGTTGCCGGCCGTGACCTCCTCCACCATGAGGCGCTCGGGCCCCATGAAGAGTGAGACGTGTTGGATCCGGTCCCGGATCTTCGTCCCGACGACGCTGAGCTCCATGCCCTTCTGGAGGCGACCGGAGAAGACCCGGCCCGTGGCGATCTCCCCGGCGCTCGGGTCCATCGTGATGTCGGTGACCATGAAGGCGGTCGGCCCCTCGGAGTCGGTGTTGGCCATCGCCACGCCAATCGGACTAGTGATGTCGCCCTTCCAGATGTTGGGGATCCGGTACCGCTGGGCGACGTGGGGGCTCGGCAGGTGCCGCACGACCATGTCGAAGATGACGTCGTTGATCTTCGCCTTCTGTGCGATCTCCTTCGTCCGGCCAGTGGAGACGTACTCGATGATGTCCGGGAACTTGACGCCGGTCTGCAACATGTAGGGAACGCTGATCGCCCAGTTCTCGTAGCCGGACCCGAAGGCGACCGATCCGTCCCTTGGGTCGACGCTCCACTCGTCGACGAACTCCTCGGGGGCCATCTTGCGGATGAGCTCGTTGACCTCGCTGATGATGTTCGTGAACCGCTTCTGGAGCGACTCGGGGGTCAGCTTGAGCTCCTTGATCGCGCGGTCAACCTTGTTGATGAAGAGCACCGGCTTCACCTTCTCGCGCAACGCCTGACGGAGCACCGTTTCCGTCTGGGCCATCACGCCCTCGACCGCGCAGACGACCACGATCGCCCCGTCGACCGCGCGCATCGCACGCGTCACGTCGCCGCCGAAGTCGACGTGGCCCGGGGTGTCGATGAGGTTGATGAGGTAATTCTCCTTCTCGAACTCGTGGACGATCGTGACGTCCGCGTTGTTGATCGTGAGGAGGCGCGCCTGCTCCTGCTCGTCGAAGTTGAGGTAGAGCTGCTTGCCCGCGAGCTCGTCCGAGATCATGCCGGCCGCGGCGAGGAGGTTGTCGGAGAGCGTGGTCTTCCCGTGGTGGATATGCGCGACGATGCCGATGTTGCGGATCTTGTCGATCCGCCGCATCATGTCGGGAATGGCCTTCGCCAGTTCGCTTCGGATGTGCGTCATCGGGGCTCCTCCTCGGCCTCTAGCGCGCCGACTGCGCGACGCGTTCGACCTCTTCCTTCCGGCCCACGGCGAAGGAGGTTAGGTCCCCCTTGGCCGCTAGGCGGATCTCGTCTGCCAAGCACGAGTGGATTGGTTTTGTGGACTTGTGGGAGGCTTGGATGGCGCCGAGCGCCAGGTTGCGGATCGCCACGTTCAGGCGGCGGGCGGGCGAGGCGTCCACGGCCCGGGGAACCGAGATCCCGCCGAACTGGAGCCGGGTGACTTCCTCGCGCGGGGCGGCGTTCTCGACCGCGTCGACCAGGAGCTGGAGGGGATTCTTGCCTTCCTTCTGCGCGACCTCGTCGAACGCCTTGCGGATGGTCGCGAGGGCCTTCGACTTCTTGCCCGTGAACTTGCCGCCCTTCATCAGGTGGTTCGCGAGGCGCTCCACGAGATGCATGCGAGTCTTGAGGAACGGCTTGCCGGTAAGTCGGCCCTCGGTGTGGGGCGCGTAGACCGGATGCAGGTAGAGGTACGGCAGAAGGCCAGGGTCGTGGACCTCGACCCCTTCGAACGGGTACTTGCCGAACAGCGGCGGCACCGCGAACGGGGGCGGAGGCGGCGGCGGTGGGCGCTGGACGACCGGCCCCGGCTCTTCGCCGGGCTCGGAGGGAACGATCGGCTCGGGAGCTCCGCTCATCGGGCCGGCTTCTCCTTGCGTCCCCGGACGAGCTCGTCGAGAGAGACGCTGTTCACCTGGATTACCTTGTAGCGGACCCCGGGAATGTCCCCGTAGGACCGGCCCATGCGGCCGCCGATCCCTTCGACCAACACTTCGTCGTGCTCGTCAATGAAGTTGATTGCACCGTCGCCGACCGCGAACGCGGTGACCTGGCGACCGTTCTTGATCAGCTGGACCTTGATGCACTTACGGATCGCCGAGTTGGGCTGCTTCGCCTCGACACCGACCTTCTCGATCACGATCCCGCGGGCCTGGGGAGCCCCCTCGAGCGGGTCCGAACGCTCCTTCAGGTGGAGGGTCCGGCGCTTGTAATAGCGGTCCGACCAGCGTCTCCGCTGGCGGAGCCGGGCCAAGCGGCCCGCAGTGTTGAGTCCCGACGGCGGAGGCATTTTCGGCGAAGGGGCCGAGCCACAGGGTGGCCCTATTTAAGGTCCGTGCCGCGTCCCCTGTCGACACCCCGAGAAACGTCCCGTACGATGACGCGTGGTCACCGCTCGTCGAACCCCCGGTCTATCGAGAACCGGGCTCTTCCCGTCGGGGGTGCCTCACCGGAACGAGAAGCTTCGTGGGAACGACTTTCCGTGGAGATCCGGGCCTGCCAGCGCTGCCCCCTCGGGGCGACGCGGACCCAAGCCGTCGTTTATCGCGGCAGCCTCCGCCCGCGCATCGTGTTTGTCGGGGAAGCCCCGGGGGCCGAGGAGGATCGATTGGGCCAACCCTTCGTAGGTCGGTCGGGCGCCCGCCTCGACGCGGCGATCCGGGAACTGGGGCTCGAGGAGGATTCGGTGGGCATTCTGAACGTCCTCAAATGCCGTCCCCCGGCCAACCGGTTCGACCGGTCCGCGGCCCGGACCTGTCGACCTTTCCTCGACCGACAGCTCGCGCTCCTCGCGCCTCAGGTGGTCGTGACCTTGGGGGCGCACGCACTGGAGGCGCTCGACCCGGAAGCTCCCCGGGTGATGCGCTCGGCCGGCCGAGCGCGCGAAGGGAAGGTCCGGCCGATCTTCCCGATGATCCACCCGGCGGCCGCGATCCGCTCGCGCCGATGGGCGGAGCGCTGGACCCACGACCTCGTCGCGTTCCGCCGTTGGTGGGACGCTCGCGAGACGTAGACATCTTATCGGCGACATGGCTCTGTATCCCGTGCGCACCGTCGATCTGTTCGTTCTCGAGGGTTCATACCAAGCCCGGGACGACGATGTCGTCGTCGAGCTTTTCGGTCGAAGCCGCGACGGGGTTCCGATCGTCGCGCGATACTACGGCTTTCGACCCTACTTCGTGATCACCGAGCCGACCCCCGAGATGCGCGAGCGCCTTCGCAAGGACCCCGAGATCATCGACGTCAGGGACATCGTCACCTGGGTCGGTGGCCAGGACCGACCGGCCATCCGGGTGACATTGCACCGGCCGTGGCTCGTCCCCCAGTATCGGGACCAGTACCGCCGTCGGGGCGACGAGACGAGCGTGCTCGCCTGCGACATCCCCTTCGTGCACCGGTTCCTCTACGACCTTCATCTGGGCCTGACGGTTGCCTTCGAGGCGGAGGACGAACCGGACGAGATCCGGGCACGCTACACGGTGCCCACCGTGGTGCGGGTCGTCACGACGGACGGCCACGGTATCCGCCCGACCGAGCCATTCCGCCCGTCGCTCCGCGTTCTCTCGTTCGATATCGAGAACGCGATCCGGAAGCGAACGATCTTCACGATCTGCGGGGTCTCGGAGGGAGGAGGGCGGGAGCGGACGACGTTCCGCCTGAGCGGCGAGAGCGAGCGGAAGATCCTCGAGGACTTCGTCCGGGCGGTCGTCGACGACGACCCGGATGTCATCACCGGCTACAACATCGGAGGCTACGATTTCCCGCTCCTGGTCGAGCGGGCCAAGGCGACCGGTCTCGGGTCCCTCGCGTTCGGTCGAGAACGTTCCGAGCCGCGCGAGATGGGCGAGCGGTTATGGAAGGTGACCGGACGCGTCGTCGCCGACGCCTGGTGGTCCGTCCGACGGGACCTTCGTCCGAAGCAGGAGACGCTCCAGTTCGTGGCCCGCACACTTCTCGGCGACTCGAAGCTCGCGGTCGACCGACGGAACATCGAGGAGGAGTGGGCCAAGGACCCGGTCCGCGTGATGGAGTACTGCGAGCACGACGCCGACCTCGCACTGCGGATTCTGCAACGCCTGCGGGCTATCGAAAGGGCTGCGGACCTTGCAACGGTCGCGCGCCTCCCGCTCGAGGAGGGCATGAACGGCCGCACCTCGCTGTTCATCGACGCGATGCTGATCCCGCGGGCGGACGCGAAAGGCGTCGGCGTCCCGATGAGCCATTACGGCGGCCGCGACGCGCCCATCGAAGGAGGCTACGTCCACGCGATCCGGCCGGGGATGTACCGCTGGGTCGTTGTCCTCGACTTCAAGTCAATGTACCCGTCGATCATCATCTCCCGGAACCTCTGCTTCACGACGCTTTCTCCCGAGGGAACCACGGTCGCGCCGTCGGGGGCACGCTTCCTCGCGCCGTCCGTGCGCCGCGGGCTCATCCCCGAGATCCTCGCGGAGCTCCTCGCGGACCGCGACCGGTTCCGTCGGGAGGGACGAGCGGCGCCGACGAAGGACCTCGCCGACTACTACGACGGGCTGCAGAACGCCGTGAAGGTGCTGATGAACTCGTTCTACGGCGTGCTCGCCTCGAGCTTCTACCGCTTCACGAACAAGGACATCGGCGCGGCGATCACCGCGTTCGCTCGGGAGGCGATCACGTCCATCATCCGCGACCTCGAAGCGGACGGGCACGAGGTCGTGTACTCGGACACCGACTCGGTCTTCGTCCGGTCCCCGGTCGCGACGCTCGAGGGCGCACGCGAATTCGGCGAGTCGGTCGCGAAGCGGTTCACGCACGAAGGGGTCACTTTCGAGTTCCAGTCGGTTTACGAGGCGTTCTTCTCCCACGGGGTGAAGAAACGGTACGTCGGGCGGACGGCGTGGCCGAGGGAGGAGCTCATCGTCCGGGGCTACGAGACCCGGCGGACGGACGCGTTCGACTACCAGTCCGAGGCGCTCCTCGAGGTCTTCGACCTCGTGCTCCGCGGCGACACCGACGGCCTCGTGCGCCGGGCCCGGGAGCTCGTCGCGGCCGTCCGGAACAAGCAGATACCGGTCGAACGCCTCGTCATCGCGCGGACCGTTCGCCCCGAGAGCGAGTACAACGAGTCGACGCGCGAGGGCCTGCCGTTCCTGCGGGTATTCAAACAGTTGCAGGCCGAAGGGTACGACGTCATCCCCGGAATGCGGGTCGCGTGGGTCGTGACCGACTCGCGGAAGACCCCCCAAGAGATCGAGCCGTGGGTGGAGGGACGCCCGTTCACGAAGGATGCTGACTGGGACTACTACGCGGAAAGGGTCGCCCAGACGCTCGCCCGCGTGACGGAGGTCTACGACTGGGACTCCTCCGCGCTTCTCGGTGGGGCCCGTCAGCGGCGGCTCGGCGGCGGTGAGCGGGCGCCCCCGCCCGAAGCCGGGCCGGCCGCCACGCTCGACACGTCGCTCGCCGACCTCGGCGCACGGAAGAAGCGCCGGTCAACGAACAAGAGCCTCTCCGACTGGCAGTGAGCTCAGGGGCCGTGGGGGGTGTGCTCCGGGGGAGGCGGGCCGGCCGGGCCCGTCGGACCTTCGGCTCGCTCGGCCCGGAGCGTGAGGAGCGCGCCGACAACCGCCACCGGGATCCCGAGGATCGCGATGACCGGCAGGCCGAGACCGAGAACGACCGCCGACAACAGCAGCGTGAAGACGGGGATCCCGGTCATGAGCATGGGCGGGATGACGAGACCGACGCGGCGGAGGGCCACGAAGTAGAGCGCCGGGGCGAGGAAGAAGCTCGTGAGGCCCGTGACGACCAGTACTAGGAAGGGTCCGGGGGTGACCGCGGCGATCCCTCCCCATCCCCCTGGGACCAGCGGCGCTAGGAGGAGCGAGATCGCCCCGGCGGCGAGCATCGACTGACCGACGACGGCCGAGGGCGGCGCCCGTTCGTTGGCACGGGCCGTGAGCAGGAAGTAGAACGCGACCGAGAGCGGCACGGCCGGCACGGCGAGCCAGCCCCAGCTGTGGACTTCGGTCAGGCTCCTTCCGCCGACGATCGCCATCGTTCCCCCGGCCAGGCTGAGCACGAGGCCGACGGCGAATAGACGGGAGCGGATCTGGGCGCGGTGCTGCCCGAGAATGAACGCGACAACGAGCGGAGTGGCCACTACGTCGCCGATGAGCGAGAGGAGCGAGGCATCGACCGGCCCAGTGAGGTACGTCGCGGCGAGCACGGAGAACTGCATCGTGACGAGGAGCCCCGTGCGGAGGTACGCGCTCGGGTCGCTCCAGAGTCGGGCGAACACCTTTCCGTGCCCCTCCAAGACGGTCCATCCCGCGTACGCGGCCCCGCCCACCAGGAACGGGTAGACCAGGATCGCCGAGGGGGAGGTTCCCGGCGAGATTCGCAGGACGAAGATGTAGTAGCTCGCCCAGCCGAGGGCGGCCAGCAGGGAGAAGAAGACCGCGATGCCGCGCGACCGTCCCGTGACCACCTCCGGGGCCGGTGAATTCCCGACGGTGGGCATCATCCTCGGCAGGGTCCGGCGTTCACGAGTAGCCGACGTAGCGAAGTCCGAGGGGGGGGAGAGAGACCCCGGTTCCCCGCTCGATGTGCCCGATCTCGACCGCGTCCGGCGCACCGGCCCGTGCGAGGCGTCGTCGGGTCTCCGCGAGGTGCTCCCGCCCGACGACCAGCATGAACCCGATCCCCATGTTGAACGTCTGGTACATCTCCTCGGCCGAGAGGTTCCCGAGCGACGCGATCCACGAGAAGAGGGAGGGGGCCTCGGGCCACTGGTCGAGGACGAAGGCGACCCGGGGATGCAGTCGGACCAGGTTGCGCACTCCGCCGCCGCTCATGTGCGCGAGCCCGTGCACTTCGGTCCGATCGGCGAGGGCATCGACGGTGTGCGTGTAGATCCGGGTCGGGCGGAGCAGCTCCTCGCCGACGGGTGTTCGGGAGCCCGGCCGCGGCGCGGCGGGGTCGATGCGGGAGTCGTCGAGCAGCTTACGCAGCAGAGTGAACCCGTTCGCATGGACCCCGTTCGAGGGAATCCCCAGGATCCGGTCACCGGGACGGATCTTCGCCCCGGTGGTCGGACGCCGACCGCGAGGGAAGAACCCGATCGCCGTCCCGCTGAGGTCGACCCCGTGGACGATGTCCGGCACGATCGCGGTCTCGCCGCCGAGCAGGGCGCAGCGCGCGGCGCGAAGCCCCCGGTCGAGGCCCCGCCCGATCGCGCGGAAGACCCCCTCCTCGGGCCGCGCACAGAGGATCGTGTCCACGAGGGCGGCCGGCCGGGCCCCCATCGCAGCGAGGTCGTTTACGTTCACGCCCACGAGGTCTTCGCCGACCTCTTCCCAGCGTCCGAGCCGCTCGGCGAGGAGGACCTTCGTCCCCACCGTATCGGTGGTGATTGCGATCGTCTCGCGTCCGATCCGGACGAGCCCGGCATAGTGCCCCGGGGCCGAAATCACCCGGCCGTGATCGGGGGGAGAGCGGTACTTCACCGGGGCCAGAAGAGCCGCGAGCGCGCGAGCGCGAACCGAAACGTCGACCCCGCTCGCCGCATAGGTCCACGCCGTGCGGGGCGCCGCGGTCGCCATCGCCCTCGGAAGGACCGGGAGAGAAAAGGCCTGCGGCAGGATGCGGGAGTCTCTTTCTTTACGTCCTCCTCCGTCCCGTCGGCGATGGGCGCCCCGGACGAGGAGACCGAGTCCCCCTCCGGGCGTGCGTCGAGCCCCGAGTGGGTTCTCGCGGGTCGGGCGTGGGTTCGCGGGCGCCTACAGCCCGTCGAGATCGCCATCGGCTCCTCCGGGCGGATCATCTCGGTCGGCAAGGTACGGACGGGAGGACGGCGCCGAGACGTCGGGGACGCGGTGATCCTGCCCGCGGCCACCGACCTCCATGTACACTTGCGCGAACCGGGAGGGAGTGCCGAGGTCGAGACCATCAGCACGGGCACGGTCGAGGCGGCCCTGGGCGGGGTGACCCTCGTGGGAGAGATGCCGAACACGCATCCCGCAGTGACGGACGCCGACCTTCTCGAGGAGAAGGCCCGACTCGTGCACCGAAGGGCGGCGGTCGACGTTCTCCTCTACGCGAGTCCGACTCGGCCCCGGGCTCTCGAACGTCTCGCCCGGACCGCGGGGGCGTTCAAGCTCTACCTGAGCCCGACCACGGGGATCGAAGAGGTCCCTTCGCCGCAGGAGCTCCCGCCGCTGCTCCTCCGCATCGCGGAGCTCGGTCTACCTCTCGCCGTCCACGCCGAAGCGCCGGTGCGGTTCCGCACCGGTCTCGTCGCCCAGAACCCGGTCGAGTGGAACGCCGCGCGCCCGTCCGGGTCGGAAGACGCTGCGCTCGACCGTTTGCTCCCTCCACCGCCGGCGCTGCGGCTTCACGTAGCCCACGTGACCACCGTGGCCGCCGCCACGCGCCTCCGCGCCGCGGGGGTCTCGTTCGAGGCGACCCCCCACCACCTGCTTCTCTCCGAACGCTCCGGCAGCGATTCGCGCTTCAAGGTCAACCCACCTCTGCGTTCGGAGGCGGAGCGGAGCGCGCTCTGGGCGATGTTCCAGCGGGGCGAGGTCCCGTGCCTCGCCAGCGACCACGCTCCGCACGCGCTTTCGGCCAAGGAGCTTCCCTTTCCGAAGGCTCCGAGCGGTATGCCCGGGGTCGAGACGATGGTCCCGCTCTGTCTCGCCCGCGTTCGTTCTGCCGACCTCGACCTCGCGACCTTGGTCGCGGCCGCCTGCGACCGCCCGGCGCGATGGCTCGGCCAGCCGCTCGGCCGGATCGCCCCCGGCCACCGCGCGAACCTGATGGTCGTCGATTTCAAAGTTCGCACGCGGCTCGACGCGCGGCATCTGCATGCCCCTTGCGGATGGACCGCCTTCGAGGGGATGGAGGCGATCTTCCCCCGGGAGCACTACCGCGACGGCGAGCGGATCGTGGAGGACAGAGAGTATGTCGGTCGGCCATCCGGTACGATCGTGCGGCCCGAATTCGCCCCCGGCCTATCCTGGTCACCCGAGGAGACGGACGGTCGCGACTAACGGGGCGGTGCCCCGATGTCGGAATGGGCTTCCCCGCCCGGCTCTCCGACGGAGGGTCGCCCGGACCCGACGTCTGTGTCGGGGACGGGCACCCGCGAGGCCCGACGGGGGGGCCAGCCCGGGGCAAGGAGGCCGACGATCTGGAGGACGATGTAGACCGCGACAACCACGACTACCGCGATCAGTACGAGGTCGAAGACGTGGAAGTAGGACGTGACGACCGTCCATTGGGACCGGAGGACGATCCCCGCGTACACCAGGGCGAGCGTGAACGGGATCGTCCCGATCAGAGTGAACACCCCGAAGCGGACCGGCCCCATCCGGGCCGTGCCGGCGGGGTAGGAGATATAGGCCCGAACGACCGGGACGAGTCGGGCGAGCGCGACGGTGATCTCTCCGTGACGGGCAAAGTACCGGTCCATCCGCTCGAGATGACGGGCCTGCAACCTCAGGCGTCCAAGGCCGAGGCCGGTGATCCTGTGGCGCCACCATCGGCCGACGGCGTAGGCGATGAACGAACCGACGAGGGCGCCGCCGATCGCGGCCGCCAGCGCCGCTCCCAGCGGGAACGTCCCCTCCGCCACTAGGAATCCCGTGAAGGGAAGAATCACCTCGCTCGGCACCGGAGGGACTCCGAAGCTCTCGACCACCATCAACGCGAACAGGCCGGGGAGACCGATCGTGCGCAGGATCGTCGTGATGATATCCACGACGCTGCCGACGAGGGAGAACGTCACGAGTCAGCCCCCGAGTTCTTCCGTCGTCCCTAGGACCCGACGGAATCCTCGAAAAGCAATCGGAAAGGGACCGAGAGGCGCGCGTTCGTTCGGGCCGGAATCCCGTCGAACGCGAGCGGCTCCGAGCATCCTCCGCAGGAGACCGGTGCGCGGCGTCGACCGAGCGCGATCGAGAGCGCGATCCCCACCTCGATCTCGCGGGGACGTTCCGGCGACCGTTCGATCGCCCGTCGCAGCTCCGACAAGAGGGACTCTTCGTCCGGAAACTTTGGAGCCTCGGCCATCGTTCGAAGACCTCTCGAGGCCTTTTAAGGAGCGCCGGTCGGGGGAAGTTGGAGTAACCTAGGGGTTCGGCCCCTCTTCGATCGGTTCGGCCGGGGTCGAGGTCCCTTTCTTGGGCGCACGCTTGAGGATCTCACCGCTGATCTTGTCGAGCTCGGCCATCAAGGAATCGATGTCCGGCTCGGCTTCCCCGGTCGCGGCGGCTCCGGCTGCGGCTCCCGCAGCCGCACCGATCGCTACGGCCGGAAGAGCTGCCCCCACGTCCTCGGGGGTCTCGAGGTAGGCTGGTGCGGGGGCTGGGGCGGGGGCCGGGGCAGCGGCCGGAGGAGGAGCGGCGGCGGGCGGAGAGCTCGGGGATGACGGCGCTGCCGGGGCCGACGGGCCGCTCGGGCCTCCGAACCCGGCCACCACTGGTGGAGCGGCAGCGGCCGCCGGCGGCGGTCGGCGCCGGCGCATGAGGATGAGGGCGGCGACCAGCAGCGCAACGACCGCGATGGCGGCGATCGCACCGTAGACCCACGGACTGATGCCCGTGGACGAGGGGGACTGGCTGTACTGCGAGTTCGTCTGGGCGAGCACGACGCCCGTGTTGGGCGTGAGACCCGCCGCCACTACGACCGCCAGCATGGCGAGCCCCAGCACGATGGGGACGATAGTACGACGGCGTGGGGACTTCGCCATGAAATGTTCGGGAGACTACTCCCTGAGTAGAGATGAGTTCTGCCCTATGTAAACCTGACGCGGTGGCCTGCGAGTTATACGAGCTAGTACCGAGGCCGGGCGAACTCTCTGACCGCGTTCGAGACCTGAGGGTGGGATACGATTTTGAGGCCCCGGTCGCTCGCGACGCGAGGCCGCGCGTGGCGTTTCCGTATATCTGGGTCTTCCTGGGCCTGCTCGTCGCCTACATGGTCTATTCGTACTGGGCCGGGCTCGATGCGCGCTACCCGATCGGGGCGGCGCTCGTACTGCTCGTGGTCACCGCCGCGGTCGACGCGACCGGGAACTCGAGTACCGCCAACGCGCTCGCAGAGTACGTCTTCATCCTGCTCGGAGCGGGGGTCGTCCTGTTGCTCGTCGATCACTTCCGAGAGTCGCGGCCGGCCACGGCCCGGCCCGACGCCGGCTTAGGTCCGGCCCGGGAGACCGTATCGACCGAGCCGACGCAGGAACGGGAGGGGGCGTCCGAGGATTCGTTCCACGGCCTCGAGCAGCAGACGGTCCCCGTCGTCGATGCTGCGCGTCACCAGCACGAGTACGACGAAGAGGGCAGCGATGCCGAGCCCGACGACGGGAAGGGCGAACATCGGGAGCCCTGGATGGAAGACGCCGAGTAGGACCCCGACCGGGAGACCCGTGGCGAGGAGGGGGACGACGAAGTGTCGACGGAACGGATGGACACCGGAGAGGATCGAGAGCTCGGCGAGCGAGAGCGCCGCATAGAGCGCATTGGCGCTCGCCCACGCGACCGCGGCCCCGACGTATCCCAGATGGGGCGCGAGCCAGAAGGATAGGACAAGGTCGGTCACTCCGGCGGCTACCGCGTTGTACATCAGGAGCTGTGTCTGCCCGTACGCGACCTGCGCGATGTTCGACGGCCCGAGGAGGGTCGTGACGAACGCCCCGAGCACCGCGATCTGCAAGGGCGCGATGACGAAGCTGTACTTCGAGGTATAGACGAAACTGAGCGACGCGCTCGGGAGGAAGAAGAAGAGAAGGAACAACGGCAGCGAGATCAGGATCATCCACTTGGTCACGGTCGTGTAGGTGAGCACGACCGACCGTGGGTCCTTCTGTCGGAGGAACCG
>JBEKJT010000039.1:0-13444 GCA_050011075.1 Thermoplasmata archaeon
CCATCAGTTGTCCGGCAGGGCATCGCTGAGCAGCCACGCGCTACGGGATAAGGGCTGAAAGCATCTAAGCCCGAAACCCCCTCGAAAAAGAGAGACCTCTAAGGACATTCGTAGAAGACGAGCTCGATAGAGCCGGGGTGTACGCGGAAAGCCTTCGGGCGATCCGTTCAGCCCGCGGCCACTAACGTCCGCAGCTACGTAAACTGGTTGCGCTTGGCAGTTAAGCAGAACGCGTGTGGTTTCTTTTTTTTACCCCGAAACCGACCCCGGGCCGGACGGCTGGCCGCTGGGGATTGCGCCTCCTCACAGACGCTCGATATCGTCCGACCGCGTGGAATGTTCATGTGGTCCCTCGTCCCCCGCTAGGGTGACTACCTGAGGGGTCCGGCGATGACCGGGACCCGGCGGCCGGCTCGTGTCGCCTTCGCCGCGACAGCGTTCGCGGTCCTCGTGATTCTCGTAGTGTGGGTCTTTCCGGCGACATGGTCGTCCGATGTCCGGCAAGCACTACCGTCGGCGGCCGGCTGTACTGCGCTGAACCGGTCTCGTTGACCACCGGGTCGCCCTGCGAGGGCAACGGATTCTGCCCTCTCCCTTTGCCGGCGACCTTCACGTTGGCAGGAATCGGATTCGAGTTGCGATTCGGCGCGTCCGAGGGCGGAACCGCCGCCGTGGACGGACGGATTTCCGAACCGAATGGGTCCGCCTTTTTGTTCCTCCTCTTCGGAGACCCCCTCGGACCCTGGTCAATGAATTGGACTTCCCCCGATGCCGCGGCCCTGGTTTCAAGGCACTCGCCGTTCTTTAGCGACGAGAGCAACGGGACGTTGGCCACGACAGTGAATTGTGGAGTCTCCGTCGCGTGGAGGGCCGGGTTGTCGCCGCGCGTGACGTCAGGCGACCCGTCGGTGTTTTCCCGTCCGGTGTCTCGGGCCTGCCGTGCCGTCGCTCGGAGTGAGCCGTACCCGCTGGCCCGTGGTCGCGTGGATCCGCCTCAAGGCCCCCGCTCCCCCTCCGCCGGTGATGCTCACGCCCGGTCCCCCTCCGCCACCCGACCCGCCGCTCGAGTTCCTCGAGCCGAACCCGGTGCCGACCGACCCGCGGAAGCGGGTCTACTCCTACGAGGAAGAACACGACGAGTGGGTCGTTCGCCTGGTATGGGATACGGACGACCCCGAGCTCCTCGAGGCGGAGTGCCGCGCACCGCTCTACGGAGCGCGTCTTCCGAAGGACGGCGTGGTGGCGTTCTGGGCCGCGGTGAAGCAGCTCATCGCGCCGATCGGCCCGCTCCCGGTCGACTCGGCCGACCCGTGGCCGTAGGGGACTCGCGCGCGAAGAATAAAGAGCCGACAACGGTCGCACCCTCCGTGCTCCGCAGCACCTTCCTCCATCTTTCCGGGGTCGGACCCGTCACCGAGGCCGACCTGTGGCGGGCCGGGGTGCGCGACTGGCGCGAGCTCCTCGAACGGCCGGACGGTCTCGGCCTCTCCTCCCCGATGCGGGCCCGTCTGTTGGGGGAGCTCACGGCG
Source organism: Thermoplasmata archaeon (assembly GCA_050011075.1). Taxonomy (GTDB): domain Archaea; phylum Thermoplasmatota; class Thermoplasmata; order Lutacidiplasmatales; family UBA184; genus Lutacidiplasma. The sequence continues at coordinate 1,530 of JBEKJT010000039.1, forward strand.
AGCGAACGGGCCCTCGCCGAACGCGACGCCGCGTGGTTCGGCCGTCGTCTGCCCGAACGCGAGCACTGGCGCCTCTACCCCGAGTTCGCACGGGAGACCGCGTTCCTCGATATCGAAACGACCGGGCTCTCGCCCTACGAAGGGATCGTGACCGTGGTCGGCGTCCACGGGACGGACGGCACGCGCTCGTTCGTCGCCGGCGAGGACCTCGAGGAGCTGCCGGCCTACCTTCGGAGGTACCGGGTCCTTGTCACGTTCAACGGGAGCCGCTTTGACGTCCCGTTCCTCCTCACCGCCTTCCCCCAGCTCATCGTTCCGCCGGTCCACATTGACCTCCGATTCCTGTTCTACCGCCTCGGGATCGCGGGAGGGTTGAAGCGGATCGAGGCGCAGCTCGGGGTCGGCGACCGGGCGGGGGTCGAGGGGGTCCACGGCCTCGATGCGGTCCGCCTCTGGCAGGAGTATCGGCGGGGGAACCGGGCCGCTCTCGACCGGCTCGTTCGCTACAATCGGGCCGACACGGTGAACCTCGAGCCGCTACTCGTTCGCGCGGTACAGGACCTTGCCGTCCGTCTCCTGCCGGACCGACCGTCCGCTCCGCCGAGGGCCGGCTCCCTCGTCGTCCGTGGGTGAAAGGGCCGTGGGGGCGGAACCGGAGGTCGCCGTCATCGTAGGGGATTGGGGGCGGCGTCGCTACCTCGGGTCCGCTCTGAAGTCCCTCGATGCCCAGACCCTAGCCCGCGCGCGATTCGAGGTCGTCGTCACGAAGAACTATCGCGACCCCAAGCTCGACCGAGCGCTCGACGAGGCCGGTGTTACCGCCCTGTTCGACGAGGAACGGAGGATCGGCCGATGGCTGCGACGCGCGGTGAACGCCTCGCGCGCCCCGATCCTGACATTCCTCGACGACGACGACGAGTTCGAGCCCGAGCGACTCGCGCAGGTCGTGGAGACGTTCGCCCGGTTCCCCGACCTCGGGTTCTATCGGAACCGGGTGGCCGTGATCGATCGCGACGGACGGCCCGTGCCCCGGGAGAGTTGGCGGTCGCTCGAGGTCGACCCCGAGTTCGACCGGCTCGGCCCGGTCCACATCGGGGCGGACGACCCGGACCGGATCGTCGACCTCGCGACCCGGCGCACATTCGCGACCTTCAACTCGAGCACGATGGCGCTGCGTCGCGAGCTCCTCGTCGGGGACGTCGGGGACGCGTTCGAGCGCACCCAGCTCCCCGACCAGTTCCTGTTCCTCGCCGCGGTCCTCGCGCGCCGTGGGATCTACCTCGATGACCGTCGCCTCACGCGGTATCGCTTCTACCCCGGGAACGTCACGCGCGAAGTGCCGTGGCTCGGCCACGCCGAGGACTCCTATCGCGACATGACCGAGGTCGCGGCCCGGCACGGCCATCCCGAGGTCGCGGCGTGGCTCTCCGGGCGCGCGGTCCATTACGGTCGGATGTTCCGCGGCGGCACGCTAGTCACCCGGGTGGTCGCGGGAGCCCCTCGGCGCGAGGTGGCCCGTCGGACCGCCGAGTACCTCCGCTACCTCGCTCGCCATCCCGAAGAGCGCCAATGGACGCTCGACATCTGGGCGGCCGGGGCGTACGGGCTCGGCTACGTTCCTCTGGGCCCGCTCGCCTCCCGCCTCGCGCGGGCCCGGGTCACGACTCGCCCTGCGGTGTAGCGCGGCCGCGCGTCGAACGACGCCGGGATCTCGAACGACGAGGGAGGCGGCGGGATCGGCGCGTCGGCGGGGGGCTGTGCGGCCCGGACCCGGTCCGCGGCCAGCCGACAGTACTCCTCTGAGGAATCGACGTTCAGATAGTGGCGACCGAGCCGTCGGGCCACCGCGGCGACCGTCCCCGTCCCCCCGAACATGTCGAGGACGACGTTCCCCCGGTAGCTGTAGAATTTCACGAGCCTCTCGATGAGCGCCTCGGGGAACGGCGCGGGGTGTCCCCCGCGGCGGCGTTCGGGGGGGATCTGCCAGAAACCGTCCGAGAACTGCTCGAACTCGCGGGCGGAGATGTCCACCGCGGTCGGGTCGCCGGGAAGTTTCCACTGGTCCTTCGAGAAGACGAGCACGTACTCCCACGACGGGACGATGTGGGGGTTGGACGGGCTCCGCCAACTCCCCCAGGCCGTGCGGCGGCCCATCGTTTGCTTGTACCAGATGATCTCGGTCCGCATGATGTAGCCCAGCTCCCGCAGGTCGCGGGAGAGGTCGTGGTGGATCGGCCGGAAGTCCTTGATCGACGTCGGGGCGACGTTGAGCACGAATCGCCCCCCGGGGACGAGGACGCGTCGGAGCGCCCGCCAGACCTCCTTCAGCTAGCGGAGATACTCCTCGGGAGGCAGGTCGTCCGCGTAGCCTCGGTACTCGATCTTGACGTTGTAGGGGGGGCTCGTGACCGCGAGATGCACGCTCTCGGCCGGGAGGCGCTCGAGCACGGCTCGCGCGTCCCCGCGGACGACGCGGTCAAAACCCCGGAGTGAGGGCGCGCGCGCGTGCGGGCCGACCATCCTCGCGCGAGAAGTCGGCGGTCAGATGAGCGTTCGCCCCGAGGGCGAGCTCTCCTAGGGCCGCGATGGGACGCCAGCCTCGTCGGCGACCCGTTCGGCGATCGCGAACGCGGCGGTCGCGGCGGGGGACGGTGCATTGAGCACGTGCAGCGCCCGCTCGCCCCGGACGAACACGAAATCGTCCTCGATGGTGCCGTCGCGGCGAACGGCCTGGGCCCGCACCCCGCTCGAGCGGATTCCGAGGTCGGCCCGTGCCGCGTCGGGCCAGATCGTTCGGACCGCATCGAGGTACGCGGCGCTGCACCAGGACCGCAGCCACTCGCGCGCCGCGAACCGACCGTACCGGCGGGCGAGCCCGACGGTACCGGGGAACATCGCCATCCGGGCGAGTTCGTCGAGCTCCCACTGTCCGGGCCGATATCCTTCCCGCGCGAGGGCGAGGGTCGCGTTCGGGCCGGCGAGCAGTTCTCCGTCGACCGTCGGCGTCAGGTGAACCCCCAGGAACGGCAGGTCCGGGTCGGGGACCGGATACACGAGACAGGGGATCTGGGCCCGCAGCCGCGGGGAGAGGCGATAGAAGTCACCGCGGAACGGGACGATCTCGACCGGGGACGGCGCTCCCATCGCTCGAGCGACCAGGTCGGCCTGCAGACCGGCGCAGTTCACGACGAACCCCGCCCGACGGTCGGTCTCCGCCCCGTCCAGCCGCCATCCGTCGTTCGTCGGTGCGGCGGTCCTCAGGCCCCGGTTCGTCTCGACGACCACGCCGTCTTGGGTGAGGAGCTCGGAAAGGCGACGGGCCACGTGAGGGTAATCGATGATGCTCGCCGTCGGGACGTCGAGGGCACCGACGCCCGCCACTCCCGGCAGCCTCGCGCGCAGTTCGTCCGCGGTCAGGGAGCTCACCGAGTCTACGCCGTTCGCCACGGCTCGACGGGAGAGCTCGTTCAGGGTGGCGAGCTCGGCGGCGTTCGAGGCCACGATGAGCTTGCCGACCCTCCCGATCCGGATCCGCTCGCGGGCCGCGAACTCGAGCATCGCGGCGCGTCCCTCCAGGCAGAGGCGGGCCTTGAGCGAGCCGGGCCGATAGTAGACCCCGGAATGGACGACCCCACTGTTGTGGCCCGTCTGGTGGACACCGACGCTCCCTTCTTTCTCCACGACCGCGACCGACCACTCCGGCCGTCGCTGATGGATCGCGTGGGCCGTCGCAAGGCCCACGATACCGGCCCCGACGACCACTAGGTCGAATCGCTCGCTCATGGGATCCTGCCCGACCCGCGTGGCGTCGGGGGTGACTCCAGCGAGGGAAGGTATCGGGGCATAATCACATCTCCCTCCGGAAGGGTTTCGAGTGGTCCGTCGCGTCGTGTCACGACGACACGCGGTCGCCCTCCGGGATAGATTCTCCTCGATGAAAGGTTACGTTATAATCTCGTTTCGAGTCGGCGACACCGATTCGCCATGCCGGTCCAAATCGTCGTTCCTAAGGAAGTCGCCGCCGGAGAACGACGGGTCGCCCTCGTTCCGGAAGTCGTGAAGGGACTGACGAAGGCCGGGACCCTGGTGGCCGTCGAAACGGGTGCCGGCGTCTCCGCCGGGTACCCCGATGAGGCGTTCGTCACCGCGGGAGCCACGGTCCTGCCGGACCGCGCGAAGCTCTTCGGCTCCGCCCAGGTCGTCCTCCAGGTCCAGCCCCCGACTCTCGAGGAGATCGGCGCGCTCAAGCCGGGGACCATCGTAGTCGCGCTGATGAACGCGAACCGCAACCTCGACCGGGTCGCAAAGATGCGCGACGCGAAGGTCACGGGATTCGCCCTCGAGCTCCTCCCCCGGATCACTCGGGCCCAGAGCATGGACGTGCTGAGCTCGCAGGCGACGGTCGCGGGCTACCGCGCGACGCTGATCGGTGCCGGGCTCTCCCCGAAGTTCCTGCCGATGCTCACGACCGCCGCGGGAACGATCCGTCCCGCGAAGGTCCTGGTCCTCGGGGCGGGCGTCGCGGGCCTGATGGCGATCGCTACGGCCAAGCGGCTCGGAGGGATCGTGGAAGGGTACGACGTGCGCCGGGCCGCGGGCGAACAGGTCCGTAGCCTCGGAGCGAAGTTCCTCGAGCTCCAGATCAACGCCGAGGGCACCGGCGGGTACGCGCGCGAGCTCACGGACGAGGAGAAGAAGCAGGAGGCCGAGATGGTCTCGAAGGCGGTCGCGGACGCGGACATCGTCATCACGACCGCCGCCATTCCCGGCCGCAAGGCCCCGATCCTCGTCCGAGAGGAGATGGTGGCGCGGATGCGCCCGGGCTCGGTGATCGTCGACCTCGCCGCCGAGACCGGCGGGAACTGCTCGCTCACGAAGCCGGGCGAAACCGTCGTCGCCCAGGGCGTGACGATCGCCGGGCCGCTCAATCTGCCGAGTCAGCTTCCCTTCCATGCGAGCCAGATGTTCGCGAAGAACGTCCAGTCGTTCCTCACCCTCCTCCTGACGAAGGAGGGGGGACTCGTGACGGACTACTCCGATGAGATCCTCGCCGGGAGCCTCCTGGTCTCGGACGGGACCGTGCGTCACAAGCCGACCGCCGACCTCCTCGCGGGAGGCTCGTAGATGGCCGCCGACCTCTGGACGGCGCTGTTCATCGCGCTCCTTGCGGTCTTCGTCGGTTACGAAGTGATCAGTCGGGTCCCGGTGCTGCTCCATACCCCGCTGATGAGCGGGTCGAACTTCATCCACGGGATCGTGCTCGTCGGCGCGATCGTCGCCCTCGGCATTGCCTCGAATCCCCTCGAGCAAGCGGTCGGACTTGCGGCCGTCATCATGGGTGCGATGAACGTGACGGGCGGCTACGTCGTCACCGTGCGGATCCTCGCGATGTTCGACCGTTCGAAGCGCAAGGGGGGCGCGTCATGAGCGAGTACGTTCAGGACGCGATCAACGCGGTCTACGTCGTCGCGGTCCTCGTGTTCATCCTCGGCCTGAAGGGGATGAGCAGTCCCGAGACCGCCCGGCGCGGCATCATGTACGCCGGATTGGCGATGCTGATCGCCGTCGCCGTGACGTTCTTCAGTCCGGGTCTCTCCAACTTCGCCCTGATCTTCCTCGGCGTCGCGATCGGAGGCCTCGCGGGCTGGTACTGGGCCCGGGTCGTCAAGATGACCGCCATGCCGCAGATGGTCGCGATGTTCAACGGCATGGGCGGCGGAGCGGCGGCGGCGATCGCGGCGGTCACTCTCCTCTCCAGCCTCGGGGACCACGTGACGAGCGGCCTGAGCCTCGCGGGCGCCGTAATCGGGTCGATCTCGATCGCGGGCAGCGTCATCGCGTTCCTGAAGCTCCAGGGGTGGCTCACCTCGAAGCCGATCGTCCTGCCCGCGCGGCAGTATCTCAACACGGCCGTGCTCGTCGTCGGCGCCGGGTTCGGGGTGTGGGCCGTCTGGCAGCTCAACGCGATCTGGCTCCTGCCGTTCTTCGTCCTCCTCCTGCTCTACGGGGTCCTCTTGACCCTCCCGATCGGCGGCGCCGACATGCCGGTCGTGATCAGCCTGTTCAACGCCCTCACCGGCATCGCGGTCGGCCTCGACGGCTTCGCGCTCGTCAACGGACCCCTCGGCGACGCGGGCTACGCGATGGTGATCGCGGGCACGCTCGTCGGCGCGGCGGGCTCGCTCCTGACCTACCTCATGGCGAAGGCGATGAACCGGTCCGTCGCGAATGTCTTCTTCAGCGCCTTCGGCGCGGTCGAGGAGACCGGGACCCAAATGCTGGGCTCGCTGAAGCCGATCGAGGCGTCGGACGCGGCCGTGATGATGGCGTACGCCGGCCAGGTCGTCATCGTCCCCGGGTACGGGATGGCGGTCGCGCAAGCCCAGCAGAAAGTGAAGGAGCTCGCGGACCTCCTCGAGTCGAAGGGCGTGACGGTGAAGTATGCGATCCACCCGGTCGCGGGGCGCATGCCCGGGCACATGAACGTCCTGCTCGCCGAGGCCGGGATCCCCTACGACAAGCTGTTCGACCGCGACGAGATCAACGCGGAGTTCCCATCGACGGACGTCGCGCTCATCATCGGCGCCAACGACGTCGTGAACCCCGCCGCGCACCGCCAGGGGAGCCCCCTCTACGGGATGCCGATCCTCGACGTGGAGCAGGCGAAGAACGTCATCGTGATCAAGCGGGGCCAGGGCAAGGGGTTCGCCGGCATCGAGAACGACCTGTTCTACCGCGACAACTGCCGCATGCTCTACGGCGACGCCCAATCGGCCGTGGGGAAGCTCGTGAGCGAGCTCAAGAAATCCTAAGTCCCGATGGCTCGTACTTCCCACCCGTCCCCGCGTCGCACGTCGCCGGCGAGCCCGAGACCCCCGGTCCGCGTGAGGCCCGCCCGCGCGGCCGACCTTCCGGTGCTCGTCCGGCACCGCCGACAGATGTTCGAGGAGATCGGCGGGTGGAACCTCCGGTCGCTCGTCCGGTCCGAATCGGAGTACCGTCGCTGGGCCCTTCGAGAGAGGGCAGCGCATCGCTTCTTCGGCTTCGTGGTGGAGGACCCGGCCGCCGGGGTCGTGGGCAGCGGGGTCGTCTGGTTGCAGCCGGCCCAGCCGCGTCCCGCCCCGTACCAACGGCTCGCGATGCCCTACATCATGTCGATGTACACCGACCCCGCGTTCCGGGGACAGGGTGTCGCGTCTACCCTCGTGCGGACGATGGTCCGATGGGCGACGGACCGGGGGTACCGTAGGATCTTCTTGCACGCCTCGAAGATGGGCCGGCCGGTCTACGAGGGCCTGGGGTTCGAGAGCGCCAACGAGATGCGGCTCGACCTTCCGGTCCGGAGCCGCGGCCGTCGCTAGGCCGGCGATTCCACCGCGACAGCCCTCGGGCGGAGCTCCTGCCGCCAGAGCTCGACGAATAGCGCGAGGAGCAACACGGTCAGCACGACGTCGAATATCGCGCTCGGCCAGGTCACGTGGTCATCGAGGGCCCAGACGTTGTAGGCGAGGTCGTAGTTGAGCGAACCCACGAGCGCGACCGACCAGAGCCACCAGCGTGCCCGGACGCCGGCGAGGGCCACCGGAAGGAGGTACACGAGGATGTTGAACGAGAGGAACGGGGTGAGGAGCGTGAACCCGACCAGCACGATCGCGACCGAGCCTATGGGTGAGCGCACGAGGACGAAGACCGCCAGCACGAGGGCGACGGTCAGGGCGGCCTCCGTTACCTCGATCCACACCGACGAGGGGAGCGCATTCGAGAGCAGGAAGACCCCGTAGAAGTTCAGCGAGAACGAGCGCCGTCCGACCTGGTTCAGGAACACCGGTCCGAGGAAGTCTCCGTGCCAGACGAGGACGGAGAGCACGGTGGCGCCGCCGAACACCGCGGCGGCCACAAGGAAGGCAGTGTAGCGGTACCTTCGGTTCGAGCCCGTTCCGCCCAGGATCGGGAAGAGGTTCGGGAACCGGGCGGTCGAGAGGAACCCACCGACCGCGGCGGCGAGCAGCTCGTTCCGACCGGCCAAGTAGAGCGAGAGAAGGACCGTCACCGGGACGATCGCGTTCGTCGCCCCGTCGATCTGCGAGGAGATGAGCGGGACGACCAGGGCCGACGTGCCGACGAAGAGGAGCACCTGCCGGCGGTCCTTGCCCGCCACGGCCCACGTCAGCGGCAGCACGCTGAACGACACGAGCCCCCATACCACGTAGATCCCCGGGAGCCCGCCGAGGCTACCGAGCGCGTCGAACAGTACGGCCGCGAGACCGTACGGAATCTCGATATGGCCACCGCAGTCGGAGACCGTGAATGGGTTCGTCCCGGCCCAGAACGCCTTGCCCGAATTGAGCACCCCGATCGGGTCGCTCACGCCGGGCGGGTGGCATCCGTACTGGCCGCTCAAGATCCCGTACGCACTGACCGCCGCGAACGCGACGAGACCGGCGACCAGCACTGGCTGCCAGTCGAGCCAGTTCAGGTCTGACCGACCCGAGAGCGTACGGAGGACGGAAAGGACCCGAGGTCGTAGCCACGCCCCCGCCCGGGTGTGGGTTGCGTAGACAAGCACGGCCAGGTTGAGCCCGGCGATGAACGCGAACACCCCCCACGTGACCCAGTTGAACCACACCGGCATCGAAGAGCCCCGGAGCGCCGGGGCGCCGAGCGGGTTCGGTCTATTTCAGCGCTCGCCCGGCGCGTCCCGTCCCGCGGTCGCCCGGCTCTCTCCCGCAGCCCCCCGGGCCGGCCCGGGACCCGGACCGGTTGCCGGTGGCACGTCGGCCGCGGTCCGGGCCACGATGCCGGACGGGTGCCGCCACCAGTAGTAGAGGATCACCCCGACCACGGCGGCCCGTGCATAGATGGAGAGCCCCATCATCCACGACGTCACGTCCAAAGTGAAGCTGCCGCCCTCGAAGATCGTCACGAGCTGCGACCCCTGGAAGCCCAGCTGGCCAGCGATCCAGGGACCGAGGTTCTGGTGGAACCCGAAGAGGAGGTTCCCCACAAAGTAGTACCCGACGTCGTTCATGAGGGAAACGAGCAGGCCGAGGCTGGTCGCGAGCGGCCACGACTCCCAGCCTTCGAAGACCATCACGACCCCGAAGGGGGCCATGTAGGTCAGGATCAACCAGAGGCCATAGGCGGGGACGGCCTTGCCGTAGAGGTCGATCCAGTTGATCAGGACGAGACCGTAGAGCGCTGCGAAAAGGATGAGCTTCAGGAGCACGAACTGGCGTGCGTCGGTCGGGTGGAGGCCCGCGACGATCGTGTCGATACCGCTGATGAGCAGAACGAGGCCGACCAGGATCGCGAAACCAGGAAGGGCCCACCCGGCGAAGGCGATCGAGAGGACCACGAGGCCAACGATGGTCACTCCCGTGGCGAACGTGGAGCCGCGACGCCACAGCGGGAGCGCCACCCCGCCGGCTTCGAAGATCCGCCCGAAGCCCTGCGCGACGAGCGCCAGTGCCAGAAGGAACACGGCGGCCTTCAGCGCGAGCGCCGGGTCGAGCACGGCGAACGAGGCCATGGCGAGGGCGAGCAGTCCCACCCCGAGCATTCCCCAGGACCGGAGCGTCTGCCAATCGAAGCCCGGGACCCGTAGCCCGAGGTCGCGCATGCTCAGGAGCCGGCCCCCCGCGAGGACGTTCTGGGCGGCCACCAACCCGACGGCCGCTCCGAGCAGGAGGAGCAGGCCCGTGAGCGACACCTCGGGGGATGCGAGCACGACGACCGCGAAACCGAGCGAGACCAGTCCCAGGATCACCTGGGCGAGCCGGCCCAGGTCATGTCTTAGGTCGGCCTTGCGAGCGCCGATCGGGCCGACGATGGTGCGCTGAATGCGCCGCCAGGACCACCGGCCGAGTTCGGAGGACGCACCGGACATGATGCCGTCTCACCGGCCCGGAACTCGTCGTGCCGGGTCACGGGCCGCACGGGACACGTCGCGCCGACCCCGGGCCGACTCTAAATAGTTGGTGCAAGGCTGTCGGACCACGCGATCGCAGAGACCCTCCTCCCCGAGTTCGTCGAGAAGGTCGGGCTCGGAAAACGTGGGCGCGGCCAGATTCGAACTGGCGACCTTCACCGTGTCAGGGTGACGTCATAACCACTAGACTACGCGCCCGCGCGGGCGGCCACCGACGGACGGCTCTTAGGTTTGACGGCCCGTTCAGCCGTAGCCGCCCGGGAACTGGTTCGGGTCCGGGTGCTCGTTCCAGTTGTAGTACCCCATGGACTGGCGCTGCGACTCGGTCGACTCCTGCCGTAGGCCGCCCTGGAACGAACCGTAGACCTCCCGGACCTGCTCCTCGATCGAGCGGGCCCGCAGCAGGGCTTCCTGGACGTGACGCGCGTCAAGGTACGCGCTCCCGGAAACGGCCGCGAGGTCCCCCGCGGTCCGGATCAGGCCCCCCAGCTCGCGCAGCCGCAGCGTGAGCGCGTTGCGGCGCCCGTCCAGCACCTCCGCGCGGCGGCGTGATTCCTTGATGAGTTCGACGATGGCGGCCCGTGTGGCGGGACGGATCCGCCCGTCGACCGCGATCTCCTGAGCGCAGAACTGGGCGACACGAAGCCGGTTCGCCTCGGTGTCGGGCATGGCGGTCTCGAGCAGAACCTCGTAGCCTGAGCCGGCGATCCGCGAGCGGAGCGGAGAGAGGATGCGGGCGATGTCCTGGATGTTCGCGGCGGCGACCAGGATGAAGTCGCAGGGGACGTTGTCGACCCGTACCGCAGCCCCGCCCGACTGCGGGTTGCGGCCCGAGATCGGGAACCGCTTCTCCTGCATCGCGGTCAGAATGTGACGCTGGAGGAACCCGAGGTGCGGGAGCTCGTCGATGAAGAGCACCCCCTCGTGCGCCTCGTGGATCGTCCCGGCGATGACGCGCTCGTACGGCAGGGTCCCGAGCTGCGGATGGCCGCCGTAGGGGTCGTGTCGGACGTCGCCGAGCAGCTCGGTCTCGCTCGCGCCGGTCGCCATCACGAACGTGTTGCGGTCGAGCTTCACGAGCACCTTGCGCGGGCTCTCGTGCTGGAGCGTGCGGCGGCGCTCGAGCGCGCGCTGGTCGAGGACCTTGATGTGGTCCCCGGCCCGCTCGTACGCCACGACCTCCTCGACGCCGTTGCGCAGCCGGGTCGTGCGGACCGACTCTTGCGGATTACCGCCCGGGCTCACCGTGAGCTCCAGGATCCCGCCGACCAGGTCCCGGAACGGGTTGCCGCTACCCGCGACGCCGCCCGGAAGCACCTGTTTCACGTTCCCGCAGCTCGGACAGTAGCGTTCGGTCGGCATCGAGTAGAAGCTGCACCGAGGACACCGGTAGCCAAGCCGCTCGGAGACGGTCGCCGGTGCCTCGGTCGGGAGGATCAGCTCCCCTTCCACGGAGCGGGCCGCCTCGCGTTCGTGGTAGACCTCGTCCCGGTTCACGACCTCGATGCTCGGCCGTTCGGGATTCTCCGGGTTGTGGACGACCCTCAACTCGGTTCGGGGACGGTCGAGGTGCAGGGCGAGGGCTTGGGCGGTCATCGACTTCCCGATGCCGGGAGGCCCCACCAGCAACAGGTGGCGGTGCTGGTAGGCGGCGATGCGCGCGATCTCGACGGCCTTCTCCTGGCCGATCACCCGCGCGAGCGGGTCGGTCGGGATCGGGATGTCCTCGGTCGTTTCGACCTCCTCTACGGTGGAGGGCGCCCGCCGGGACCCCTCGGGGTTCGTGCTCGTCACGGCTCTCGAAGGAATGCGCGAGAGGAGGTATAGGTTCGTCGCGAGGCCGTTTCGGGCCCCGCGACGGGGAAGGTGTTCTCTATCGGGGCCCGGGCGGAGCGAGGAGGTCGGCCTTCGTGTAGATCCGGATCTCGTCCGGGATCTTCCCGACGGGGCCGAGCCGGGTCGCGACCACGATGCCGATCCCTTTCTC
>JBEKJT010000040.1:0-13060 GCA_050011075.1 Thermoplasmata archaeon
GGACCCGAGCGAAACCGAGAACTTTACCCTCGGAGGCGGGTTCCCTACGGGAGGAACGGTCCTCACTTATCTCATGGACCCGGGCCACGTTTCGACCCCCCTTGTCGACATGGCGCAGACCAGTTCGGTCTTCTCGCTGCCTCCGACCGGCGTGATGGTCCTTCGATTCTCCCCCGCCCCCCAGGTCGGTATCACCGCATCGCCGGCCGAGCTCGCCCTCGGGAATCCGACCCAGATCCAGACCTTGGTGGACGGTGCCTCGGGGATCCTTACCTACTCGTACTCCGACCTACCTCCCGGTTGCTCGAACGCCAACCTTTCCGAGTTCAGCTGCACGCCGACCGAGGTCGGTAGCTTTCCCACGACTGTGGTCGTGACTCAGGGGAACAGGACGGTCGGCAGCGCGAATACCGACGTCACGGTCACGTCAAGTGTCGTGACGCACGACCCAACGTTCTATCCGCTGACGTTCGCGGAAACCGGACTCCCTACCGGCGCGCCGTGGACCGTTGTCGTGAACGGAACGGTCCTGTCCACGAACAATACGACTCAGGGTACGGTACTGTTGAACGGAACGTATGCCTTCACGGTCACCCCCGTTTCCCAGTTCGTCGCCAACCCAGACTCAGGAGAGTTCAACGTCACAGGGGCTGCCCAACTTGTGGTGGTCGGGTTCTCGGCGGCCGGAGGCCCGCCCCCCGGAGGGACGAACAACTCGACCTCGGCGCCGTTCGCCGTCACCTTTGAAGTCGCAGGACTGGCTTCCTCCCCCAACTGGACACTCAGTCTGGATGGTGTCGGGTACGCGGTCGACGTGACGAACATCACGGTCCAGCTCAGCGTCGGCACCCACTCCTTCGGGGCCAATGCGAGCGGCTATTCGGCCGACCCGGCGCAGGGGATCGTTGTGTCGACGGGTTCGTCGTACCAGCAGGCGATCGACTTCACTCCCCTACCGGTCCGACCGGCCGGGCCGGGTTCCTCCGGGACCCCGTCGGACCTCCTTGGTGTCTTGCTCTCCCCCCTGCTCCTCGGCGTACTCTGCATCGTGGGCGCGGCTGCTTCGGGTGGTCCGTACGCCCGGCGCGTCCTCCGTCGCCGTGGATACGCCCGATGGTTCGAGGAGGAACGGCTTCGGGCGTCCGCCGATCGCAGCGCGGACGTCGCGAGGGAGCTTGCGAGTGTCCCGGCGCTCTTTCAACAGTGGACGGCGACCCCCCGAACCGGGGGCGGGCGATTCGCCGCAAAGTAACACGGTGTCGGACGCCCGTGGGGGGGATCGGGGTGGTTCCCGCCCGAGGCGAACGCAACCCCGGAGTGAACTGTGCGGCTCACTTTCGTAGGACTTTCGCGACCGGTGACGTGGGGCCCTGTACCTTTTCTCCTCCAAGTCCACGGGAGGTCGCATCCTGCCGGAGTGACACCCCCATGCATGGTTACGATCTCTTCATCCCGGCAATCGCGACGGTCCCGCGCGCGCCCTCTCGGCGCGGTGTCCTATGATCCCCCCAGCCCACGGCGGTCATTTGGTCGACCAGCTCGTCTCACCGGCGGAGCGGGCCCGTCGAGAGAGCGAGGGAAAGGACCTTCTCACCCTTCAGCCGTTCATCGATGCCGTCTACGACGCTGAGAAGATCGGTGTCGGCGCTTATAGCCCACTCGCGGGATTCCAGGACAAGGACACGGTCGAGTCGATCGTGAGCTCGGGGCGACTCCCCAACGGCCTTCCGTGGACGATACCAATCCTCCTCGCGCCCACCGGGGCGGAGAACCTCTCGGTCGTGAACGCGGCGAAGCTGGGGGATGAGATCGGGCTTCTCGACCAGCACGCACGTCTTTTCGCGATACTGCATCTCGAGGAGAAGTTCGTCTACGACAAGAAGCGGCTGGCTCAGGGGATCTACGGGACGACCGACCCGGCCCACCCGAACGTGGCCGACCTCGTCAAGGCCGGGGAGACCGCGCTCGCCGGTCGGGTCGACCTACTGCGGCGGCTCGACCTTCCTACCGGGGCGCTCGAGTGGAGCCCGGCGGAGACGCGCGCGGAGTTCGCCCGGCGGGGCTGGGCGAACGTGGTCGCCTACCAGACCCGGAACGTTCCCCACACGGCGCACGAATACCTGCAGCGGTGTTCCCTCGAGCGCGAAGAGGTCGACGGACTCTTCGTCCATCCGGTTCTGGGGAGGCTGAAGAAGGGTGACTACCGCCCCGAGGTCACTCTCGAGGCGTACCAAGCTCTGCTAAAGAGTTACTACCCCGCCGACCGGGTTGCCCTGGCCGCCCTCACCATCACGATGCGGTACGCCGGACCGAACGCGGCGCTCTTCCTCGCGATCGTCCGCAAGAACTTTGGTTGCAGCCACTATATCGTCGGACGCGACCAAGCCGGGATTGGAAAGTACTACGAACCCTACGCGTGCCACCGGATCTTCGACACCCATCCTATCGACGTGACGCCCCTCCGCTATCTCGAGACGTTCTACTGCCGGACCTGCGGATGGATGGCCACGCCCCGGACGTGTGCCCACCCCAAGGAGCAGCACATGGACACGAGCCAGACCCGGATCCGAGAGTCCCTCTCGAAGGGCGAACCGCTTCCCAAAGAGATCATCCGGCCCGAGGTCGCCGAGGTCCTCGCCCGGGGGGACGTCCTGCTCACCGAGTGACGTTCCCCACCGTCCTCGGCCGGCGTCGGGTCTCGACCCGCGGATCGCCGAGCGGCGCCTGCGGACCTCACTTCTTCATCGTGAATGCTCGCCGCTCCTCAGGCGCCCCGTCGAAGGATCCCCCCAGGCTCCGGTCGTCCATTTTCGATGTGGATGGTGCGGTTCTATGATCCCATGCGGGCCATGGGCGAACCGACTCTTTCGGCCTAGCGGTTCTGTTCTTCCCAGGGTACCCCTGGGAGACGTGGAAAGGCGGCGACCGTGTGGACGCTAGACCAACCGATCAGCGCACGTTCCGCCGAAGCCGAAGGAAGCGGTGGACCACCGCCACTCCCGCACCGAGGAGAGCGGACGCTCCCAGAAGCAGGAGGGTCAGGGAAACCGCGCCCGAAGGCCCGGGCGCGAACCGGGTCGAGGCCGCGCTCAGAGTAGAGCCGGATCCGTTCGCGGGCGACGCCGAGGATGCGCCGGTTTTCACGGATGCGAGCGCGAAGTGGCCCGCGAAGGCGCTCTTGCCGTCCACGGTGACGTTCCTGTACTGCGCCACATAGTGGAGGGCACTCACCCATAGCTTGAAGGTCCCGTTCGGGAGGGACGCTGTGAAGTACCCTGCTCCGTTAGTGTAGACCGACTCGGGCGTTCCCTTGACCGTGTATGCGACCTTAGCACCCGAGATCGGTACCTTGTTGGTGGATTCGACCCGACCCGTGGTCGCGTAGTCGGATCCGCCACCGCCACTCTTGGAGGAGAAACTGAGCAGCATGATCCCGAGGGGCGGGATCTCGACCTGGGTGTGGGTGGTGAGCGTCACCGACGACGTGAGCGGAGTCGCCACATGCTCAAGGTCCATGAGATACGTGGTGAGCGACCCACTCGTGGGGAACCCCGAACCAAGCGTGAGGTCCTCGGTCGTGGCCGGGTTCGCGTTCACAACCAGCGCCACGGTCTTGGTCCCGTTGGAGACCTCCACCGCGTAGACCGACGCGGAGAGCGGGTCGGAAACGTTCGTCAGCGAACCGTAAGGGAACTTCGTAAGCAAGTTCGCATAGAGGTAGAAGGCCGGGGAAAGGGTCGAGCCGTCGCACGAGGTGTTGAGTTCGATCAGCCCCATGTCGCAGCTTCCCGGGTGACTCGTCAGCCCGGACGGCGCGCCGGTCAGGGTCCACGGCATGAACTGGGCCAGGTGGACCCGGAGTCCTTGGACCACGGAGGCCCCGAAGAAAGTAGCCTCCGTGAAACCCTCTCGGAACGGAATATAGTTCGAATTCTCCCCCGACCCGCCCTGGAATTCGCTGAGGAGGATTGGGATCGAGCACGTGGAGCAGGCCTTCTTCATGAGAGCGGCCACGGCCGGGATCCCGGTTCCGACGCTGGTGGCCACGGTGAGGCTCTTCAGGAACCCCGCGACGGTGCTGTACCCGAACTGCGGGTAGAGTTGGATACCCATCCCCGAAATGAGGCTCCCGTCGACCTTCGTGACATTGTAGATGTACGGGTCGCCGAGACTCGCGTGACCGGTGATCTCGGCCCCGAGGAACTTGGCGTCGGGGAACGGGACCTTGGCGAGATCGATCCATTGCTTCACTAGGTCGGCGTACTGAAGACCCGAGGTCGGGTGGCCGGCGTCTCCCCACAGATCGGGTTCGTTCCCGAACGACCAGTACGCGGGCTGGAGCCCGTACGCAACCGCTCTCTTCATTCCGGCCACGGCTTCCTTGGCTGAGACACCGGGGCCGCCGACCGTGACGATCTCTTTACAGTGTGTCGAGGCGCAGAACGATACCAGGGCCCCCCAGTTCTCTCCGGGGCCGTATCCGTCGTCCGTGAGAGGCAGGCGAATCCAAACGATGGGTGTCTTCTGTACGTACCCGACCACCGTAGCGTTATCGTAGCTCGCCTTTCCCGTCTGGTAGTCGTAGTTGTAGCCCCAGTAGATCGTGGACATCGGGCCGAGCTTCGAGGTCACCGCCAACGAGCCGTCCGACACCGTTGCCGAGCTGACGAACGCGTTGGCCGAGACCGACTTCCCCGGCTTGTCCTTGATGGTCGCCGTCACGAGGTACGTACCCGCGACGGTGAAGGTGTGCGTGGGGTCCGCGACCGTGCTCGAACCGCCGTCCCCGAACTGCCAACTGTACGTGTACGGCGGAGTCCCACCACCGACCGAGGAAGTGAAACTGGCCTTCAGCGGGGCCAACCCATAGACGGGGGTGGCCGTGATCGATAGGGATAGTCCCGACACCGTGGCGCTTGCGGTGACTCCTTGCGAGCTGTTGGCGGCCGCGAACATCGATGGGTCAGGGATTCCGGGCACGACGGCGGCGACCGAAGACGGGGAAACTAGCGCCGATGGAGTGGGGGAGTGGGAAGTGAGTGGGAAAACGGTGAGAAGAAGGATCGCGGTGACCAGGACGGACCCGATCAGGGCGCCAAGGGATATGGAGCGCCGGGCGCGCCCGAATCGCTCTCGTGCGAGACTGGAACCCGTGGGAGTCGCCCGTGAGCGTGGAACCCAGGAAGAGTTCAGTCTAGCGGGAGGAATGCGACAGTCTCGTAAGACGTGAGAAGTTGAGACACCCATACACCTCTCCTCAAATCGATGGTATAAGGGCGTTTCTGTCTAAGCGCCGGGTTCTGAAATTCCGGGGACCGCTTTCGGTCCCCACTCGCTGCCCCCATCAGGCAACTAGCCGGACACGGAGCGTGGGGCCCAAGGAGGAACGGGTTGTGGTAGTCGCGATGGCTCTCGCGTCCGTTAGTCGCCCCAAGACCCCGTCGGGAGCCCAGTCCGTAACCCGCGCCTACCGGGGCGCTGTAGCGGAACAGGGGCGTGACGGTGTGGTCGAACAGTGTGAGACGGGAAGACCGCGGGCTCAAGGATCGCTGTGACGAGGATGGCCCCGACCTGGGCGCGACGGGAGGCAGGACGCCAAGCTCGCGCCAGCTGCTTACGTATCCGGTTGAACTGTGAAAGAGCTACCCCCGACCGGGAGACCGAGGGGGTTCCAGAAGGACCGACGGTGAACGAATGTTTCGTGAGCTCGGTCAATCTGAGATGCCGACCGGCGGACCCGCACCAGGCTAGACCATGGTGGAAGGCTCCCCGACGACGGCCACGAGCTGTGCGGGACCTTCGTTGCGGAACTCGTTCGGATCTCCCCGGTGCCGTCGTTCGTCCGAACGACCTGGCCTTACACTCCGGTCGACGGGCCTCTGCCCGTGGCGCGGAGGCTAGCCCCGTCGGTCGGAACTTACGGAGGCGATTTTGGTGTTTCTTCGGATGAGCTCGCGGTAGTGGGGCTCCCGGTGGTAGTGGTGGTCGTTTCGGTCTCGGTGGTCGAGCGGGAACGTCGGGTGAGGATCACGGCGGCGATGATGAGGATGACCACGAGGATCACGCCGATCAGCAGGTAGTAGCCCCAATCGCCGCTGAGCCCGAGGAAGGTCGCGGGGCTCTTGGCGGACGCCGCCTGGACCGTCACTTGGACGCTGTGCGCGGAGGTGGCTCCCAGCGAGTCGGTCACGGTCACTGTGACGTTGAAGACCCCCGTTCCGTTCGGCGTGCAGCTCATCGTCGAGGCGTTGTGCGAGGAACATCCGACCGGTAGACCCGCGTAGGCGTAGCTCAACACCCCGGTTCCACCCGTGACCAGCACGGTGAACTCCATCGAGCTTCCGACAGCGGGGTTCGTGGGGGAGACCGAGAATGAGGTCACCGCCAGGAGGGGATTCACCAGGACGGAAAACGACTGGTGGGAAGACCCTCCCTGCGAGTCGTTCCCCCAGACCGTGACCGTCCATTGGCCGGCGGTGGCGTAGGAGTGGGAAGTCGAGGTCCCCGACGCCGATCCGCCGTCCCCGAACCGCCATGCGATGGTGTACGGTGCGACGCCGCCGGTCACGGTCGCCGTGAAGTCCACGGCGAACCCCACGTCGGTCGCGGTGTGGGACGGCCGCCCACTGACGACCGGGCCCTGCGTGACCGTCACGCTGACAGTCTGATGTATCGATTGGTTGACCGAGTCGTTGATCCAGAGGTTGACGAGGTAAGTTCCGGCCGCGGTGTAGGCGTGAGTCGGTTGGGCTCCCGTCCCGGTCGTGCCGTCTCCGAACCTCCATGCGATCGCGAAGGGCGCGGTTCCTCCGCTTTCGTTGCCCCAGAAGGATACGGCCCTCCCGGTCTCGACGGTGGTCGGAGCCGCCGCGATCGTTCCGCCCAGCGCCGGGTTCACCGAGATGGTCTCGTTCGAGTACGCCGAAGCCCCGAAGGTGTCGTTCACCCAGAGTTGGGCGAGGAACGTCCCTGCGGACGAGTAATTGTGGAACACGCTCTCAGTCGTGGCCGAGCTCGATTTCTCGTTCTTAGAACCGTCGCCGAAGAGCCATTGGTAGGTGTACGGTTCCGTCCCGCCAGAGACGACCCCCGTGAAGTTCACTGCGCTTCCGACGTCCGTAGTGACCGGGGAGGCCACGACCTCGGCGACCGGTGAGGCGCTGACGATGATCGGCACGGTATCGTTCAGCGAGAGACCGCCGGAGTCGTTGACCCAGAGCGTGGCGTTGTACGTCCCCGGGACCGAGTACGCATAGGTCGGGTCGAGCAAGGTCGACGAGCCGCCGTCGCCGAACGTCCAGACGGTGGTGACGGGAGCGGTTCCGAGGGTCTCGGTGGCGGTGAACGACACCGCGGTACCCGCGTCGACGGGGGACGGGGACGCGTGGGCCGTGATCGCGAGCGCGGGATTGACGGTGATGTTGAGAAGGACGGTGGACGAGTTGCCTGCGCTGTCGTCGACGGTCAGGACCACCGAATAGTTGCCGGGGGCCGCGTAGACATGAGTCGGGGCCCGCAGCGTGCTCGAGCCGGTGTCGCCAAATCCCCACTGGTAGGTGTAGGGGGAGACCCCCTCAAACACGGTTGGATAGAACTGCTCCACGGCGGTCGCGTCGACCGGATCGAGGGTGGCGAACGAGCGGATGATGAACACGACCCACTGCCAGGTGTCGTTCACGGTGCCGGTCGGACGATTCCCGCCGAAGAGTATCCAGGTGTAGTCCGCCGCGTCAAAAACGGCGACCGCGCCCGATCGGCTGGATGGCGCTGGCATCGAGGTGATCGGAGTCCAGTTCTTCTGCACCCACGCCCACGCGTCGCCCATGACTCCCGACCCGCCGTTGCCTCCGACCAGGATCGCATAGCGGGATACGGTGTCCCAGGCCAGCGTAGCATTGGCCCTCGGAGACGGAGCCACCGTTCGGAGGTCCTGCGTCCACGTCTGACGGATCGTCTGATTCCCACCGTGGAGCTCCCATGTGTCGTTGAGGTATCCGCCGGAGCCGACCCCTCCGAACAGGAGCATCGTGTCGTTCAGCGGGTCATAGGTGACCCCGGCGTATGCTCGCGCGGACGGGGGGCTCGAAGGCGATGTCTCGAACCAGGTGTCGTTCGCGCCGCTGAACCACCACGTGTCCTGAAGGTAGCCCGACGCACCAATCCCTCCGAAGAAGACCGTGGAGTTCGTGTACGTGCTGAACGTGGTCGCTGCGCCCGCTCGGGGAGAAGGAGCGTGGACCGTCGCGAGCGGAGTCCATGCGCCTGCGACGAACTCCCAGGTGTCGTTGAGGTAGTTCGCCCCGTTGTAACCTCCGAAGAGGAGGACAAACCCGTAGGTCGCCGTGGCGTTGGCTCCGACGAAGACCATCGACGCTCCGGCCCGGGGCGAAGGCGCAACGGGCGTGACGAGCGGAGTCCATGTGCCACCGACGTACTCCCAGGTATCGTTGAGGTAGCTGGTCCCTGTGAAGCCCCCGAACAACATGGCGACACTGTCGAGGGGATCCCAGACCATGGCCGCCCCGGAGCGTGACGGGGGAGATGCGCCCGTCAGGAGGAGGCTCCAGGCGTTCGTGTACCCCCATGTATCGTGCAGGTACGTGGGGCCTCCCCCAACCCCGGAGACGAGGAGCAATTCGCGGTCCGTGGCTGCCGCATCATAGGTGAGGAGGGCACCGGCACGGGCTCCCGGGCCGCTCACTCCGAGGTTCGTCCAAACACCCGGTGCGTAGCTCCAGGTGTCACCAAGGGGACCACCGGCCCCCTGTCCTCCGAAAAGGATCAACGCCCCTGTGGCGGAGTCGAACGCGATCCCGGCCCCACTACGGGCGCTCGGACTGTTCGACGGGGCGACGTCGGTCCACTTCTTGTTCAGGTAAGTCCAGGTATCCGCAAGGTAGCCGGTCACATTCTTGCCCCCGAACAGCAACAGCGTGTGGATGGCGCCGTCGTAGGCCATCGCACTTTCCGCGCGTGCGGGGATCGCGCCAGACGTCGTGAGAAGCGTCCACGCGCCGCCGGAGAACTTCCAGGTGTCGTTGAGGTACGCGACTCCGTTGTAGCCGCCGAAGAGAACGATGGACCCTGCCATCGGGTCGTAGGAGATCGCGGCACCGTCACGAGGGCTCGGAGCGACCGGCGTGCTCAGCTGCTGCCAGTTGCCCGACTGGTACGTCCACGTGTCGTTGAGGTAGCTCGAGCCGTTGAAACCGCCGAAGAGCAGCACGTAGTTGTCCTTCGTATCGTAGGTCAACGAGGCCAGCTCGCGGGCGGAGGGCGACGGTGATGTGAGGACCTGGCTCCAGGTTCCTTCGCGGTACGTCCAGGTGTCGCCGAGTGCGCCGGACGCATTCTCACCGCCGAAAAGGACGACGCGACCGATCATCGGGTCGTACGTCATTCCTCCGTAGGAGCGTCCTTGAGTAAGGGAAATCCACGTTCCGTTCCCGGCGCCCGCGGTGGGGGGGTTCCCCAAGGAGGAGCTCGCGAGATTGCAATCGGCCTGGGTCAGTGTGGACTCCGTGCATGCGACGTGTGCCCCCTGAGCCGGGCCGCTTCCGCTGGCCAGCGACGCGATCGCCTCACCGAGCGGGTTCGAAATCGAGGTCGCGACCGGCGAAGAAGAGGCGTTACCGAACCAAAGTGCGCTCACGGGGACCGCGAGCGAAACGGTGACGAGCACCGCGACGATTGGAACCGCGAGTCGAGTCGCAGGCGGTCTCCACGCCGTGAATCTCTCCCCAGAGACAAACATGATTCTTTCATGGGTCCAGGCGATATAACCCGGTCGAGAATCGCATCTACCCCCGAGCTTTGGGACGGTCCGGAAAGGGTCGGGGGATTACCGGCGCGGAGGAGTCGCGCCGAGATGGCACGACCTTATGATTGTCCCATGCTCCCCCGGGCGCACGCCTCTTTCGGTGCAGCAAATGACGGCACCTTCCGAACTTCCCGACGTGGTGATGGTCGTACTCGACTGCGGAAGGAACGTCGACTTCCCCGGAGGTCCAGAAGCGGTTCACGGCATGCCGTTCCTAGAATCGCTCCGAAGCGAGTCGGTCGTGTTCCCCAAGGCCGTCAGCCCTTCCGCCTGGACCGTTCCGGGTCATGCCAGCCTCTTCACCGGGCAGTACCCCTGGGAGCACCAAGTCCACATGAAATCGACCCTTCGGCTCGACCCTAGAGTCCCGACGATCGCGAGCGTCCTCCGGTCGCACGGATACGCGACGCTGTCGCTTTCCGCGAACGGCTTCCTCGGGCCTCAGTTCGGATTGCTGAGCGGATTCGAGAACGCGGCCTGGGGCGTTTGGTGGGAGAAGTTCCTTCGATTTCCCGACCGTCCCCACCCGATCGAGTCGACGTGGGACGCGCGCGGGGAGAACGGCGACGGACCTGCGGGGGCTCGCGACCTGACGTCCCGGGGAGGCCTTGGAGTGGGCGTCCGGATCGCGCATCCGTTCGTGAAGGGGAAGGACCCCGTGTGGATGGGACCGCTCGTCAACGCCCTCAATCTCGGGATCCAACGCGTCCGGGCCTCCGACCACCAAGGGTCGTTCCCGATTTCCCCGTGGATCGAACCCACGCTCGCCCAGTGGCTCGAGAGGAAGAGGCGCGAAGAGCCGGTGTTCTGTTTCGTGAACTTCCTCGAGCCTCACGAGCCGTACGTCGCCAACTCCCGTGAGATGCCGAATCCTTTCACGTGGGCCCGGTACGCCCTTCAGCGGACCGACAAGCCGAGCTTCCTCGCGGGACGGTGGCGCCCGTCCCCGGCGGAATTCCAGCGCCTGCGGACGCTCTACCGGTCCGCCCTCGTGTCCGTCGACGAACGGATCCGCGCGATCGTCGACGCGTTCCGAGCATCGGGACGATGGCGGAACACGTTGTTTATCCTCACGGGGGACCATGGACAGGCGTTCGGCGAGCACGGCTATCTCTTCCACTCCGCGCGGGTCTGGGAGCCGGTCGTCCGCGTCCCCCTCTGGGTGCGGTGGCCGAACGCTCGCGGAGGCGGGTCGGTAGGGCGAGGCTGGTCGAGTCTCATCGACGTCGCGCCGACCGTCTTCAGCGCCGCCGGGGTCACGCAGTCCGTTTCTCCCGAGGCCCACCCACTCACCACGCTGGTCACGGCGGAGCGGCCGGAACCCGTCTACACGATGGCCGACGGACTCCAGGGAAGGGCCCAGATCGAGCGGTTCGCGCCCGAATGCGTCGAACGGTGGGACACTCCCTGGGTCGCCGGCTTCGAGGGCGGAGGGAAGCTCCTCCTCGACGTGGCCCACGATCGCTGGTCGGCGTATGACGTATCGACCGATCCTCGCGAGGAGCACGATCTCTATCAGCTAGCGCCGGATCGATGGTCGAGATTGTCGGAAAGCCTGCGCGTAGTCGGGTCCCGGCTCGCGATCGGCTCTCCCGCCACGGTTACCCCCGAGGTCGACGAGCTGCTCAAGTCGTGGGGTTACGATTAGCGTCGACCCCGGATCAGGCTCTCGTAGAGCTCATGGTGTCGTCGAGCCACTTCTGACCAGCTCGCCCGCCGTCCGTCGCCTCGGCTCGACTCCTCGACGAGGCGGAGGTCGGTCGCCCCGCCGGTGAGGGCGAAGAGCACCTGGGCCAGGTCGTCGGCGGAACCGGCTTCGTAGAGCGTCCCCGAGGCCGTGACCGACCCGAGAAACGGAGGGATCGACGGCGCTACCACCCCGGATCCGAACCCCTGCGCCAGGGCGAGAACGCCGCTGGCCGCGAGGGGGACCGCGTGGGTGAGGACGACCAGGTCCGCCGCAGCGAACCACGAAGGGATGGCGGCCTCGGGGACATATCCGACGAATCGGACACGGCCCCGGAGCGGAGGGGCGACCCTGCCTTCGAGGGAGGCTCGGTAGGCGTCCCCGTCGAGAACGTTTCGCGCGGGAGGCCCCCCCGCGACGACGAGCAGGAGGTCCGGCCGCTGCGGCGCTACCTTGTTGAACGCGTCGATCAGTGTCTCCAGCCCCTTGTACCGGGCAAGGAACCCGAACGAGAGCAGGATCGTCGCGCCCTTCGGGAGCCCAAGGTCGGCGCGAGCCGAGGGTCGAGCGGGATGCGGGAGGTCGATGGTGACACCGTGAGGGATCACGTGAATTGACTCGGGCCCCGCTCCGCACTCGTTCACCAGAACGTCCCGGAAGTACCCGTCGTGGACCACGACCGCATCCGATCCGGCCACGATCGCCCGCTGGAGCGAAGACATGAGCGGCCACGCTACCGCCGCAGGGATCGACGCACCCGCCAGGACCCGGGAATCGTGGACGGCGGCGCGCGACAGGACCCCGTGAAGTGTCGTGACCACCGGTCGGTCCATCAGTCGAAGGAATCCTAGAAGGAGGGGAAATAGGAGGGCGGTCGATGGACCGCCGAAGAGGTAGTACTCATGTTGGATGTGGACCACGTCGTGCCCTCCGTCGCGGTGGGCCGCGAGGAGGTTCTGGACTACGTAGCGGGGGTCCCGTGTCCAGACGGGCTGGACGTACGATTGACGACCGAACTCCGTGAGCGAGACCCGGTCCGATTGGAGCACGACCCGGTCACCTTGGCGCATCAATTCCTTCGCGAGTCGGTCATTGTACGTCGTCGTCCCGCCGGCGAACGTCGACATCGACCCGATAAAACGGACCTTCAGTGGGGCCGTCCTCCGAGGGCCCGAAGGCGCAAGACTGGGCGGGGTTGCGTTCACCATTGTCCGGGCACCTAGCGCTCCGAGGTATGGCGACCGCGGACGAGCGATACGGCCATCGCGGCGCAGCCAACGATCACGCTCACGGCGAGGATCGCGGCCAGGTCGAACGGTGTGTGGGAGACGGGGGCCGGACAGCTGCCCGGCGACGACGGAAACACGAGGACCATTACCGCAAGGGGCGGTAGGTAGAGTTGCGGTGATCCCGTTTCTGTGCCGTTCGGTCCGGAGACGAACCACGTGAGTGCCGGCCCTGGGGAGCTGGGGTCGATCTGCTCGATCGAGAGACAGCGGCCCTGGGGGAATCCGGACCCGAGCGCGACTTTCGCGCCAACCGACACATTCGTG
>JBEKJT010000041.1:0-12723 GCA_050011075.1 Thermoplasmata archaeon
AAATTCCCGCATCCCCGGTCGATCGTCGTGATCGACAGTGTGAACTCCCTCGCGATCCACAACCCCCCCGAGCTCCTTTCGGAGTTCTTCCATATCCTTCTTAACAATCTGAAGAGCCGCTCGGTCCTCACACTCGTCCTCGAGACCTCTGAAGAGGAGCAGAAGGGGATCGAGCAGATGCTCAACCTCGTCGTCGACGAGACGATCGACGTCGCTCGGGCAGGACACTAGGCATGGCCGATTCCCAACGGATCTTCGGCATCCCCGAGATCGACCAACCCCTCTGGACGGCCCTTCCGCCCGGATGGCTCGCCCTGCTCACGGGACATTCCGGTTCGGGAGCTCCGCTCCTCGCGAAACAGTTCGCCCACGCGGGGGCCGGCAACGTCCCCGTCCTGTTCTACACGACCTACGAACGCACCGAGGAGGTCACGAAGGCATTCAGCGACTTCGGGTGGGACCCGGGGTCGATCAAGGTCGTGAACCTCGCCGACGAATACTACGAGCGCGTCCTCGTGCGGGGTCTCGAGGTCGCCCGGGCCCGAGAGGTCGGCCTCTCGCTGGACGAGCTCGTGGAGATCCGGCCCCGCTCCCGGGCCACGAGCTCCTACAGCCTTACGAACCGGATGCTCTCCGACCTCGCCGGCATCGACCAGCCATTCCGGCTCGTGGTCGACTCCGTCGACTTCTTCTTCGAGGTCCTTGAACCCCACGACGTGACGACCGTCGCTCGCCAGATCCGCCACCGGTGCCAGTCGATCGGTGGCCAGGCGCTCCTCACGGCGCACTCGATCGCCCATGACCGGACCGTCCTCGGTCTCCTGCAAGATCTCGCCGACGTCGTCTTTGACCTGCGCGCCGAGGCAAGGGGCGACGTCTACGACCACATCCTTCACGTCGAGAAGGTGACGAACCCCCCGAACCTGACCCATATCTGGAAGGCCGTGGTCGGGGCGGACGGTTGGCACGTCGAGCCGCGGGGCTCCGCCCCGGGATAGCGGCTTGCGCGACCGTTAGCTAACCTTTATCGCCGTC
Organism: Thermoplasmata archaeon; assembly: GCA_050011075.1. GTDB lineage: Archaea > Thermoplasmatota > Thermoplasmata > Lutacidiplasmatales > UBA184 > Lutacidiplasma. The sequence continues at coordinate 1,036 of JBEKJT010000041.1, forward strand.
GCCCGGCTCTCTCCTCGCCTGGGGAAGGAGAACCGTGCAAGACGTGGTCATCCGCACGCTCGAGAAGGTCGAGCTCAAGGACCCGATCCTGGTCGAAGGGCTGCCGGGCGTCGGGAATGTGGGAAAGCTTGCTGCCGACTACCTGCGCGAACAGCTGCACGCGAAGCCCCTCGCGACGATCTACTCGAAGTTCTTCCCGCCGCAGGTCTACGTGGGCGAGGACGGCGTCATCCGTCTCGTCTCGAACGACCTCCACTACTGGAAGGCGACCGGGGCGGGCCAGCGGGACCTCCTCGTCCTCGGGGGCGACTATCAGGGGATCAGCCCCGAGGGCCAGTACGAGATCACGGAGCGCGTCCTCGACTACTGCCACGGGCTCGGGGTCCGCGAGGTCTACACCCTCGCGGGATTCGCGCAGGGCCGGGTCGTCGAGGAGCCACGGGTCCTGGGGGCGGCGACGGTGGCCTCCCGGGTCGAGACCCTGAAGAAGGCCGGCGTCGTCTTCTCACGGAACGACCCCGGCGGCGGCCTCATCGGCGCGAGCGGGCTCTTCCTCGGCCTCGGCCGCATGTTCGGAATGGAGGGAGCGTGTCTCATGGGGGAGACGAGCGGCTACTTCGTCGACCCGAGGAGCGCGGAGGCGGTCCTCAAGGTCCTCGAACGTGTCCTCCACATCGAGATCGATTTCACCGCGCTCGAGACGAAGGCGAAGGAGATCGACCGGATCGCGCAGAAGATCCACGAGGCCGAACAGCGGTCCGGAGAGCCGACGTCCCCGTCGGGCCCGGCGCCGCGCGAGGACCTCGGCTACATCGGCTGACGGTCGCCGTGCGGGACGAGCGCGCCGCACCGATTCGCACCGCGCATTCCGACCCCGCGCTCGCTGAACGCGCACGGGAAGTGGTGGGGCGCACGGCCGCCTTGGCCGGGCCGGACGGGTTCGTCCCGTTCGACCGGTTCATGGAGGTCGCGCTCTACGGTGAAGGCGTCGGGTTCTACGCGCGCGAAGAGTCTCCTTTCGGCCCCGCCGGCGACTTCTACACCGCCGCCCACGTCCACCCCCTTTTCGGCCGGACGATCGCCGAACGGATCCGCTCTGTGGGACGGTCGCTCGGCCCGGGTCGGCCGTTCCGGATCGTCGAGATCGGGAGCGGGGACGGCACGCTCGCGGTTACGATCCTCGGAGCCCTCGGGTCGCCGGAGTCGATCCCCCACGCGGAATACGTCCTCGTGGAACGCTCCCAAACCCTACGGCACGCCTCGCTCGAGCGCGTGGACGAGGCCGGCCGACGCGCGGGGATCCCGGTCCGGCTCGCTTCGTCGGTCGGCGCCGACGGTCCGTTCGAAGGGTTCGTGCTCGCGAACGAAGTGCTGGACGCCCAACCGGTGCGCCGGCTGCGGTGGACCGGGGCCGAGTGGCGGGAGCTCGGAGTCCGTCTGGTCGACGGCTCGCTCGTGTCCGCCGAAGCACCGCTTGGGAGCCCGGTGCCCGGGCCGGCCCTGCCGACCCCAATCGAGGCCGACACGGTCCTCGAGGTATCCCCGGCTGCCGAGGGCCTGGTGCGGGAGGTCGCGGACCACCTGGAGCGAGGCTCGTTCGTCGTCCTCGATTACGGAATGGATGAATCCGAGCTCCTCGCAGCCCATCCGTCCGGGACGCTCGAGAGCGTCCGACGCCACCGGGTCGTCGCGGACCCCCTCGACGCTCCGGGGGCGACCGACCTCTCGGCGTTCGTCAACTTCACCCGGCTCCGGGAGGTCGCCCGAAGCGCCGGCCTCATCGAACTTCTCGGCTGCTCGCAGGCCGAAGCGCTCGGCGAGTGGGGCTTCCCGGCGTTGTTCGAAGCCGCCGTGCGAGAAGCGGGCTCTTCCGAGGAAGAAGTGCGAATCCGGCTCGCAGCGAAGAACCTCCTCTTCGGGTTCGAGCGCTTCCGCGCGCTCGAATGGTCGGCCGCGGGCTCCGCGAGCGCCCTGCGGTCGATCAGGTGACCGGCCGTGTCGGGCCGGTCGTGACCGGCTCGGCGACCTGGGCATCGATCAGGAGCTTCGCGACCTCGGGCGGGAGCGAGACGATGTCGTCCGCTTTCAGGTCGAGCGTCTCGGACCCGACCTCGACCGGACGTCCGTCCTTGAGGATCCGGACGTACTGGAGAGGAGCGACGGCTCGGGCACTGCGCGGTGCGGGCGGCACCGCCTTCGCGACCGGTGGGCTCGCCGGCGGGGCCGCGGGCTCCGCGACGGGCGTGGGAGAGGGAACGGAAGGTCCGGGAGTGACCGGGCTCGCGGGAACGACCGGCTCGATGTACGGAGCCGACGTGCGCCGGTGATCGAGCAGAGTCGCGAGCAGACGGTCGAACATCGCCCGCTCTTCCGGGAGCGCGTTCGGTAGGTCGCGGCTGCCGCCGATGCTCGCCTGGAACGCGGCCGAGAGCGTCTTCTGTACCCTCGCTTCGACGATGTCGCGGGCGACCTGGCTCGCGCGGTGGTAGGTCTGGCGGGATATCTCTCCCTTGCGACCCGACGGATTCTCCCTCAGGTCCGACTCGTAGGAGCGTCGGACCTCCGCGAGGTAGACCTGCGTGGTCGCATAGAAATCGAAGGGCAGTTTCGCGAGGCCCCGGACCGACGTCTCGTTCCGACGCCATTCGAGGAGAAGGGTGAATTGATCGGGCATCGCGCACCGCAGGACGTGGCGGACGGACCAAGAAGTATAGGATGTCTGCGGTCTCCGGCTCCGCTCACCGGAGCCGCGGCTCCGGTCGGGGGACGTGGGAACCTATGCGCGACGGCCGCGATTCCGACGAGGCGCTCGAGGAGTTCCTCGAACTGTGGGACAAGATCCGGTCGGACAGCGTAGAGGAGGGGGCCGTGGTCGTCGTGGAAGGCGAGCGGGACCGACGGGCCTTGCGGCGGTTGGGTCTCGAGGGTCCGATCGCCCTCGTGCATCGCGGACTGTCCCTGTCGGCGACCGCCCACCGCCTTTTGGTACAGGGTCGACGAGTGATCGTGCTCACCGATTGGGATCGCGAAGGAGGTCAGCTCGCCCGACGGCTCAGGGAATTCCTCGACGCGGAGCAGGTTCCGCTCGACCTCGAGTACCGTCGCCGCCTCGCCCGGGTCTTGCGCGGAGAGCTCGCCCAGGTCGAAGGTCTGTATGGGTGGGCCCGACGGCTCGCCGAACGACAGGGTCGGTCGCTCGAGCAACTGCTGTCGGCGTAGCGGTCGAAGCCGGTCCGACCTACGGGATGACCTTGGTCTGCACCCGCCGGGTCTTGCGGCGGTTGCGGGCCCGGGACGGGCGGAAGCGCTCCGTTCCCTTCCCCTTCCAGCGCAGGCCCCGGCCCTCGACCCCGGCGCTCGTGAGGCCCCGGTAGACGCGACCGCGCTGGGCGGGTGCGCTGATCCAGGAGATCTTCGGGTCGGCCAGGATCTCGGGATGGTCCGGGTCGACCAGGATGACCTCAAAGAACTTCTGCTTGCCGTCCTCCCCGAGCCAGTAGGAGTTCAGGACCTCGAGGTTCGGGTAGTGCTTCTGCGCCCGTTCTTCCGCGATGCGGCGCAGGCTCTTCGAGAGGGTCATCCGGAGGATCCCCTTGTGCTTCGGTCGGCGCCCCGCGATGATCGCGCGCTTCCCCTGACCGCCCCGGCGGACCTTGACGCGGACGACCACGAACCCTCCCTTGGCACGGTAGCCGACGGCGCGGGCGCGGTCGAGCCGGGTCGGGTGTTCGAGCCGCGTGACCGTGTGCTCCCGCCGCCAGTTCAGCAGCCGTTCGTGCCGAAGGGCCGCGCCCTCGTCCCCCTGGGTCTGACGGAACGAATGGGCCATGTGGCGGTACGCAGAAGTCACCATGGGACGCGGGGCGGGGGACTCGGGTCCTCATTATAAAGCTACGGGGGGCCGGAGACCCTCGGACTCGCCCAATCCAAGGACGTACCGCGTTCTACGGCCGCCCTTCGGCATGCGCAACGGAAAGGGGGTCGATTCGGGCCGTGGGGGACGCACTCGGCCGAGGCGCTTGGTAAACGCTAGGGCCGACCGGTACGGGCTCACGGGGTAGTGTGGGAAACCGTCCCGGGACCCGGTGGGGTACGGTTCCACACCGTTCGCACGAGCCCGAAAACCCCCAGGAACGCACCCAAGCCCGCGCCCATGGCGATCCCGAGGCCGTACGGCATGAGGAGCACCGCAACCACCGCGCAGAACGCAGCGAAGCTGAAGAGACCGTACTGCAAGCCGCGGAGGAAGACCAACACCGGTGCGGGCCCCTCTCGGGAGTGCGTGAAGATCACAAGGGTGACCGTGAACACCGGGATCGGACTCAAGAGACCACTCAGCCGGGGGCCCAGACTCTCGGCTGCGGTCGTGATCCCGAGGACGAGGACGGCTGCTGTGAGCATCCGGAGGGGGATCTCCCACCGGGGAGCGGGGGTTGCCTTCGCAAGCTCGTCGCGCTTCGGCAGGACCGCGAGCACGATCACGACCGCGAGGACCGATCCCACGAAAGCGACGATCACGAACTCGGATACCTGGTCCAAGACCAGCGTCGAGACGACAAATCCGGCTGCCGCGACCCCGAGGCATGTGGGCCAACGGTAACGCGCCGCGGAGAGGGCGTATCCGATTGTGAACGCCGACAGGGATACGATCGCCAGGAGCGCCCCCAGCGCCGCGGACGCCGCGAATGTCGGTCCTTCCGTCAGGGTGAGGATGAAGATGACCGTGCCAGTTTTGACCGGGAGCGCCACGAGCCAGCCGGCCGCGCGGTGGCCGTAGCGCAACGCGATGAGGCTGAGGATCCCGATGAAGGCGGGCGCGATGGCGACCTTGAGGAGAAGAAGTTCGAGGTCGAGGTCCATTTCCGCCCGGTCCCAATCGGGGTAGGTGCCCCCGATATTAGGCCGGGGGTCGGGACCAGGTTTCGGTAGGGACCGCGTGAGATCGTCGGTCTAGGCACTCCCCAGATGTCGTTCGGGTCGCTGGGAGCCGCGTTGTGCCGGGTTAGGGCCGGGAGGATTGCCCCTCGAATCTCGAGATCCTCGGCGCCTCGTCCTCGCCCTCGTAACGTCGCGGCGTCCCGGGACGGGTTAAGTACGGCTGGCCCGGTGTTCGAGACGTGAGCCCCGAACCCTTCGACGATTCGCCGGAGCCTGTGGCTCTCCGCAGGGTGGAGACCGTCGAAGAGTACAGAGCGGTCGAGGAGGTTCAACGGGAAGCGTGGGGGTTCACGACCGATGCCCCGGTACCGACTCCGATCCTCCGTGCGATCAACGACAACGGCGGTCTCCTCCTCGGGGCGTTCTCAGGTCCGAAGATGATCGGGTTCGCCCTCGGATTCCTCGCTCGGGAGGAGGAAAAGCTGTTCCATTACTCGCACATGACCGCGGTTCGGCCCTCCCGGCAGCACCGGCACGTGGGTCTCGCCCTCAAAGCACGGCAGCGGGAGGAGGTCCTGGGAGAAGGGCTGGACGAGGTCCGTTGGACGTACGACCCTCTGCAGAGCAAGAACGCCGGCTTTAACGTGCGACGGCTCGGCGGCGTGCCGGACCGGTACCTGCCACGCTACTACGGTACCATGGCCGATGCGATCAACGAGGGGCTCGATACCGACCGGGTGCGGCTCGTCTGGCGGCTACGGGACCCCAAGGTCGAGGAGCGGCTGCACGGCCACGTTCCCTCGCCGGCGGACGACCTCGCCCGACTTGAGCGCTCGGAATCGCTGATCGAAACCGCCCTGGGTCCGAGCGGGCTGCGGCGGCCGGTGGCAGTGCGGACGCCGACCACCGCGAACGTGTGTCTCGAGATTCCCGTCGACCTATCTTCGGTCCGGGCCCGTGACCTCGGGGGCACCCGACGATGGAGGGAAGCGACCCGGGAGGCATTCACGCGAGCGTTCGCCGAAGGCTACGCGGTCGACGACTTTGCGGTCGTCTCGGTCGGGAACGAGCGCAGGAGCTTCTATTTCCTCGATCGGAGGACGTGAATCCGTGGAGCTTAGGAACGCCCGGCTCGACGAGGTCGAGCTCGAACTGGTCGAACCGTTCGAGACGAGCTTCGGGGTAGAGAAGAAGCGCCGATTCCTGCTCGTGCGTCTCGAGTCGAAGGACGGGCTGGTCGGGTACGGTGAGTGCGTGGCCGCGAGCGAGCCGCTCTACTCGAGCGAAACGACGGCGACCGCTCGCGAGATGTTGTCGACCCGCTTCCTACCACTCATCCTACGCGCACCTACGATGTCCCCCGAATCCTTCCACGCCGCAACCCGAGGGTACCGGGGACAGCGCATGGCCAAGTCCGCGGTGGAGACCGCGTTGGTCGACCTGGCCGCCCGGTCCCAAGACCTCTCGGTCAGCCGATGGCTCGGGGGACGGCGTACCCGGGTCGAGGTCGGCGTCAGCGTCGGGATCCAACCGAGCGTTACGGCGCTCGTGGGTCGTGTCGGTCGGTACCTCGAGGGCGGCTACCGCCGAGTGAAGCTGAAGGTGCGCCCCGGTTGGGACTCCGTTCCGGTCCGCGCCGTCCGTCAAGCGTTCCCCGACCTCGAGATCTGGGTCGACGCGAACCAAGCCTACCCTACGAGGGCCCGCGAGCGCATCCGGACCTGGGCCGAGGCGAACGCCGTCGCCCAAGTGGAGCAACCGTTCGCCGAACGGGCGATCCGTGCCTCCGCTCTACTCGCCCGGGGAGCTCGCTTCCGGCTCTGTCTCGACGAGTCGATCGTCGACGACGTCTCCCTGGAAGATGCGCTCCAAGCGCGGGCGATCACAAGCCTGAACGTCAAGACGGGCCGGGTCGGAGGGCTCCTGCCCGCCCGGGCCCTCGCCCGAAGGGCCGCCCGGGCCGGGTTCCCCGCGTGGGTCGGCGGGATGCTCGAGAGCGGCATCGGGCGGGCGCACAACGTGCACCTCGCGTCGCTCGCGCCCTTTACTCTGCCCGCTGACCTCTCGGCCAGCGACCGATACTATCGGGAGGACCTGATCGAACGCCCGTTCGTTCTCGGAGCCGGGAGCACGCTCGAGGTCCCGAAGGGACCCGGGCTGGGGGTCGAGGTCCGCGAGGAAGTGCTGCGCCGCGCCCGACGGGCTTCGCGAACGTTCCACCGTTGAAGAAGGGCCGCCCGGGAGCTGAGGCGGTCCGGCCGCCCTACGGTTCGCCGGGCTTGGACACACTGGACCAGGGAAGGCGGGATTCGACGGGTCGAACGACCTTCGCCGTCGCGTGGCTCTCGGAGTGGACGACCCGCTCAAGGTGCGCCTGGATCTCGCGCATGAGCCGGTCCATCCGGGATCGGTCGGGGCTGGGGACCTCGGTCGGCGCTTCCCACACCACGGCCGCGCCCCCGCTCGTGGGATAGAAACGGAACTCAAGGGCGTTCGCGGCGGGCGGGACGGCGGGATTCATGCGCTCGAGCCGCCCCTTGAGGTGGCTCTCGACGGGTTCGGTCGACTCGCTTCGCTCCACGGCATAGCCCAGGGTTCCGAGGTAGTCGGCCAGGTAGCCCGCGAACCGCTCGCGGCCGATGCCTCGCACTCGCAGCCAATCGCCGTTACTTTCTCCCATGGGGGCTCCGATCCAATTCGCGCCCGACGCTCTTGAAGAGCCCGAGCATCATCCGGTACTCCGCCTCGGTCGGCGTCGCCCGGCCTAGAACACGACGAAACAGGAGGATTAAACCCCGTCGTTTGTGCGCGGGGTAGCCCACGCGAGCGAGAAGCTCTCCCAGCCGGTCGAGGAACAGCTCCTTCTCCTTTCCGTTCAGCTCGAGGACCTCGGGAGCCGGGGTCGTCTCGGGGTCGGGCGAAGCGCGGGCCCGGTTGACCGCGTAGAGGACGATCCCAGCCGCGTGGGAGAGGTTGAGGGTCGGGAACTCCCTCCGTGCCGGGATGTGGACTAGGAGGTCGCAGCGGGCAAGCTCCTCGCGGGAGAGGCCGTTGTCCTCGGGCCCGAACAGGATCGCGACCGTACCCACGAGCGGGCGCACGAGCTCCCCCAGCCGCTCGGGGCTCACGGAGCGTCGGAGGTAGGCGGTCGACCGACCGGTGGAGAGGTCGGTGGTGCCCACCACGAGGTCGGCGTCCTCCACGGCTTGGGCAACGGTAGGGAATCGAACGGCGGCGCGCAGGATGGGAAGACCCCCCATCGAGCGACGACGGGCCTCGGACCCTACGGCGGCGCGGGGGGCTACGAGAACGAGACGGTCGGCCCCGAAGTTGCGCGCGACGCGGGCGACGGCGCCGACGTTCCCGTCCTCCTTCGGTCGAACGAGGACGACCTCGACCCGGACGCTCACCCGGCGGTCCCCTCGGCGAAGAGTCGCTCTACCATCCAGTCGGGGTCGAACTTCGTGAAGTCCGAGTACCCCTGGCCGACGCCCACGAACAGGATCGGCTTCTTGGTGACGAACGTGGCGCTCAGCGCCGCCCCTCCCTTCACGTCCGCGTCGAGCTTCGTAAGGATGAGACCGTCGACCCCGATCGCCTGGTCAAAGAGCCGGGCTTGCTCGACCACGTCGTTCCCGCTCAACGCGTCCCCCACGAACAGGGTGAGCGCCGGGGCGACCACGCGCCGGATCTTCTTCGCCTCCTCGATCAGGTTCTCGTTCGTATGCTGGCGACCGGCGGTGTCGACCAGGACCACGTCGATCCCTTTGGCCTTCGCGTGTTGGACGGCGTCGAACGCCACGGCCGCGGGGTCGCTCCCCTCCTGCTGCCGGACCACGCGAATGCCGAGGCGTTCCCCGTGCACGAGGAGCTGTTCGATCGCCCCGGCGCGGAAGGTGTCCCCCGCGGCGATGACCGCGGAGAGGCCCTGGGCGCGGAGCCAGACCGCGAGCTTCGCTACCGTCGTGGTCTTGCCCGTACCGTTCACGCCCACGAACAGGATCACGTACGGTTTCGCCGGGTGGGCCTTCACGGCCTGGACGAGGTCGATCGGGGGCCGTGCGAGCATCGCTCGGACCGAGTGCTCGAGGCTCGTGCGGATCGCCCCCTCCGCGTCAACACCGAACCGGAGCTTCTTCCCCGCAAGCTCGCGGCGCAGGTCCCGCCGCAACCGCTCGATCACCGGGAGGGCCACGTCCGATTGGAGCATCACGATCTCCAGGTCGTCGAGTACATCGTCGATCGTGCCTTCCTTCAGGCGCCGGCCGAGGAAGCCGTCCGTGAACGTAGAATCCCCTGTATCGGCCGACGAGGACTGTGGTCTCGGAGTCCCGGCAGAAGAGGGCGCAGCATCCGGGGTCGCTGCTGAAGGGGCGCGTACGTCCGGGGAGATTGGGGGGACACCCGAAGGAGGAGCTGCACCTTCTTCGTCGGGCGCGGCTCTGCGCCGCAGTCGCGACTTAATCGCCGCCCACATCGGGCCCCGCCGCGCTCGCGCGGGCGATCGCATCCAACCGCTGCGACAGGAGCTGTATCCGCTCGTCGATGGACGTCATCTGGCCCTCGAGGTCTCGGACCGCATGGTCGATGCGGAGGAGCCGGTCGGCGAGGAGCTCGACGACCTTAGGCCGTTCCATCTCGACGACGATTCCCGAGCCGACCCCCAGAAGAACGGGCGACGTGCGGTCGATCGAACCTCGTACGAACGTCTCCGCCCCGAGCGGCAGCAGAAGCTCCGCGCTCGGTGGGGCGCGGTCAACCCCCTCTAGGCTCTCTCGCGCCCGTAGGTGGTCTTGCCGGGAGGCAGCAAGGTACTGGTGCTGTTGGACCAGCGCGTTCAGTTGCGAGCGATACGCGTCGAGGCGCGCCAGGTCCTCCTGGACCTGCTGTTCCGTGATCTCCGTCGGCGGTGGGGAGGAGGCGCTCATGTCTTCGGTGCCTCTGCCACGAACTCGGCGACGGACTCGATTCGGATCTGTTGGCGCTTCACGTGGTGGCAACCGCCGATCTCGGAGAGGGCCCACTCGCGAACGAGCTCGCCACTCTCGGCCTCGTGGGTCTTCGTGAAGGTCTGCCAATATCCGCGGCGCGCGTAGAACGCACCGCGGACCGTGAAGGTCGCCATCGAATTGGTCTCCGTCGGGCCGGCCCACCCGAGTGGGCCTCTTAACCCTAACCTCCGGCGGAAAGGCTCGCACCGATCCGGTCGGCGGTGCGCCAGGCCAGAGCCAGGATCGACATCATCGGGTTGGCCCCGGGAGCGGTCGGCAGGAGGCTCCCGTCGCCCACCCACAATCCCTCGACTCCGTGGACCTCCCCGGAGGGCCGGGCGGCCGAACGCTTCGCATCGGTCCCCGCGCGAGCCGAGCCCATAGGGTGCGCCGAGAACAGGGCGATCGAGTTCTCGCGAACGCCCGCGCGCTCGATTCCCGAGATGAACTCGTCGAGCTCGTGCTCGGAGACCGTACGGCTCCCGCTCCCTACCTCGAGATACGGAGTGTGGAGCGAGAGAAGACGGGTCGCACCCGCGGCTCGAAGGACACGGGCGGTCTCCACCATACCGCGGACGAGGTTCGACCGGTCGCGCGAAGTGAGAACGTAGTCGTAGACGGGACGGCCGTGGGCGTCGATCGAAACCCGTCCCTCCCCGACGTCCCGCACGAGAACGATCGGGGTGGCGACGTATTCGGAGCGTTCGATGAGCCTGCGGAAGTCGGCGGCACCGGTCCACGGGAGCGCGATCGCCGCGAGCCCCGGGTGGGCCGGCGCGACCTCGATCCAGGGTCCGTGGTCCCCGGCGTCCGTCGCTTGGAACTTGTAGATGCCGATCGTCTGGGGGGGTCCGTCCCAGGGCCGCACCGCGTCGGGGAACTCGCCGACGAGCGCGGTCGTGGGGTCGAGTCGCAGCCCGGCGCCGACCCCGGCGAACCGGATACCGGAACGCAGGAGCAGGGCAGGTGTAGAAAGGGCCCCGGCGGCCACGACCACGGTCTTCGCGCGCACGTACACCCTCCGAGGTCGGTCTCCCCCGGTGAAGACGGCCGAGACCCCGCGCACCCGACCCCCCTCCTGGTCGATCTCTTCCGCTCGGGTCGAGGCATAGAGCCGGGCGGACCCGCGGAGCGCGTCGGCGAGGAACGTGACGAGAGTAGACTGACGGGTGTTGTAGGGGCAACCAAACGTGCAAAAGCCACAACGGGACCGACACCCGACGGCGTTCCGCGGGATCAGGCCCCATTCGGCCCCCTCCCGGTACCCCAGGGCACGGCATCCCCGACGCAGCGCGTCGTTGGAGGGATTGACATCACTTTCCGCCAAGGAGACCCGTAGGCGGGCGGAGACGGCGGCGAACGCGCGGTCGAACTCGGAGGTCGTCGCATCGGTCATCCCTCCTTCGCTTGCCCATTCGGCTCGAGCCACTGAAAGGGGAGGAAGGCACGTCATCCAGTTGATTGCGGTGCTGCCCCCGACGGCCTCGCCCGCGAGGATGGCAATGGCAGAGTCCCGGGTGGGGACAACTCCTTTGCCGACATACAACCGGTCGAACGCTTCGCGCTCCGTCCTGGGGTAGGCGAGACCGGGAATCCACGCACCGGACTCGAGGACCACCACGCGACGCCCGGCGGCCGCGAGCCGGGCCGCGATGACGCCGCCGCCGGCACCGCTTCCGATGACGCAGACGTCGGCCGCCTCCTCGGTCTCTCGGTCGGGCCGCACCGGCGAGACGTCCGCAAGCAGGTCGGGGACTTCGGTCGGCAGGGCTGGGGAGGCGTAGTGGATGCGAGACCAGAGGGGATGGGTCGCTCCGTT
>JBEKJT010000042.1:0-12686 GCA_050011075.1 Thermoplasmata archaeon
TCACCTACGACACCGACTGCGGATGCGCAGTGCTGTACGGTGGCACGCACGGGACCACGTATCTCAACGACACGTGGACGTACAAGGCCGGGGTCTGGACCAACATCACGGGAACGTTAGGGTCCTCGGGAGTGCCGCAGATCCGTTCTGCCGGGATGGCGTTCGACGCCGTGAATAACGAGATCGTGCTGTTCGGAGGGCACGTCGGGACCGGCCTGAATATCTCGACCTACGGGTTCCTCAACCAGACATGGGTGCTGCCCGGCAACCTCTCGGGAGCCTGGACCCTCTTGCATCAGAAGACACCGGGGCCCGGCCCGAGCGGCGAGCCGAACATGGTGTACGACCCAGCGATCGGCAAGGTGGTCCTCATGGGCGGATACAACAACCGCACCATCCTCGCCTACACCTGGACCTTTGTCAATAATACGTGGACCCAGGTCCTGAAGAACGGGCCTCCCCCGGCGCGCAGCGGTTCGGCGATCGACTACGACCCGGCGCTCGGCGGCGTGGTGCTCTTCGGTGGCAACTCCGAAGACCTCTACTGGAACGACGTCTGGTTGTTCACAGGGGCACCCGGTACGACGTGGACCAGCCTCTGGGCGTACCCGAGCCCTCCCCATCGAGCGGTGGGCCGCGGGGTCTACGATCCCGTGACCGGACAATTCGTTGTGTTCGGCGGCCAGTACGATGAGTCCGGGAACGGCGGCTCCGGATCCTACCTCAACGATACATGGGGGTTCCAAGCGGCTCTCTCTACTCGCCCGCCCTATGCCGTGACGGGAATCGTGAGCACCACCATGGGAGTCGCGATCTCGGGAGCCGCGGTCTTCGCCAACGGGTCGGAGGGCCACTTCGTCACCACGGCCACATCGACCGGAAAGTTCTCGCTCTCTCTGGAGAACGGGACGTATGAGACCACGGCGACCGCACCGGGGTACGCGTCCAGCAGTCGGTCCGTTCTCGTCGCGGGCGAAGCCGTCCCCAACGTCGGTTTCCAGCTCGCCATCCTGGTGCCGCACACCTGCAAGATCACGGGGAAGGTCACAGACACCGTAGGCAATCCGATTCCGACCGCGACCATCTCCTACGTCCTGGACGGCACGCCGGATTCGGTCTCCGTGAACCCGTCAGGGTACTTCACCGTCCTGCTCCCGAACGGGACCTGCGTGCTCACAATCGCGGCGCCAGACTACGCGTCGCAGACGAGGAACGTCTCCGTTGCTGGACACAACATTTCCATCGGTCGGATAGAACTGGTGACCTAGCGGACTGCCGCCCACTGTCGGTGACATGCGAGCTTCCCCGGAAGAGATCCGACGCGGGCCTCGAACTCGGGTGACAGGATGTGCGCCCGGACGAAGTCGTCGGTCCAACCGGCGACCGCAAACTCGCACGTCTCACGGAGGCACGGGCCGACAGGGCGGATAGCAGACTCTAGAAACAAATTCCCGACGACCTGGCCGGGGTCATCTTGTCGGGGCATCTCGATAACGTAGGTCCGGGTCTGAAGCGCATCCTCGATCTCAGGCCGGTAGTTGTAGACCTTCGGTCCCTCGATCGTGGGGTCGACCGCTCTTTGGCCACCTTCGGTCTGGGATCGCATACCTTGTAGCCGCCGCTCCACTTGTTACCGACGCGAAGGATTCCTTCGAGGTTCTCTTCCTTCTTGAGATTCGAGTCGAGCTCGTCGATTTCGGGCACCCTGGCGGGCTCGAACGCCCGAATCATGGTGCGAGTGTCCCGCTCGCGAGCATCTCTCTCCCGGCGACCGGGACGGCGACTTGAGTCACAGTGGTCCTTCCTGACGATTTGGGTCCAACGAATGCGAGATTCGCGCAACACTCGTCCGGTATGACGTGATGAAGGTATCCCGGGGCGGCCCAGGTCAGGAGGATATCGTAACGCCACTCTTCCGAGCATGTGACGTGTTGGCCGAGTCGGACCCGGGTATCTTCCCCGGAATCCAACGGATTCGAGTCACGCGGGAGGAGACTCGGCGACCTGTGGTCCATCATTTACCTCCCTTGCCTTCCGTTTGGGACGGGCGCGAATCTCGCCGTTGTACCAAATCTCGACCTGATCGCTGGGTCCGAGGTCGTTACCCTGGAGCCAGTCGGGAGGGAGACTGACAACGGCCGTCTTGCCGCTCATGTAGATTCTTCGGACCCCGAGGTTCACGGGAATAGGCAGGGCAAAGGCACGGATGCGCCATCGGTGACGTTATGCGAACGCCAGGGCCGACCACACGCGCCGCCCTAGAGGTTCTTGACGAGGGGGGAGGGGCGCTGGTCCTTTCACGCTGAGCGCAGATAGAATTCCTCGCGGAGAAAAAGGGCCTGCGCCCGGAGAAGACCTTTCTCCTTCCCATCCTGCGCGGCTCGTAGACAACGGGGAGATAGCGAAGGTCCTAACGAACGACGGCGGATTCGCTTCCACCGGCCCGGTCAATCTCACTCGCCCCGGGTACACCGGAGTCATCGCGGATATGCCGGCATTGAGCCGACGGGTACGACGCCGTGCCGAGACGTCGGACCGTAAGATGGATCTCCGGGAGAAGAGGGCGATTCGCAAGTGGGGGGACGAGGTGGTCCGATGTGGGTCGCACGACCACAGGGAAATCAACCGCCCATGCCCGAGGTGCGGCCTGTGGCCCGCACGAGCCGCATGATAATTGTATTTACCCCGTGGGGAGGTGCTCCCGGCGGGAGTTTCCCCGGATGGCGGTAGCCGTCCGGCTTTGAACCCGCGTCAGAGGCTCGAGAGGCCTCTATCCTTGACCACTAGACTACGGGAGCGCCGAAACCGGGTAGCGGGCGTCCTCTTTGAGCCTTTCGTCGGAGGAGGGCCGGAAGGGACTTTCGTGCGGGTCCCCCCGAAGCCCCTATGAGCGTCGGTCTCCTCGTGCGGCCGTGACCCCACCGGTAAAGGCCCGCAGCGGCCACATCCTGCTCGACTCCAAGCGGTCCTACAAGGACCTCGTCCGGGTCTATCCCGAGATCCACAAACGGGTCGTCGAGATGAACCGCCCGTTCGTGAAGGAGTCCGACCCTTTGCTCCCCGAGGTACTGCTCAGCGAGAACCTGCGCGACCTCAAGGGGGACCGCAAACCGGTCGGCTACAACCGCCAGGACGCATTCGGCCTCCGCCTGATCTTCCCCATCGCCGACGAACGTCGCGCCGAGTTCTACTTCACGAAGCCCGCGCGCTGCCAGGAGGTCGTCCAGATCACCGAGCAGGTCTCCGCGCTCCTGCGCCGCCGCGGCATAAAGCACACCGTCGAGTACGACCGTCTCCCGCTCGGACCCCCGCGCGGCCTGCCTCCGAACCCCGTGGCCGGTGTCGGGTCCGGCTTCCTCTCGTCGTAGGACGGACCGGGAGAAGCGGTCAGGGCTCGGACGGGGGACGGCGGAACGGCCAGAACGGAGAAGTTGCGGGCGCGGCCGGGGTGGGGACCGCCTCCGGGGCGACGGCGCCCTCCTCTTGGAGCTTCCTCAACGCCTCTCGGGCCTTCTCGAGCGCGGCCGGATAGTCGGCATCGCGCAGTCGGATCGATTCGGACAGCAGGGCACGCACGGCAGAGGTATCGAGGTGCCGCTCGTGCGCCCGGGCAAGCGCGGCATCGATGAGGTAGTGCAGGTTCATCAGCTCCCGGTGGAGCGATTTGCGGAGATTGAGCTCCTCCTCTGCCTTGAGCAAAAGGCGTCCCGCGTCGAGCACGCGGCCGGCCTTCTCGGTCTCCACGATCTCCTTCAGGCGTTGGCGGACCGGGCCGACGCTGACGTGGAGACCGTCTTCCGCGAACGTTACTTCGGTCTGCAAGTCCTTCAAACGCTGCACGAACGGTTCCCGGATCACCGGTTCGAGGGAGGTCGAGGCCCGGGCCAGGATCGATTCCGCCTCGTCGAGTCGACCGGAGTCGACCGCGACCCGGGCCTCGCTGAACGTCTGCATCACGGGGGTCGTGTCGATGCCGAGACGCTCTCCGACCCAGAGACGGTCCTTGAACTCGGCCATCCGGGCGTCGATCTCCTCCCGGTGACGGTGACGTGCGATCTCGAGCTCGGCGCGAACCAGGGTGAGCGCTCCCCCAAAGTCCCGCCGTTCGCGGGCCTCGGCGAGTTGTCGGCGCACAGCGTCGCGGCGAGCGAGCTCGGCGGGCGCGGGGGCCGAAAGACGACCGTACTCCGCCTCGACCTCGCGCCAGCGGCCGTCGGCGACCGCCTCGAAGATCCGTCGGCTCAGCGAATCCCCGCGCGCGAGGGTCTCGCGGACCCGGGACCACTCGTGGCCCCGCAGCGCGGTCTCCCCCTCGTTCGCGAGGGCGTCCAGAGGGTCGACCTCGGTCGTGAGGCCCTGCTGACGCGCGGTTTCGACCTGGCGTCGGAGCTCCCCCATCGGCGCGGCGAACAGCCGCTCGATCGCCCAGCGGCCCATTTCGGTCGCCTCCCGACCCGCGCGAATCGCTTCGGAGTACTGTCCCACTTCCAAGTGATGCCGGCCTTCGGCGAGGCGAGCGGACGCCTCGATCACGTCGGCCCCGTTCTCGACCGCTTCGGCGACCTGGCGGTCCGCATTGGCCATCGCTTCCTTCGCCCGTCGGTGGCCCTCCCGAGCGACTCCGAGCGCGTCGAGCGCGTTCAT
This sequence comes from Thermoplasmata archaeon, assembly GCA_050011075.1. Classification (GTDB taxonomy): domain Archaea; phylum Thermoplasmatota; class Thermoplasmata; order Lutacidiplasmatales; family UBA184; genus Lutacidiplasma. The sequence continues at coordinate 4,645 of JBEKJT010000042.1, forward strand.
GCAGCGCACGAGTACGTCCGGGTACGCCCGCTGCTGGAAAGCGACGCGGGCCGCCTCGAACTCCTCTGCGGCGACCGGTGACAGAGCTCCCTCGGCGACCGTCCGCTGGATCGAGCTCCCGGCTGCCTCGAGCGACCCCTCGGCCAGGCGGCGCTGAAGCTCGGCCCGTTCGAGCTCCGATTCGCTCTTCGACGCGAACTGAAGTGCCTCGACCGGTCGCCCTTCGTCGAGCGCCATTCGCGCCTGGTGAAGAAGGTTCTCGGCGAGGGAGGTATCGACCCCCGAGTGACGGATGCGGGTGACGGTGGCCTGGAATCCCGCGAGCGTCTTCGAGACGTGCTGGTAGGTCGCCTGGAGGAAGTCGCGCTCGAGCGGGCCCCCGAGCTCGATGACCCGTGCGTACTGCTTCTGCGCCAGCAACTGCTCGAGCCGCTCCATCCCCTGGCGCTGGGCGGACGCGTCGACGTGGAGAAGGTCGGCCTGGGCGAGCGACTCGCGAGCGCGCTTCGCCACGCGCTCCGCGTGCTCAACGAACCCGCGCGTCGAGATGAGCTCGGTGTGGGCCGTATCGAGCAGGGCCGCCGCGCCGACGGGCACGGGAAGCGAGATTCGGCGACGAGCCTCGCTCAGAGGGGCGAGGATCTTCGCGAGGTCCACGCCCGCAGACCGCGCGATGTCGAGGTCCCGTTCGAGCGCCCGAAGGTTCTCCTCGAGGACCGGCCGAAGGATCGAGATCAATTCCTCGTGAAGAAGCCGGGCCCCGGTGCGCGTCGCCTCGGGGGGCGCGGTCGCCCGTTCCGTCTTCAGCTGCTCGAGACGCGTGACGAACGGGTCCACGGGGGAGGAGAGCCGACGGCCGTCTTCGATCAGGAGCCCGATCTCGGTGAGAAGTCCCGTCGTCTCGAGGCGCGCCTCCTCGTTCAAGAGCTGTTGATTCGTGGCCTCGAGGAGGGCCCGGGCCGGGTCGAACTCGAGCGCCTGGACCGCGAGCCTCGCAGTGCGCAGCGGGTCGTAGAACGGGGCGGGGTCGGCCCCCGCCTCGCGCAGCCGACTGAGTAAGTCCTGGGCGTGCGCGATCCCCTCGAGGATCTCGTGGGCGCTCGCTCGGGCTCGTGCGGCGGATTCCTCGAGCCGCGTCGCGACCTTGTACGCCTCGTGGAAGCGTCCGGCCCGGGCGGCGGCATGACCCTCCTCGAGCTGAGAGCGGAAGTTCGTGAGGTCGAGCCCCATCGTCTCGAGCTCGACCAGCGAGAGCTTAGCGTGGGAGACGGCCTCTTCGCTCCGCAGGAGCTGCTGTTGTTGGGCGCGGGTGCGAATCTCCTGGGAGGCCCGGGACGCCTTGACGAAGTCGCCCATGTTGAAGATCTGCTGGACCTCGTCGATCTGGCGCTGGATCTCGTCGCTCGCGCCCCCCATCGACTCCAAGACCTCGCCTTCCGACTCGAGGACCTCGACCAACGCCGAGGCATGGGCGGCGAACACCGAAGCGAAGTCCCGTTCGGCCCGGCGAAGGCTCTCGACCGACCCGAGCAGGTCCTCTTTGACGCGGAGGCTCACATCGGCGTCGGCGAGCTGCCGCCGCACCGGCGCGGTGAGGGTCTCGTCCGAGATCTCCGAAAGGCCCTGTTCCATCTCCTCGACCCGGCGCGCGACGTGGGGGGCCGCGGCCGTGCGGAGCGCCACCTCGCCCCGCGCGATCCGTTCGGCGGCTTCGGCAAGCTCGCCGCGGTCAAGCAGCTCCCGCGCTTCCGTGATCCCTTGGTCGGCCTCGGCCGGCAGGAATCCCCGGTCGCGGGCATATTCGCGCACCTTGTCGAGCGAGATCCAACGGGCGAGGAAGAACTGGAGGGCGTCCCGTCCGAGGTGGACGACCGTTTCTCGCAGGAGCTCCCGGGCCGGCGCGACCTCGGCCCGTTCGAGATGGTTACGGATGCGGGCGAGGGGGCTTTCGAAGGCCTCGGGTAGGAAACCGACCTTGCGGAAACGCTCGACCATCTCTTCCAGGGCCTGAAGCTCATCTCGCGCGGCCTCGAGGTCCTCGGTCAGACGCCCGACCCGGTCGAGTGCCTCTTGGCCCGCCGCGAACGCTTCGGAGTAGATCTTGAGACGGAGCGCTTCCCGTGCCCGGTTCATCGAGGCGAAGACCTCGCTCGGGTCGCGACCCAGGCGACGCGCCTCGACGATCCGGGGGCGGACCTCGTCGAGCAGTCCGGCGATCACGGTGACCACCGGCTCTTCCGCAGAGCGACGAGCCTCCACGAAGAGGGGAACGACCTCGAGCGCGGTCGCGGTGGAGAGCCGGGCGAGCGCTTCTTCGATCTTCTGACGGGCCTCGCCCGGGTCGACCCCGTAGTCCACGGTGGCTTCGACCGAGGCCTTGAGACCCTCCAGAGCGAGCCTGCACCGTTCCCGGAGGGCCTCACCGACCTCCGCGAACGCACCCTCGACCGCGGGGACCGTTTCCGGCCAGGCCACGGGGGAGGCTCCCGAGTCGGAATCCAGCGCCGTTTCAAGACGGGCGGTCGACGCTCCGTGTTCCTTCGCCTGGGCGACCAGGGTCGCGGAGGCGTCCCGGATCTTACGGCGACGCTCCGCAGCCTCGGGAAGACCGTCGCGGAGGAGGCGGTCGATGGCCTCCATGGATTCGGCGAGGCGGCCTTGGTTCGCGGGGCCGACCACTTCGTCCAGCCGGCGCTCGAATTCGGAGAGGCGGTCCGGCGTAAGTTCCGCCCATTGGGCGACGTGCTGCGCCTTCGCTCGGCTCGTTGCAACGTGGTCAGCCTCGGCCTTGTGCAGTGACTCCTCGGCGAGGGCGAGCCGGCCGACCGTGATCGACCACGCTTCATCGGCCGGGGGGTGGGCGAGCGAATCCAATTCCCCCGCGAGCTGCGGGGGGACCGCGATCCCGATCCCGGAAAGGCGCCCCAGCGCCTCGACGGTGCGCTTCCGCCGGTCCTCAAGATTGGCCGGGACCGTCTTCGAGAGAAAATCGAGCAAGGATTTCGACTGGATCTCGACCGCTTCCCAGTCGGACCGCCGCTGCAGCGCCTTGATCCCCTGCACTCTCTCGGCGACCCCGCCCGGGGTAATGCCGAGTTGGCCGAGCCTCAGGAGTTGTTCCTCGACCTCCTTGAGCGCCACCTCCGCGGCCTGACGCTGTCTCTTGAGAGCCTCCGCCTTTTCCTGGAGGATTCGAGTCAGCCGGGAGGACGGCAGACCGCCTACGCTGCCTGGACCCGTCGTACGACCCCGCTCCTAATCCCAGAAGGCCCGACAGTACCGATCGGCCCCCTCGGGTATCCGTTTCATGCCCGGACTTCCTTATTAATGAAGCGCGCGAAGTCGCCCGCTACGGGGGGCGAAATCGGGAGCCTTCAGGTGCGCGTGATGCGCCGTTTCCCCATAGCATCGAGATACTGGATCTCGGTGCCAGGCGCGAGCTGCCCCTTCGTCTCCGCGTCCAGGGCCAGGCTGAACGTTTCGTAATTCTCGAGGTCCATCAGCTGCACTTCCGTGTCGGTCAGCGAAAGGACCTGAGCCTGCCGCTTTCCGATCATGGGCACCTGTACCTTGTGCTTCACCGGGAACACAACGCTGCGCTTCGAGCCGTCGAAGATCCCGACCGCGTCGATGCGGGCCTTCGCTTCGCCATGCTTTCCAGGTTTCGAAGTCTGGATGCTGAGGATCCGACACGGTTCGTCGTCGATCAGCATATAGCGACCTTCTTTGAGCTCGCGAACCTCCTGCGTCGTCCAGGCCATCGGATTCTTCCTCGGGTTTTTGGGGAGGAATGCAGTGGGATAAGAGTTGCCCCGGAGCGCGCGTCGGACCTGCCCGTTCAGGGGGAGGGTTTATTCCTGACGAGACCCCTCGTTCATTCACTCACCCGGCGTCCGCAGCCATGGCTCCTTCCTCCGTTTACGACCCGCATCTTCTCGAGCGGGAGGTCGAAGGCTTCTGGAAGGCCCGTCGTCTGCCGTCCGTTTCCGGCATCCTCGGGCCGCCGGACGGTCCGCTCGTTCACCAGTTCGAAGGGACCTTCACCCCGGGCGAGGCACCCGAGCTCGTGGCGCAGCGCGCGGTCGCGGCCGACGCGGACGCTCGGTTCCTCGCGCTTGCGGGCCGTCGCGCTGTCGGGATCTTGCGGTGGGAGGCCGGCCTCCCGGAGGCGGCCGAGACCGCGGTCGGCCCGCTCCTTCGCTCCCTTGGGGTCTGGGTTGGGGGCACGGGTTCCCGGCGCTGGGACGTTGAGCCCCGTCACGACGGGGTCGAGGCGATCGTGAGCCGACTGGCTCGTGCCGGAATCGTCGTTGCCCGGGACTTTCCGATGCGATGCTGTCCGACGTGTGCCGCTCCGCGAAGTCCGGAGCGGATCGTTTACCAGGAGGAAGAGGGGGACGCGTATCTCGTCCGCTTCGACCTGCCGTGGAAGGGCGGCGTCGCCCACGGACTGGTCTGGGTCGATGCCCCCTGGCGGCTGCTCGGTACGACCGCCCTTCTCATCCATCCGGAGCTTTCGTACGTCGTCGCGCGCTATCGACGCCGCGACGCGGAGGAGGTCGTCTTCACTTCCGAGTCGTCGATCGAGCGATTCCGCGAATGGCTCCCCGAGAGTCGTTTTGAGATCCTGGAGGAACGCCCGGGGAAAGAGTACGCCGGACGAGCCTACGATTACCCCCTTCGTCACGAGTTTCCGATGGGTGGAAGCCTGACGCCGCCCGCCGGCACCGTGCTCGCGGTCTCGGACGTCACCGACACCGGGACCGGCATCGTGCCGCTGGTCCCGGGCCACGGTGGCACCGACGCGGCGATCGCGGAGGGCCACGGGGTCGCCGGATGGCCCCTCGTCACACCGAAGGGACAGCTCGATGTCACGCTCGTGCACAAGTACGCCGGTCTCGATGTTACGACGGCCAACGAGTTCATCGTGCGTGACCTGACAGAAGGCGCGTCCGTCTTCGCGCAGTTGCGAGTCCGTCGCGGGGTCCCACACTGCGTACTCTGCGGAACCCCGCTTCTGTGGATGCCGGGTCGAGCCTGGTGTCTCGAGCCGGGCCGCCTACCGGCGGATCGGATCGAGCTCTACCGTCGCCTCCTGCCTTCGGCACCGGCACTGCTGCGCGTGGAAGTGGCGCCGTGGCCGATCAGCGAGACGGAGGAGACCGAAGAACCGTCCGGAATCGCTCTTCTCGAGTGCTCCCGCTGCGAACGCCTGGATGCCCTCGATGGTCCCCCGGCCTGCACGTGCGGCGGTACGAAGTACCCGAGTCGCCGTCGCCTGCTGCCGGCGCTCGCCGGCACGCTCGCGTCCTGGGCCCAGGCTGACCCGTTCCCACCCGACGACTCGGCCCGCGTGTATCTACCCGAGCGACGCCGCGTTCCACGGTTCATCCACGATCTGACCGCGATGGCCGGAATCCAGGGGACGGTCTCGAACACGAGCCTCACCGTGCTCCCGACGATCCCGGAGATCGACCTAGTCGGACTCGTCGGGGCGAACGGCGCTGACGCTGTCCGTGCGGCCTTCATCGGTACCGAGAGAAGCGACGGCGCCACTTCGAGCTTCGTGGAGCGGTGTGTTCAGGAGCGCCGGCGCCTCGACCGGCTCTGGACGTTGGCCCAGGAACTGCTTGCGATGTGCGACCCCGCGATGGTCTCCTCCTTCGCGCAACCCATCACGGGGTTCCTCGGGGAACTCGAGGTTGAGGACCGCGCGGTCCTCGCGCGGTGGGAGCGCGCGCGGGCGCTCGCGCTGGCCGCCTACGACCGCTTTGACCCGGCGGGGGCGCACCAACGCCTCTTCCGCTTTTTCGAGAACGACCTCAAGGAGTACCGCGACTGGGTACGCGCTCGCCTTGGGCCTTTGGGACCCTCGGCGGGGAAGAATGCCGTCCTCCGCACGACGAGCTACATCCTGCGCACCGGTGTTGAGCTCCTAGCACCGATCACCCCGTACCTTGCGGAGTCCGTTCATCGGCGTTTCGCCGGGCGGGCGAGCCTTTTCGAGACCGCCGTAACGCTGGACGAGCGTGGGCTCCGGGATGACGAGCTCGTGGCCGCATGGGAGCGCTGGCGCTCGGTCGGCGCGGCGGTGGAATCGTTCCGCCATCACCAGCGAATCCCGTTCGAATCCCCCATCTCCGCGGCGGCGCTCGTCGTCCCGACCGACGACGTCGGCGACCAGCTACGACAGGACCGGCCCGTCCTCGAGCGTCTCGCTCGCGTCGGCCGCGTCGACGTGGGGTCGCCGAAGGAGGCGTGGACAGGACGGACGCGTCGACTCGTGCCGGTGGAGCCCGAGATCCAGAGGGTGTACGGTGCCCAGGCCTCGCAGATTATCCATCTCCTCCAACGTCTGCCTCAACGGCGGACCGGCGAGATCCCCCCTCCGGGAGAACTCTCGGTCGTAATCCAGGGGCTCTCGCGCCAGATCCCGGCATCGATGGTCGAGTATCGGGATACTCTCCCTCCGGGGACGGTCCCGGTTCCCTGGGACCTGGGCGAAATGTACCTCGAGCTCCCCGCCCGCGATTCACGGAGCCCCGTCGCCCCGCCGCCCCTCTCCTCGGACGCCTTCTGGCTGACCCGTCGAGTGGCACACCGACTTCGAAGTCGCCCGGTCCCGGCTGGCGGCGCGCTCCCGGTCGCGGTCGTGGCAGCCACGGACCCGTTGGCGTCCGAACTGCGGAGCGCGGCCGAACCGCTCGCTCGCTATCTCGGGCTCGCGGAACTTCGGGTTCTCGACACGGTCGAAGAGCCGCTTCCCCGAAATCGCGTCACCGGGCGCACCCACACGGGAGCCCGTTGGTGGGTTCATGTGCCCGGTATGCCCGGGACACCTCCGCGAGCCAAGCACCGTTCCGTGCGCGCGTCGCGTCGTCGGGTGCCGGCAAGATCCCGTGTGGGGGAACTGCCTCCCCTCGAGGTCGACTACGCCGACGGGGCGCTCGTCGCTCGGGAGGCGTCGATCCGGGAGTTGAACGAGGAGCTGGACGGACTTCTCGGAGTGCCTCTGGTCGGACCCACCAAGGTCCGTGCGGCGTGGGAGGTGGGGATCCAGTCCGTGGATGGATTCCGCCAAGCACCGTTCGAGACGGTGGCGGCCCTTCCCGGGTTCGGCCATACCTTGGCCGCGACCCTAGCGGACCGGCTGGGGGGCGCGGCTCCTCCGGCGCGCCCGCGGCACTCGCGACCCGCGTCCGCGCTTCAACCCCCGACGCCGACGAGGACCGAACTTTCCGTCGTCCTCCCAGCGGTCAACGGTGGCACGAGAGTTCCCACCGCACCCTTGGCGGAATCGCCCCCTACGACCCCGCGCTCAACCACGCATCAGGGGACAGATCAACCGGCGGCCCGCTCCGAGAGCCCCGTCGAAGTCGTTCCTCGTCCGGACAAGACCTCCTCGACCGAAGGCCCGCTCTGGCCAGATGCGGTCGAGGAACCACCGTTGTCCACCGAAACGGAGTCGGCGAACTCCAAGGTCGCAGAGCCTCTTCCGATGGTCGAGACCGTGGGGATTGAGCCGCCCCCATCGGTGCCCACGGTCGAGGTACTCGCTCCCGCGGAGGCCGAACTCGTCGGGGGCGGAGGCCTTTCACTCCTACCGGCGAAAGGACTGCCGGAGGCAGCAACTGATGAGCCAACGGGAGGGACAACGGAGATTGCCACCTCCGCACCCGCCCCGGAGGAGATTCCGTCTCCGGAAGTGGAAACACAGGAACTTCCTGCGACCGAACCGACCCCTCCGGCCTTCCCCAGCGATATCGCGCTCGCCGTTGCTCCAGAACCGAGCCCGGAAGAAGGAGGAACTTCGGATGGCGTCTCCGAACCCGACGAATCGGAGAATTCAGTCCCTCAACCCGACCTTGCTCCGGCGGAGACGCCGTCAGCCGTTGAAACGCCGGGTCCTTCTGAAGCCGTGACTGGAGCGCAATCCCTGGAATCGACCGCCAGCGTCGCGCCTGCACTTTCCCCGCCCGAGACCGCGCGGGCGGATTCGTCGCCCGAAGACGAGATCCCTCCGGAGCAGCCCGCGTCTTCTC
>JBEKJT010000043.1:0-12635 GCA_050011075.1 Thermoplasmata archaeon
CTTTCCGTCCTCGGGGTATCGGGCGTCCTGCCCGAGACCACCGTGTACGTCACGACCTCCTCCTGGGACTGGGTCCTCGGAGGAGTCCTGGCGGCAGCGATCGTCCTGGTCGGCCTGGGGTCGTGGGTCTACTTCCGCAAGGGCCCGGGCTCGAGCTCCGGGACCCGATAGGCCCCCGAGGAGAGCCACGCGCCGAGCGCCTTCGGCAGCAGGCGGACCAACGAGGGGGAGCGACCGAGGAGCTCCCGTACGACGTGGGTCGGGAAATCGATGTCCCCGAACGCGACGATCGTCGCCTGAGAGGGCGCGTCCTTCAATGCCCCGATGATGCCGTCGAGGTCCGCATCGCTCAAGCGGGTGAAGATCCTTCGAAGGTAGAGCGCACGTCGCAGCTCGTCCCCCAGCTCCGCCCGCCACGCGCGGTCGTACTCGGACAGGGCGCGTTCGGAGAGGTCGTTGCGCGTGAGAGCGTCGTGAGCGACCCGGGCCGCGATCTCGGCGCACCGCATCCCCGTGAAGATCCCGCCTCCCGAGAGCGGCTTCACCTGGGCGGCGGCGTCCCCGACCAGCAGGACGCGGGCCGCATGCGTCTTCGGAAGGGCTCCGATCGGGATCCCCGAGACGATGTACGCGGTCGGGCTCCCGAGCGGCGTTCCGAACCGGAGGCCAAGGCGCTCGACCAGGTGCCCGTAGTACGCACGGGCCGAAGTGCCGTCGGCGTCGGCGGCGACCCCCACGCGGGCCCCGCCGGCCCCGTCGGGGATCCACCAGCCGAAGAGTCCCGGGGCGATCGTGCGTCCGAGGTAGACCTCGACCGTATCCGGGTCGCCGGGGCTCTGGGGGATCTCGGCCTCGAAGGCCGGAAGGATCTCCACGGGACGCCGGAACCGGAACGCACGCGCGACGGCGCTCGCGACCCCATCCGCCCCGAGGATGAGCCGGGCCGTGACCTCGTCGGACGTGCCGTCGCCGGGGGACGTGAGCCGGAGTGTTACGCCACGGTCCGACGTTCCCACGACGTGGTCGAAGCGTGTGGCTGTCCGGTACTCCGCGCCCGCGTGGGCCGCCTTCTCCGAAAGGTACACGTCGAGCCCTGCCCGGTCGATCACGTACGCCCGCGGTTCGCTCGCCTTGAAGGAGATCGAGCCGAGCGACGGTCCAAAGACCGAGGCGCCCCGAACCGAGGTCCGGACGAACGAGTCGGACCCAGCGAGGTCCAGGACCCGTTTCGAGACGAGTCCGGCGCACTGCACCGGTTGGCCGACCCGACCGTGCTCCTCGACCACGAGGACGCGGTGTCCCTGGCGGGCCAGGTGGTGGGCGGCGGTCGACCCGGCGGGCCCGGCGCCCACGACGAGTACGTCGACCGTTTCCACGACAGCGCGACCGGCCGGTGGCTAATTAATCCCCGCCGTCGGGGTCGGGACCCGCCCCGCGCGACGGACGGATTCAGTCGGCGCGCCAGGGGGTGAGAACGAGGTCGGTCCGTTGACGGGGCTCAACCGCGGAGGACTCGACCGCGACGGACACCCCCGCCCGGTGGGCGAGATGCCCCGTCCAGGCGATCATCGCGCCGTTGTCCACGCAGAGCGACCGCGGCGGGGCGAACATCGTTCCTCCCCGGCCCTCGACCATCGTCTTCACCATCGTGCGCAGACGCTCGTTGCAGGCGACCCCACCTCCGAGAACGACCGCGTCGCGCCGCCGGTGCGCGAGCGCCCGCTCGGTGATCTCGGTCAGCATCGCGTAGGTCGTCACCTCAACGGAGTAGGCGAGGTCCGGGCGGGGCACGCCCTTCGCATGTAGGGCCAGGGTCGCGGTCAGGATCCCCGAGAAGGCGACGTCCATCCCGTGAACGGAGTAGGGGAGCGGCCAGAGCTCGGTGCCCTGTCGCGCTTCGAGCTCGAGGGCCGGGCCCCCGGGGAACGTCCCGCCGAGCTCGATCCAGAGCTTGTCAAGGAAGTTCCCGACGCCGATGTCGAGGGTCTCCCCAAGGACCCGGTAGCGTCCGCGAGCATAGGCGATCACCTGCGTGTTCCCTCCGCTGGCGTAGAGCAGCATCGGGTCCTCGAGCCCACTCAGCACTCGGGCGATCTCGACGTGCGCGACGCAATGGTTGACCGGGACGAGCGGCCGGTCCCACGCGAGGGAGAGCATCCGGGCGACGGTCGCCCCCGCGCGAAGGCAGGGGCCGAGCCCGGGGCCCTGGGCGAATGCGACCGCCTCGACCTCCTGCGGGCGGACGTGGGCCTGCTCGAGGGCCCGTCGTACGAGGTCCGGGAGGACCTCCACGTGGTGGTTCGCGGCCTCCCGGGGATGGATCCCACCCTTCGGGGGACGATACATGTCGGAGGCGAGCGAGAGGACCTCCGCCCGCTCGTTGACCAGCCCCACGGAGGCGGTGTGGGCCGTCGACTCGATCCCTACGACGACCATCGGTCGAGGAGCGACCCGGTGGTTATAACGGTCGGGCGCCCCGCCCCGGACCGCCGTTCACTCCTCGGTAGATTCGATCCGGAAGTTGACTCGCTTACCGCGCAGCGATTCCTGGATGCGGTCGGCGAAGCTGAGCGATTCCGCCACGCTCACCGCGCGCCCCCAATCGTAGACGAAATCGTACCCTTCGGTTTCGGCGCGGAACCCGAGGTCCTCGAGCGTCTCCGCGACCTCGGAGTAAGGAGCGCCTTCGCTGTCGAGCTGCAGCAGAAGGAAGGTCTTCGTCATCACGTGTCCCGGTACCCGGTTCGGAGCGGAGTACCATCGCGCGGAATAAAGGTCTCCGCTCTACTCACACCCCTTCAGAGGGTCCGGCGGTCGGCTTCGGGGCCCGGGTCGTCGACCGGGGGTTCTGGCGCGGCAGCGTGTGCCACGACACGCACGGCGACGCCCCGGGAGAGCCACGGCATCTCGTGAGGAGCGAGGAGCAGCCGGCCTACGGCGACCAGCGTATCGGAGCGGTCGACCAGGAGCGCCGTGGACCCGGGGACGAGCGCGGGGTCGGCGGAGACGACGAATCGGCTGAAGAGGCTCCGGCCTCCACGGACGAAGGGGAGCGCGTCGTCGGAGACCGTGACGCGTTCGCGACCCGGCGGAAGCACTGCGCGAAGCCGTTCCGCCCCACGGTAGGTGGGGCGCGGAACTCCGTCCGTGCCGATGTGGAAGAGGATCGCCGCCTCGGAACGGATCGCACGGAGCCGGCCGGAACGGCGCGAACGCTCCCCGATGAGGCCGGTGACGATCTCCTTCGCGACCGCGAGCCCGTACCGCCATTCGATCAGGCTCGCGACCTGGTACTTCGTCCACGCTTCGCTCCAATCTCGGTCGAGGTCGGCCAACTCCGTGAGTTGCGGTTCGATCCAGGAGCGGACCGCGGACGGAGGAAGGTGTCGGCGCGGGTCCGCGAACTCGTCGACCCCGAGGTAGGGACCCACCGGGTAGAGGTCGCCGAGCTCGAGAGGGACGGTTCCGAGCGGCGTAGCTGTCTCCCAGAAGATCGGCGTCCCCGTGGCGTCCTGAAGGGGAAGATGGAGGAGATACTCCGGCCGGAGCGCGATACGAGGTATGCGACGAGGGTTCGGTCGGCCAGCGGCAAAGGTCGCGACCCGTCGCTGGAATCGAACGACCGAAGGACGGTCGCGGCTCCCGACGGAGACCTCCCGGAACGAGCGCCGGCTCTCGGGCTCGGTCGGGAGGAAGACCTCGGGCCAGCGACATGCCTCCGCAAGACCTGCGCGTAAGGCGGGGTGGCCGGCCGCTCGGCGCTCCGCGAGCTCCCAGAGGGTCCCATCCCGGATCGCCCGCCGGACGCGTCCGATCTCCTCGACCGAGGTCAGGAGGTTGTGGAAAGCCATCCGTCGCTCCCGTTCGGGAGCCGGAAGGTCTGCGACCTCGGACAGCGGTCTCTCGGCACAGAGGAAGCATCGGCAGACGGGGTCCCGTATCTCGTCGATCGAGACCGTCCCCTCGGGAAAGAGGAGGCTCCCTCGGCGGGCGAACTTGTGGTAGGCGGACGAGTCGAACAGGTCGACCCCGAACAGCGCCGCGAACGCGAAGGTCATCGGGTGGCCGGTGCCGAAAAGATGGACCGCCGAGCCGGCGCCGAGACCGGGGCGAGCAGCCGCGAGCATCCGGGCAAGCTCGACGAACCGGTACTGTTCCATGAGTGGGACCACGCCTCCCACCGCGAGGACGTCCCCGAGCTCGCTTGCCGCGAGCGCCGAACGCATCCTCAGGTCGTCGTGGGAGCCACCCTGCACCGGCACGGCGAGAAGTCCGGGGGTGGCCTTCCGGGCCGCAGCGGCTCGCGCGAGGGTCGTCGCGAGCGCCGATTCCGCCTCGTCATGCGAGCTTTCCGGCTCTGTGAAGATGTCGAGGACGGTCGGGATGTCGGAGCCGATCTTGCGCTGGAACTCCAAGATCTCTTCCGGGCCGACCTCGACCGACCCGTAGGCGTGCTGCTGGAACGCCCCCGAGTCGGTCATCACCGCGCCGTCGAAATGGACCAGCCCGTGGATCCCCTCCCGTTCGGCAACGGCGCGCAGCGGCGGCGTTCGCCAGACGATGTAGGAGGAGGTGATGAGGGCCCGCACGCCCAAGCGGTCGCGCATTTCGGCGGGGGAGACCGGCTGGCGCGCCGGGTCCGGGTGAACCACGGGGAGGAGCGCCGGGGTGTCGATCGGGCCGTGCGGCGTGTCGAACCGGCCGAGTCGGGCTAGCCCATCCCGCTCGATCACTTCGAAACCCGGCATCGCCCGGGCCACGGTCTAAGACCGTTAAGACTGGCGGTTCGGGCGTGGCCCAGCCTGGTAGGAGGTCCGGATCCGTTCGAGCAGGTCGACGAGCATGACCGCAGTGAGCTTGCCCGTGTTCGTGTTCTGGGGGCTCGGATGGTAGGAGGCCCAGAGCATCGGTCTCCCTGCGCCGAGGGGAACGCACGCGCCGTGGGCGAACGCCATGGGAGGCCGGGGAACTCCGTACACGGGGGTGGCGAGGTCACGGACCGCGTCCCAGGCGAACCCGCCGAGCGCCAGCACGGCCCGGACGTTCGAGAGCAGCCTCAGTTCGCGTTCGAGATACGGTGCGCAGTTCTCTCGTTCGGGGGGCATCGGGCGATTGTCGGGGGGCGCACAGCGGACCGCCGCGGTGACGTACAGGTCCGAGTAGTGCAGGCCGTCCCCCCGATGCAACGAGCTGGGCTGATTCGCAAAGCCGGCCTCATGGAACGCGCGGACGAGGAACGCCGCGGAGCGGTCTCCGGTGAATACGCGGCCCGTCCGGTTCGAACCGTGCGCGGCCGGAGCGAGTCCGACGACGGCGAGCCGAGCCCGAGGGTCGCCGAACCCTGGGACGCCCCGTCCCCAGTAGGTCTCGGCCCGGAACTCGCGTTTCTTTTCGAGCGCGACCCGCTCGCGGTAGAGCACGAGACGCGGGCACCGGGTACAGGCGACCACCTCGGCGCGTACCCGGTCGAGGGAATCGGCCACGCTGGGGACTGGACTGGGACCTTAAGGGAGTTCGGACGGCCCGCTGCCTCCTTCCGGGTGCTCACCGAACGTGACCTATCCCTATAGGTGGGCCTTGTCCTGCTCCCCTCGATGACCGAAACACGCGTTCCGAAGGGCTCCCGGGTCCGCCTCGGCGCGGTCGACGGCGACCTGCGGGCCGAGGAGAATGTACGGATCGACGTAGACGGCCGTCTCGTGGTCACCGGCACGGCACGGTTCGACGGGAACGCCGAGGTCGACGGTGACCTCCAGTGTCGCAGCTTCATCTCCGATGACGGAACGGTCCGGGTCCATGGCAACCTCATCGCGGAGGATTCCGTGCACACCCGCGACGGTGGGCTCGAGGTCGACGGGGAGTTCCGGGCGCGTCGTGCGGACGTCGACCGTGGATTTCGGGTCCAAGGCGCAGCCACGGCGGAGGAGTTCGAGGTCGGCGGGATCCTCGACGGCGGCAGCACGCTCCACGCGACGAAGGTCTCCGTCGGGGGGAGGTTCCGCCTGACCGGGAAGCTCACGGCCGAATCCGTGGAGGCCGGTGGGACCGTGGACGTCGGAGATGTCGAACTGGACACCCTCGAGGCCGGCGGCCTCATCCATCTGAACGGAGGGACGGTCCGTCGGTCGATCGAGGTCGGAGGCCGGTTCGTCGCCGACGCGCCGCTGACCTTCGGCTCGCTCGAAGCCGGCGGTTTCGCCGAGCTCAAGGGCGACGGAAAGGGGGGCTCGCTCGACGTGGGTGGCGTCTTCTCGGCCCACGGGAACCTGACCTTCTCCAAGCTCGAGGTCGGCGGGATGGGGACGATCCGAGGGAACGCCGACGGCGAAACGGCCGAGGTCGGCGGGAAGTTCGACGTAGGCGGGAGCCTGCATTTGACCCGCACCCTCGAGGCCGGAGGGTTCATCTCGGTGGGAGACGAGCTCACGGGCGACCGGCTCGAGCTCGGAGGAGCATTGTCGGCCCGCAGGGCGGTCTTCGTGTCGCTCGCGGAGATAGGAGGCCGCGTTTCGACGAAGGAGGGCCTCAAAGCAGGCCGGGTGGTCCTGCAGCGCAAATCTCGCGTCAGCGGACCTCTCGTCGGGGGCGCGGTCGAGCTCGAGGACCGTGCGCGCGCCGACGATGTCTATGGGGGGTCCGTCGAGCTGGGCGAGCGAACCGAGGTACGTCGCATCTACGCCGCCCGGGTTCGGATCAGTTCGGGTTCCAGCGTAGACGAGGTCACCTACACCGAATCGGCCGAGATCGACCCGGGGGCCCGACTTCGAACCCCGCCGCATAAGGTGGATGCCCTTCCCGCGTTCCCCCTCTAGGACGGAGGCTCGGGGATGCTGAACGGCCGGGAAGGGAGTCCTAATGCCTCACGTCGACGGGAGGTCACCGACCTCTACGCCACCGTGCTCGAGGTCGTGAAGCATTACCACGGGGCCGCCCGGATCACGCGCGTGTCCTACGGCGCCGGGATGCCCGTCGATCGACTTCGGAACTTTGTGGAACGCCTGCTCGCGCTCGGTCTCCTGAAGAGCGAGGAGCTCGACGGCCGCCCTGTCTATGACATCACGCCCCGGGGTCAGGAATACCTCGAAACCTATTGGAAGATGCGCGGGTACGTCGAAGTTCTCGAACGTGCTCCGTCGGACGAACGGCCGAGCCGCCACCGCTAACCCACGGTTCCGGGGAGCTCTTCGCGGGAACCCCTCGATGCCCGTGTTCGACGCCCGGGGATATCAGGGCCGACGGGCGCGCGGACGGAGGTTCAACGCGACCACCGTCCGGACCCGGGGTCAATCGTAGCGAGGGACCTTCGGGTCGACCTCGACGGACCAAGCATCGATCCCGCCGTCAAGGTTGACCACCGAGCGATAGCCTCGGCTCGCCAGGAATCCGGCCACCATCATCGACCTCGACCCACCGTGGCAGTACACGACCACTTCCCGATCCTTCGGGATCTCGTCCATCCGTCCGGGCACCTCGCTCATCGGGATGTGCATCGAGGGCTGGATGCTCGCGAGCTCGCGCTCGTACGGTTCCCGTATATCGAGCAGGACGATAGCGTCCGGGTGTTCCTTCAGTTGCTCAGCGACCTTCGCCGGGCGCAGGTTCTCGAACACAGGAGGGAGTCGGCCGCAGAAGGGTTTAGGCTTTTTCTTTCCCCCGTCCCGGCCGGGACGTCCCGCGCCCGGACAGGGAACGGAGTTTTCGGTAGTGACGTTGGACCCGGGCCCGGTTCCCGCACCCGGAGGGCGAGCACCAGCGCTGCTGGGACCGCCGAGCGACCAAGAAATGGATACACTCCGGCCCCTGGCAGCGCCGGAGCGCCAAGGGGTGGGTCCGACCAAGGAGGTCGATCGCCGAACGGGCAGCGAGGGTCGTGAGCCGCAAGCACGTCGATCGCCCGTCGCCCCGCTCCTCTACCTCCCACTGGTTCAGGTCCCATCGCAGTTCGGGATGAGAGATTCGGTCTCCCGCAGCCCGATTGATGCTCGCGAGGGCCGCTCGCGAAGGTACCGCTCGATCCGCCGCGGCTTGGAGGAGCGCTCGCAGTTCCGTCCGGAATCTCCGGAGGGCTGGGAGGTCCGCGGCCACGACGCGCGAATCGGATTCCGTGACCTTCGACCGCAGCCACCGCCGAGCCTCGACAACGGATTCGAGGGCGTCCTCACCGCGGCACCCGGGACACTCTACGGTGTTCGCGAGGTCGACAGCGAACGATCGGGGTCCCGGGCCGGACGCTTCGAAGGTCGTGGATCGAGCCGTCACCGCGTCCCCCGGGGGTAAGCGCTATCGGTCAAAAGCTAAATAAGCTAATGGCGTGAAGCGCCGTGAGGCATTAGCTTGACGAAAGTGAAGGACCCGGTCTGCGACATGGTGATCGAGCAGAGCACGGCGGCCGCCCATGGGACCTACGCCGGAGAGACCGTCTACTTCTGTTCGGATCCCTGCCAGAAGACCTACGAACGGACCCATCCTCGTTCGGCGTAGCCCGCCCGCTCCGCCTGGGTCGGACTCGCGGGAGGAGCCGTGGCGACCGATCCGGTCTGTGGGATGTTCGTCGAGCCGACGCCCGGGGCGCTCCAGCTTTCCCGGGAAAACCGGACCTATTTCTTCTGCTCGCAGTCCTGCCAGCGGTCGTTCGCCGAGCCCGAACACGAGCGAGTACGCCTCCTTCGACGTCTCGTGCTCGCGTGGCCGTTCTCCGTGGTCATCGTCCTTCTCACCTACACGATCTCATTCCCCGGCTCGGTGTTCCTGACGGCCGCCCTGGCGGCCGTCGTCCAGTTCTATCCGGGTGCGGTGTTCTATCGAGGGACGTACGACGCCCTCCGCCAGCGAGGCGCGAACATGGACGTCCTCATTGCGGTCGGTACGACCACCGCCTTCCTCTACAGCGTGGCCGTGGTCCTCCTACCGGGCCGTCTCGCTCCGGCCACGTACTTCGACGCCTCGGCACTGATCATCACGTTGATTCTGACCGGGAACTACCTCGAACATCTCACCAGGGTCCGTGCGGGGTCGGCGCTTCGTCGGCTGGACGAACTCCTTCCCCAGGCGGCGGAAGTCGTGCGCGAAGGTGCTGTCCGGTCGGTGCTGCCGAGCGAGGTCCTCCTGGGCGATACGATGAGGGTCCGTCCAGGGGGGAGATTCCCGGCCGACGGTACCATTCGCTCCGGGTGCAGCTCCGTGGACGAATCGCTCCTCACCGGGGAGTCGCTCCCGGTGCCGAAGCGCCCCGGCGACCTCGTCCTCGCCGGCGCGATCAACGGCGACGGAGCGCTCGAGGTGGAAGCGACCGGCGTGGGGGGCGACACGTTCGTGGCGCAAGTAGGTCAGCTCCTCACGGACGCGGAGATGTCTCGTGTCCCTCTCCAACGTACGGCCGACCGTATCGCCGCGATCTTCGTCCCGGTCGTCCTCCTGCTTGCGGCGTCCTCTGCCGTGGCCTGGTTCGTCCTCGGAGGAGCGGGATTCACCATCGCACTGCTCGTCTTCGTCACCGTCTCGATCACGGCCTGTCCCTGCGCCTTCGGTCTCGCGACTCCCGCGGCGATCCTCGTCGGAACCGGGCGCGGGGCCGAGGAGGGCATTCTCTTTCGAGGGGCGGACGCCCTGGAACGCACCGCCCGGGCCGACCTCGTGCTGACCGACAAGACCGGAACGCTCACGGGCTCCTCGCCGGAGCTCGCCGAAGTGAGCGGAGTCTCGGCCCATGCGCCTTCGGAGGTCCTTTCGCTCGCGGCGGGGCTCGAGGCCGGTTCCGAGCATGCCCTCGCCCGGGCCGTTCGCGCACGCGCCGCGAGGGATGGGGTCGTCCCTGGGCCGGTCACAGATGTTCGTGCCGACCCGGGACTCGGAGTGCGAGGCACGCTTTCGGGTCGACCGGTGGCGATCCTCCGTGGGGAGACGGCGCGGGCCGAGGGAGTCGACCTCGCGCCCGCGTCGAAGGCGATCCGGGAGGCAGAGGTTCGGGGAGAATCCTGGTCGGTCGTCGTGGACGCCGGACAGCCGCTCGGCGTTCTCCGGTTCCGGGCCCCGGTCGGTCCCGGGGTGGCTCGGGCCGTGGCGTCGTTGCGCGCGATGGGGGTCGAGGTGGTCATGGTCACGGGGGACCACCCCGCCGCTGCCCGCGTGGTGGCCACCGAGCTCGGGGTTCGTGACGTCCACGCCGACGTCGACCCCTCGGGGAAGGTCGCGCTGGTCCAACAGTACCGGCATCGGGGGCACCACGTTGCCTTCGTGGGCGACGGGATCAACGATGCCGCCGCTCTCGCCGCCGCGGACGTGGGCATCGCGATCGGAACTGGTTCCGACGTGGCCCGGGAGGCAGGCCAGGTCCTGCTGGTACACTCGGACTTTTCCGGCGTTCCGGCGGCTCTCGGCCTTGCGCGGCGCACCGTGGCCAAGGTCCGCGGGAACCTTCTGTGGGCGATCGGGTACAATCTCGTCCTCCTTCCGATCGCAGCCGGAGCCCTCGTTCCTTGGCTGGGTCTCGGGATCTATCGAATCTTGCCGATCGCGGGCGCGCTCGCGATGGGACTCTCCTCAACGACCGTGGTCCTCAACTCCCTCTCCCTGCGCCGACGACCATCGGCGGCGCGGCCCACGGACCTTTCCCCCGCACGGGGTGACTCCGCGGCGGTGGGGTAGCACGACGCGGTACGCCGCGTCGCGGTCTCTCTGGCTATACCGTTTTGAATGCCGGCGATTGGGTGTGGGAGAGCCATGGACCGCGCGTCGCTGCCGTCGGACGTCGCCCAGTGGATCACCGCGGTGCGCCGACAGCTGAGGTTCTATCTCAAGACGTGGCGTTTCGTGGGGCTTTTGCTGTTCATCCTGATCGTGGACGTGGCGATCACCGCCGTCGGGATCGCGTACAACATGAGCGGCACGTCCGCGTCGGACTACCTCTACGGCGCGATCGGTGCGATGCCGACGCTCGGCGTCATCGTGGGGGCCTTCATCGGGGGCGACGCCATCGCCATGGACTTTGGCAGCGGCACGGGGTTCTTCATGCTCGTGCTTCCGGTTCGCCGCACCGTCCTGCTCCTCGGCCGGTACGCCGCCGCCTTCCTTGCGTCCTTCGCCTTGATCCTCGTCTTCTTCGCGATCTCGCTCTTCGGAGCGGCCTGGTTCTACGGGCTGGGTGCGATCCCGTGGATCGATGTGGCCGCCTCCCTCGGGATCGCCGCGCTGTTCGCGATGGCGGTCCTCGCGACCGCGTTCCTCTTCAGCTCGTTCTTCCGGAGTCCGGCGGTCAGCATGGTCGTGACGATCCTCGTCCTCTTCCTCGCGCTCGATATCATCGACGGGGTCATCTCCATCACTTCGGTCGAGCCGTGGTTCTCGATCCTCTATGCAGGGCAGGCGGTGGCATTGGTCTTCGAGAGCCAGCCCCACCTGACGGTCACCCACGGGATGGGCGTACGCGGCATCACCTTCCACTCCTGGACCCCGTACGTTTGGGAAGGAGTGGTGGTCATGCTGGCCTACTTCGTGATCGCCCTCTCCGTGAGCGTCGCGATCTATCACTACAAGGAGCTCAAGGGATGACGCTCCCGAGCATTGAGGTGAAGGGACTCACCAAGAACTTCTCCCGTGGCCGCCCGGCGCTCCATGACGCGACGTTCCGATACGACGGGTCGGGAGCGATCGGGTACCTCGGTCCGAACGGCGCCGGAAAGACGACCACGCTGAAGCTCCTCACCGGACTGCTCCGTCCGACGCAAGGCTCGGCCACGGTCAATGGCATCAGCGTCGTACAGGACCGCAAGCACGCGCTCGCGGACGTCGGCGCGATCATCGAGAGCCCCGAGCCGTACCCCTCCCAGACGGTCGCCGAGGCGATCGCCATGGTGGGGGAGTTTCGCGGAGGGCGCTCACCCGATTTCGGCCGAGAGATCGGCGACCTGAATGCGAAGCTCGACCTCCCTCCGCTCGATGCCCGCTGTGGCCGGCTCTCGAAGGGCCAGCGCCAGCGCGTCTCCATCGCCGCATCGCTCGTTCGCGACCCCCGCGTGATCATCTTGGACGAGCCGACCAGCGGCCTCGACCCCAAGGAGCGGATTCTGATCCGCAATCTTCTGAACGAGCTGAAGAAGGACCACCTGATCCTGATGAGCTCGCACCTGATGCAGGAGGTCACCGAGATCTGCGACCACGTGATCTTCATCAACGAGGGGCAGATCCTCCTTCGCGACTCGGTGGAGAACGTCGCGACTCGGTTCCGCACGCGGGCGGTCGAGGTCGAGTACGCTACCCCCATGCTCATCGACCGGATCAAGGCGCTCGGTCCGATGGTGGGGGACGTCACCGTGGTGGGAGAGCGCCGGTTCCGTATCGGGTTCGACGGTACGACCTCGGCGCGCTCGGAGATCCTACGGGGACTCGTGGGTCTCGGCCCCGTGCTCGCCTACCAGAGCGCCTCGCTGGTGCTCGAGGACGCGTACCTCGCCCTGATGCAAGGCGAGAACTCCAACCCCGGTCCCACGGCATAGGCCTTCGAGAGCGTCCCGCCCCCGGTCCGTCTCCCGGATGTTTCCCACGCCCTCCGTGTGACGCTCCCGCACCCCATACCGGGGGCTTTTCAACCCCCGTGTCAGACGTCGGGAAGTGATGGCGCCATGACTCCCAGTCTCGAA
>JBEKJT010000044.1:0-11946 GCA_050011075.1 Thermoplasmata archaeon
CGGAGAACGTCCTCGATGGTCGCTTTGTCCTTCCATTTGTAAACGAAATCATGCATCCCCATCGACTCCTCGAACCCAAGTGTCCGCATCGTTTCGAGTACTTTGAGGGGGTTTGCCCCCTCGGAATGAAAGGTCATCCGGACGTAGGTGCGCACGTGCTCCCTCACCGGACTGTCGGCCCGGTGTTTAGGCGACCGTCGGTTTATATATGCTTCCCTGACTCGCCGGCTAACGATGACCTCTCACGACAGCGCGCCCGTGGTGGTGACGGGCGGCGCGGGCGCCGTGGGCTCGGTCCTGGTCCGAGCGCTCCTCGCCCGGGGATCGACCGTCCGGGTGGTCGACGACCTCTCCAGCGGTCGGCGCGAGTACCTTCCGTCGCTCGCGAACGAGCCGCGATTGTCCCTCACGGTCGCGGACGTACGCGAACCGGCGAGCTACTCCGAGCAGTTCCGGGGCGCCTCGGAGGTATGGCACCTCGCCGCGAATACGGACATCCGGGTTGGCTCGGCGGACCCGCGCGTCGATTTCGACCAGGGAACGTTCGCGACGTTCCAGGTCCTCGACACCGCGCGTCGGCACGACGTTCCACGGTTCTTCTTCTCCTCTTCCAGCGTCGTGTACGGCTTTGCGACCATTCTCCCCACTCCGGAGAACTACGGCCCTCTCCTCCCCGAATCGTTCTACGGGGCGGCGAAGCTCGCGGCGGAGGGCATGTGCTCGGCGTTCTCGCACGCGTACGGGTTCCGCTCCTGCCTCTTCCGATTCGCGAACATCATCGGCCCCGGAATGACCCATGGCGTGATCTACGACTTCTTCGAGAAACTGCGGAAGGACCCGGTCCGGCTCGAGGTTCTCGGCGACGGACGTCAGGCGAAGAGCTACCTTCGGACCGAGGATTGCGTCGAGGGGATGCTGGTCGCAAAAGAGCATGCATCCGACCCGGTTAGCGTCTTCAACCTCGGCACCCACGACCAGACGACGGTCCGTGAGATCGCCGAGAAGGTCGTGGCGGCCCACGGTGGCCGCGCACGCATCGAGTACACCGGCGGCGCTCGGGGCTGGGTCGGGGACGTACCGGTGCAGCTGCTCGCGGTCGACGCGATAGAGAAGCTCGGGTGGCGACCGCGCTTCACGAGCGCCGCCGCCATAGACCGCACCATCGAAGAGATGGCCCGCTCGCAGAACAGGGCGCCCTGATCCGGCTCAAGAACCACTCGGAGCTGCGGACCGGGCCACCGACCGATAGACCGCGAGATGGTGGGCGGCCACCTGGGCCCAGGAGTAGCGGTCCTCCGCGACCCTGCGCGCGGCGTCCCCCATTCGGCGACGTGCTGCCTCGTCGGACATGAGCGCGGTGAGGTGCGTGCGCATCTCCTCGACGAACGTTCCCTCGCCTTCCGGCACGATCCAGCCGGTGAGGCCGGGGTCGACCACTCCACGGACCGCCTCGCCGCCGACCACCGGGAGACCCGCGGCGAACGCCTCGAGCACGGCGGCCGAAAGGATCTCGACCGCGCTGGGATGCACCAGGTAGTCGCTCTCGGCAAAGAGGCGGGCGAGCTCCTCCTCAGGGACCTCGCCGAGGATCTCGACCTCACTACCGGCCCGGCGGACCTCCTCGGCATACGCCGGGGAAACGATCGGACCGGCGATGCGCAGCGTCGCGCCCGACCCCCGGAGCGCCGCGGCTGCCAGATGCCATCGCTTGAACGGCGCCACGACGCCGACCCCCAGCGCGCGTCGCCCGGTCCGGCGTTCCCAGGCCGGCGCGAACCGATGGCTATCGACCCCGAACGGCACGATAGAGATCGGTGGCAGGGGCGGGCGCACCGTGGAGCGCATCGTCCGGGCGAGGGGCTCGGTGAGCGCGATGACGGCGGCCGCTCCGCGGACCGCCCGGCGCTCGAGCCAGTAACCCCACCGATGGGAGAGCTGCTCGCGGTAGTACCAGTGCCGGGAATGCGACGTGTAGACGTATGGATAGCCTCCCCAAGCGAGGCGATTCGCCACCACCGGTGTGTGGGCATGGAGAACATCGTACCGCTCGTCCCTCAAGAGACGCGGCAGGTCCCAGGCGAACGGGTACTCGTCCCGCATCCGCCGGTGGCGAACGCGGTTGAGGATCGCAACTTCGACCCCGGCGCCTTCGAGGGCGACCTTGAGGTCCGTCAGGATCCGTTCGATCGCCCCGTACCCCGTCGGAGGGATCGGGTGGACGCCCCCTCCGATGAGGAGAACCCGCACGGCGGCCCTAGCGGCCTCTCAGATTAAGGCCTTGGCGCGCTGAGGGGGAGGACGCCGGTCGGCCCTGTTCCCGACCGTCGGACGGGAAGTAGCGATGGGAACCGTGGGAGTGGAGGTCGCGGTCGCGGACGACCCGAGGCTCCCGGCCGCGCTGGCCTCGCTCGAGCAACAGCGTCGACGGCCCGAGCGGGTGCTGATCGTCGCCGCGACGAACACGCCGGAAGAACTGTTGGCCGAGGCGACCCGGAGTGCCCCGTCGATCCCGATCGAGGTCGTTCGATACCCCGGCGGAGTGGTCGCGGCGCGGGCCGCGGCGAACGACCGGCTGCGCGAGGACGTGACCGCCTTCCTCGATTCGGACGAGGTGGCGCCTCCCGATTGGCTCGACCTTCTCGTCCGTCCGATCGACGCCGGCACCGCGGATTTCACCGGAGGTCCGACCCGGCCGAGCCGGCCGCCCGCCCACCCGATCGAACGGTACTACGCGCTCCTCGAACGATCGATCTACGAGGGGCTCGTCCCGTCCAGCCCAGCTTACCTTCCTCTGCAGAACAGCGCGTGGCGGACCTCCGAGCTCCGACGACTGGGCTTCGACCCGCGGATCCCGTTCGCGGAGGACCACGACCTCGAAAGCCGGGCCCTCGCGGCCGGGCTTCGAGGCGAGTACGTCCCTGCGGCCTGGGTCGTCCACGACAAGGCCTCCGAGACGAGCTACCTGCGTTGGGCGCGGAAACGATACCGCTACCTCGTCGCGATGGCGATGTCCCTGATGAAGAACGGGTCCCTTCGGGGACGCTTGAAAGAGCGACGGGTCCGGGTCCGCCACCCCCTGACGTACGTGGAAGCCGCGATGAAGCCGTTCGCCCTCGTCCAGGGATCGTTGCGCTGGCGCCGGCTCGAACGGTCGCCCACGACAGCCCAGCCCCCCTCCAAGTCGGGGTGAGCGACCGGACCGGACCGGTCGGTCGGCGCCCCCGGGGTTCCCGGGCGGAGGAGAACGCGCTAGGAGAGCCCCTTCTCCGACGGGGCCACCCTACGGTCGCGCAGACGACCACAGAGGGCCGCGACCTCCGACTCAGAACCCCGAGGCGCATCGGGCCAATCGGTGATGGCGAGACGGACGTACTGGTTCGGTGTCTCTGGATAGCGAGAGGCGGTCACGAGATGGACGTGACGAAACGCCTCCGTGAATCCCAAGCAGTACGTCCACGACGCCCCGGTGCATTCCTTCAAGGCATGCGTAGCCCGGGCGATCACGCTCTCGAACCGCTCCGCTTCGACCTCGGTAAGGCCGCCGAGGTCGGAGACATGGTCCCTGGTCTGGATCCGCAGGAGTCCGAGATAGGTCCGTCCGTCCCCTTCCTGCTGATGGGACAGATGGAAACTCTCGTCTTCGCACACGAGGCGCCCGCTGAGGGAACTCGGGTCCTTCATCCGCTCCCAGAAGACACAGGGGTCCGTCCCTGGTTCGGATCGCCCCTCGGTTTCCCTGCTTCGGTTCGTCATCCTCCGCTTCCTCCTTGGGAGGTCGCGATGGGGCCGACCCGCATGAAGGCCGAGGCGTTCGGAACCCGGAGAGGGTGGCGTACGGACGGAGCTCGCCCCCCCGGCCCGAAGAAGACAGGGCCGGTCGAGAGCGGCGCGAGGCACTTTCGGAGTTCCCCTCGAGAAAACCTTATCCTGCTCTCCGATTCGGCGAGACCATGCCATCCGCATCGCATCCGGCGCATCCGTCGTCCGACGTGACGCAGTCGGGGGACCTCGTCCGGATCGAGTACGACCTCTGGGCCGAATCCGGTGGGAAGACCGAGCTCTTGGACACGACCCACGAGGAGGTCGCTCAGCAAGCCAACATCCCGACCCCCGAGGGGTTCACCTGGGGCCCTAAGCCGCACCAGATCGGCGGGGACCGGTTCCCGACCGGGATCGAGAACGCCCTCATCGGGATCAAGGTGGGAGAAGAGGCAGAACGGGAGTTTGCGCCCGCCGATGCGTTCGGGGAACGCGACCCCAACCTGATCGAACTGTTCTCGATGCACCAGATCGAGCGTCTGCCCGAAATGCGCCGCGAGGATGCTCATCTCGACATCGGGACCGTGCTCACGATCGAGGGGCGACGCGGTCGGGTCATCTCACTCACCGCGGCGCGGGTCCGGGTCGATTTCAACCCGCCGTTCGCGGGCCGCAAGGTCCGAGGGAAATTCAAGGTCAACGAGCGGATCGAGGAACCCGCGGACCAGGTCCGCGCGATCCTCGAGCTTCAGTACGGGCGCTCCGCGGAATTCGGGGTCGAGGCTCACGAGAAGACAATCACGCTGAAGCTCCCCGAGCGCTCGAAGTTCGACATCTCTTGGATGGCGTCGAAGCCCCGCGTGGTCGACCGCCTCCGTACCCACCTGCACCCGCACACGATCCGTATCGTGGAGGAGTACGTCACCCCGGCCCCCGAGAAAAAGAAGGAGGAGGCCGAGAAGCCCAAGACCGCAGCACCCGACGCCGAGAACGCGACCGAACCGGCCGCGGCGTCTCCGCCCAAGTCCGAAGGGAGCAAGCCCTCGGGCCGGTCCTCCGCGAAGGCTACGAAGGCCGCCCCTGCCCCGGAGAAGGAAGAGTAGACCGGGCGGCGGGCGGCCTCCGGCACGAACCATGGTCTCTTGAACCTCCGGGGACGTCCCCTGCTCCATGGAATCCCCTCCGGCCGACACCGCCGTGCCCCGCTCGTTCGCGGTCGCGATGTTCGTCGCCGCCATCGTGGTCGGGGCCGTTATCGCCTACCTCGGGATCACGGGCCGGATCGGAACGGGCATTCCCTAGCCCCTTCCAAAGTCCGTATCGAACCGACTTAAACCGGGAGGGCGGTCGACCCCCCCATGCCCGACACGGAACCCGTCTCTCAGGAGGTCGGAAAGGCCGACTACGTCGGATGGGTCGCGGCCGCGCTCGTGATCCTCGCGATCTGCGTGGTAGCGGCGGTGTTCTGGTTCAGGTACCACCCGTGAGTCCGGCGGCCGGGTCCGAGCTCTCCCGCGCGGCCGGCCATCGATACAGGTAGACGTCGGTCGCGCGGTCGTACTGCTCGGCGGTCCAGCCGGGCACCTTGTGACAGTGGCTGACGACCCGGGCCCCGGCGGGAAGCTCGGCCTCCAGCTTGGGCCGTAAGCGCGCCATCGCTCCGGGCCAGAGGAAGGCCGTCACGACGGTCGCTCCGCGGAAGTCGAGACGGAAGAAGTCCCCCCAGCGGATCGCGATCCGGTCCGAGAACGACCCGAATCGCCGGCGCAGTCGCAGGATCAGGACCCGTATCGGCTCGACCTCCACGGCAACGACCTTCGCGCGGTAGATGCGAGCGGCCCGGAAGACGATCGCCCCCGTCCCGGCGCCGAGGTCGTAGACCGTGTCCTGGGGCCCCACTTCCGCGAACCGGAGCATGCGCTCGACCGCCCGCCGAGGCGTCGGCTCGTAGCCGGCGCCGAAGAGGAAGGAGGCGAAGACGAAGTAGGCGGCCGCCAACCCGAAGATGAGCAGGACCAAGGCCAAGAGGATCGTCAGGTCGGCCATGCGGTCTCACCGGCCGCGGCGTTCCCCGGCCATGAGCCGCTCGGCCGCGGCCCGGGGGTCGAGCGACCGGGCGACGACCCGGTCGAGGAGACGACGCATCTCGGCGTCGTTCTCGAGGCGCACGGTGAGCTCCTGCCCGACCCGGTCGCGAACCAGTCCGACGATCTCCCTCGCGAGGCGGCGTCGCTCCCCGGCCCGTCGTTCCCCCGACTCGTCCAGGTAGCGCTCGTGCGCCTCGACGGCGTTCCAGAGCTCGTCGACCCCTCTCGGGTCGACCGTCGAGGTACCCACTATGGCCGGGGCCCAGCGTCCAGAACCGCTCCCGAGCGAGACCAGGTCGGCGAGGTCGCGTTTGGCGAGGTCGGCCCCGGGGAGGTCGGTCTTGTTGACGCAGAAGACGTCGGCGATCTCGAACAGGCCCGCCTTCAGCGTCTGGACCTCGTCACCGAGATGCGGAACGAGAACGACGATGCTCGTGCTCGCGATCTCCCGGATCGCCACGTCGACCTGGCCGCTCCCGACCGTTTCGACCAGGACGAGGTCGAACCCGGCCGCGTCGAGCAGGCGAGCGGTCTCGAGCGTCGCGGCCGCGACCCCTCCGGCGGCGCCGCGGCTCGCCATGGAGCGGAAATAGACCCCCATGTCGTCGGGCCGACGGTCGAAGCGGATCCGATCCCCGAGGACGGACCCTCCTGAGAACGGGCTGGACGGGTCGACCGCCACGACGGCGACCGTGCGGTCGCGCTCCCTCAGGAGGTTCACGAGGGCGTTGATGAGGCTGGATTTCCCCACGCCGAGGGGGCCGGTGAAGCCGACCACCGGAACGCCCCGAGTTCGCGGGTAGAGGTCTTTCAGGACGGGGTCCGCCGCGGGGTCCCCGTTCTCGATCGCGGTGATCGCCCGAGCGAGCGCCCGACGATCGCCGTCAACGATGGCCCGAGCGACCGGGGAAAGGCGGTCGGCGCCTTTCATGAACGAGCACGGGCCAGCTTCTGGGCCGTGGTGACGATCTCCTCGAGCGTGCTCCCCGGTCCGAAGATCGCCCGAATCCCCGCCTTGCGCAGGCGACGCGCGTCCTCGTCGGGAATGATCCCGCCGGCGAAGACCGGCACGTTCCCCGCCTTGTTCTGCTTCAATAGGACGAGCACGCGGGGAAAGAGCGTCATATGCGCTCCGGAAAGGATGGAGAGCCCGATCAGGTCGACGTCCTCTTCGAGCGCCGCCCGGACGATCTCCTCGGGGGTCTGGCGAAGGCCGGCGTAGATGACCTCCATGCCCGCGTCCCGCAGGGCCCGCGCCACAACTTTCGCGCCCCGGTCGTGACCGTCCAACCCCGGCTTGGCGATGAGCACCCGGATCGGATGGGTCCGTGCGGCCCGCGCGGTCGAGGGCATCGCGGCTGCCGACGAACGCCACGGAGAAAAGCTTTCGCAACCCGAGCTCAAAGAACGCGGATGAGGTCGACCACGAGGTTTCCCGCCAGGAGCGCAGTGAGGGCCCCGACCGCCATCAGCACGAGGAACGGGATCTGCGGAGTGACCCACACGCGGGCGATCCCCTGGGCCGACAGCGCCTCGGCGACCTTGACGCGATGCTGCCGGTCCTCCTCGGAGGTTTCCACTTCTTCCTCGTCTTCCTGCGAAGGGCCGGCGACGGGGTCCCGGACCCAGACGAACCGGCGGGGCAGCTCGGAGACCGGGAGGGAGTACCCTGTGAAGCCGCGAGAGAATTGGAACTCTCCACGAGCGGCGTTGCGAACCGCGAGGGCGATCGGGATCACGACCGACACGAGGGCCGCGTTCATCAGGAGGTCGACGGCGAACGGCAGGACCGCGGTGACCGAGATCGGCGTCGACGGGGCCCAGAGCCAGGGTGAGGGGAACAACGGCACGAGCAGCCCGGCGATCATCAACGCTTTCGCGTCGGCCCCCCCATAGAGCACTCCGGCCTCGAACAGCACTCGGGCGAACACCACGGTCGCGAGGACGGCGACGACTGCGAGCGGCGCGCCCGTGGGACCGACTCCGACTCGAAGGGCCGCGACGACGACCAGGGCGACCACGCCCCCGTAGGCGACGAGCTCGACCAGGTCAGCGTACCGTTCGACCCGACCTCCGATCCGTTCGTCCCATGCGAACATATGCTCGAGCGTGAGCGCGGCGACCGCGACCCACAACGCCAGCGGGATCGCCCCTCCGGGAGCTACCGCGAGCGCCCCCACGACGAATCCGGCGACCCCCAGGAACTGCCAGAGGCGGTCCGAGACCTCCCGGTCCCGCAGGTCCGCCACGGCAGCGTACGCGAACCCCCCCAGGAGCAGGACCACGCCGACATCGAGGAGCCCGTCTTCGAGACCGACCACGCCCTCGCCCGCCTGCGACCGGCGCGACGGTGGGCCGCCTTCTTAAGCGCGAGTGCGGACGGGGAGGCCGACTCTTTCCCGACCCCCCGAGGCGGCCGCCCGCCGGAAAAGCTATTTAGACGACCCATCCCTCGGCCGCCGCCTCAGGATGGGTGGATGGTCGAATACAAGCTCGTGATCTCCGAGCACGCGAAGTCCCTGGCCCGCACGGTCGGGGACCCGCAGGCAGCCGGGTTCCTCGGGAAGCGCATCGGCGAGACGATCGGCGGAGAGCTGATCGGGGCGAGCGGCTACACGTTCCGGATCACGGGCGGTACGGACAAGAGCGGATTCCCGCTCCGACCGGACGTTCCGGGAGCCCGGCAGACACGGCTCTACGTCGGGGAAGGGTTCGGGTTCAAGGCACCGCGGGACGGGATGCGGCGGCGACGGACGTTCCGGGGCAACACGATCAGCGAGGACACCGTCCAGATCAACCTCATCGTCGAACAAAAGGGCCCGAAGCCGCTCGCGGAGCTCTTCGGCGCCTCATGAAGGTCCCTCGTCAGCCCGAGGTCAACATCGGCCTGGTCGGCCACGTCGACCACGGGAAGACGACGCTGACCCAGGCGCTGACCGGAGAGTGGACCGACCGTCATTCCGAGGAGCTGAAGCGCGGGATCTCGATCAAGCTCGGGTACGCGGACACGGCGTTCTACAAGTGCCCGAATTGTCCCGAGCCCACGGGGTACTCCATCGAACCGGTCTGTCCGTCGTGCGGAGGCGAGGCCAAGTTCCTGCGCGCCGTTTCGTTCGTCGACGCCCCGGGGCACGAGACGCTGATGGAGACGATGCTCTCCGGCGCCGCGATCATGGACGGGGCGATGCTTCTGGTCGCCGCGAATGAGCACTGCCCCCAGCCCCAGACCCGCGAGCACCTCTACGCGCTCGATATCATCGGCGTCCACAAGGTGGTGGTCGTCCAGAACAAGATCGACCTGCTCTCCGCCCAGGACGCGCAGGCGAACTACCAAGAGATCGTCGAGTTCCTCAAGGGGTCGCCGATCTCGACGGCTCCCGTGATCCCGGTGAGCGCGAACCACCGCGTCGGGATCGACGCGTTGATCGGCGCCATCGAACAAACGATCCCGACGCCGCCGCGCGACGCTGCGAAGCCCCCCCTCATGTACGTCGCTCGCTCGTTCGACGTCAATCGTCCCGGCACACGCCCTGTCGACCTGAAGGGGGGCGTTCTCGGAGGTTCTCTCATTCAGGGTCGGATCCGAAAGGGCGAGGAGATCGAGATCCGACCGGGTCGCGGAGGAGAGACCGGCAGCGCGACCGAATCGCTCACGACCAAGGTGACGACCATCGTCTCCGGCGGACAGGAGTGGGAGGAGCTCCGTCCCGGAGGTCTCGCGGCGGTCGGAACGGGCCTCGACCCGGCCCTCGCGAAGGGCGACGGACTGACCGGACGGCTCATCGGCACGCCCGGTACCCTCCCGCCGGTAAGCCAGAGGATCCGCCTCAAGGCGACCCTCCTCGACCGCGTACTGGGCGCCCAGCGCGAGATCAAGGTCGAGAAGATCCGCACGAGCGAGCTGCTCGCGGTCACGGTCGGGACCACCGTGGCGAGCGGCAAGGTGACGAGCGCGCGCGGGGACGAGGTCGAGCTCGCGCTGAACCGGTCGGTCACCGTATTCCCCGGCAGTCGGGTCGCCATCTCGCGCCGGCTCAACGCGTGGCGTCTGATCGGGTTCGGGATCGTCGAGGGGGGAGGCAAGTGAGGCCCGACCTGCTCGAGATCTTGCGCTGCCCGGTCTGCCGCGGAGAGCTCACGCTGGCCGTGCGCTCGCGCAAGGCGGAGGAGATCGTCGACGGAACCCTCACCTGCGCGAAGTGCCACGTCGACTACCCCATTGAGGACGGCATTCCCGACCTCCTGCCTCCGGACGAACGCGACTAGAGGACAGGTGCGCCGGGTCGCTCGCCGCGGTCAACCGGCGGTGGCATAGTAGTACGCGAAGATCGCGAGGAACATCAGCGCCGCGACCACGATCGAGGGGACCATCCATCGGATCGCTCCGCGGCTACGCGCTTGCACCGAGCTCCCGACGGTCACGACCGGGATCGAGAAGGCGAGCCAGTAGCCGGTCAGGATCGTCTCGTAGAGGGCCCAAGAGGTCGCGTCCCCGGTCGGGTCGTGGACCACGAGGACAACGACGAGCACCACGCCAAAGACGAGGAACGCGAGGCTGACCCCGGCCGCGTCGAGGTACCCTTCGAACCCGCGCTTGCGGTTCGGGTAGTTGCTGCGGAGAACGAACAGCATCGTCACGAACAGGGCGAGCGTCGCTACGAGCAGGTAGAACGACGGGGTCGCCAGCGACAATGGGACCGAACCCGACCCGGGCGGTGCGGGCGCCAACGTCGTCCCCTACGGCGAGCGCAGTGCAACGCGGGCCGGGCCGCCGTCGCCTCCGCGGATCAGAAGCGGGAGGCATTCGAGGTCGTATTCCCCCGCCGGCACGTCGGCGAGGAGGAGCCCTTCGAGGATCAGCGCTCCGCGGCCGAGCAGCAGGTGGTGGACGGGGAACCGGTCCGAGGGGTCCGATTCGACCGAAAGGGAATCGATGCCGACGAGGCGCACTCCCCGGTCGAGGAGGGCTCGGGCGCCCGGTTCGCTCAGAGCGACGTACTCGGGAAAGAACTCGAGCTTCTGGCGCCATCGCAAGGAGTTGGAGGTCCGAAAGAGCACTCGGGAGGTTCCCCGAGGGATCGCGGAGAGCTCTTCGGGACCGATCGACGGTCTCCCCTCCGGGACGCCCACGACCCGGCACGGACCGTTCAGGATCGACAGGTCGAGTCGGTCCACGGTGTCCCCTCCGACGAGGAAGTGGCTGGGGGGGTCGACATGCGTGCCAGTGTGCGAACCGAACGACAGCGCGGAGAGGCTGTACGGGTCGCCGAGGGCGGCGGAACGGACGGACCGAGCGGAGTACTCGGGGTCCCCGGGAAACGCCGGCATGCCCGCGAACAGAGGCATTGACACATCGAGGCGACGCACCGGCTCCTCCTCCGTGGCCCCACCGGACCGGGGCTCGGCCCGGAGTTTAAGGGTTCGCTTGCTGGGGGCCGGCGGGAGACGGGTCGGTTCCCCTGCGAGTACCCGTCGAGCCGAAGGGTTAAGCGGACCGCGGCGGAAGCGCGAAGGATGGCTCACCCTCGACGCTCGTCCCGGTCCGAGGACGACGACCCCGACGAGGATGAGGACGAGGAGGAAGAGGAGGAGCCCGCACCGCGCCGCCGACGCCGGCCGCGGGTCTCCCCGGGCTCTCACTCCACTCCCGTCCGTCGCTGGCATGGGTCGGCGGACGACGAGGACGATGAACCGGAGCCCCCGAAGGCCTCCTCGCGGTTCCGCGCGAGCTCGCGCGAACGTCATCCCGTGTACTGGCGGGCTCGCGACTCGCTCTATTTCGAGCCGCTCGTGGCGCTGGCGATCATCGTCGTCATTCTGGTCGGGCTCTTCGCGTACACTCAGAACTGGCCCCCGGTGTACGTGGTGGAATCGGACAGCATGCAACACGGTCCGAACGACAACCTCGGACTGATCAACACTGGAGACCTCGTCCTGGCCCAGAAGATCGACACGAGCGCGATCGTGCCGTACGTCGCGGGGATCCCCACCGGCTACTCCACCTACGGTGAGTACGGCGATGTCCTCCTCTACCATCCCAACGGAGGCGGGGCCACTCCGGTGATCCATCGGGCCATCGTGTTCCTCTCCTGGAACGGAG
>JBEKJT010000045.1:0-19094 GCA_050011075.1 Thermoplasmata archaeon
TCGCCGTTCGGCTCTCCGCATAGACGCGCTCAAAGGTCCCCTTCGGCCACGGAAGAATCGCCTCCGCCGCGACGACCCAACAAAAGAAATCCCCCATCCGAGGCAGCCGACCCGCGTACTCCTCTTCGACCGCCTCGCGGCCGGCAAGGGCCAAAACTACGGCGTCCAAGATTGCGCCGAAGACGTGGGACGCCACGTTCTTGAAGGCCGGGTCGAGCTTCCGTTCCGTCTTCGCGCTCTTCATCTTCGGCCAGGTCACGAGGAGGGCGCGGTCTCGTAGGTCGGCGGCGTCGGCGACCGGGACAATCCCGTTGAATACGACGGGACGCTTGCCGGAGAAGACCACCTCCTCGTCGTCGGTATACAGGCTGCGCGTGGCAAAGCCCCCGCCCGTCGAGAGACGACAGATTGCGTCCGATAGCCAATCTGGGATCGTGCTCAGGTTATCGAAGGCCAATACCCACGAGCCCCGACCGGCGACTGCGAGGTCTCGGGGTTCCTTCGGCGCAGCGCGGTGCGGGGGAGTCGCCGGGTCGCATAGGGCCTTCAGCCGCACGGTCGCGTTGCTCTTTCCGGCTCCCTGCTCCCCGGTGATAGCGAGGACGGGGTAAGGGCCGGACGGATGGAAGATTCCGAGCAGCCACCCAACCGAGAGGACGTAGTGCGGTTCCGTCGGGTTCCTTGCGTTAAGGAAGGGGAGGAGATCGAGCAGCGACCCACCGTGCTCGGGGATAGGGAGCGCCCCCATGCCCTTACCCCGGATGAACCGGACCGGGGAGGAAGCGACAATCTCCCATCCTGACGGGGCCACGCGTACGACGCGGCGCGTGTCGTCCCCCAGGTCGACGTACAGGGAACAGTCGTCGAAACCGACGCGAAGCGCGACGTTCCGAACTGGACCCTCGAACTCCGCCAGGGCCTCGATAGTCGCCCGTGCCGTGCTCATGGCGTCGGACGGTGGAGCCCGGCTGTGCTTCCGGTAGTACTCACTTCCGAGCCACCGACGGAAGCCGGAGGAGCGAAGCCGGTGCGTCTCCGCGTTTCCGTCCTCCGCCGTCACCGTCGCGTAAAGCTCCCCCTCACCGTCGCGGAAGAGGTCGGCCTTCCCCCGCGCGATCTCAACGAGAAGGTCCGCCGCCGGCGGCCCCTTCTTCGAGGGCTTCTCGACCGGCCTCCCGAACTTACCGACGCCCGAACGCGCAGCCTCCTGGATTTCCGTCTCGTGCGTAGGCAGATCGTCAAGCAACGGCGCGAGTGCCCCCCGAAGTACTTCGGCGGCTTGGTCCTCAGAGAGCCCAGCAACACGGGAGGCGAAGCTCGCCGCCATCGAGACGATTGCCTCATGGTGCTGGCTGTGGGGAATCTTGCCGTCCGCGCCCAGGTCGGTACGCGGAGCCGGTCGGTCGCCCTCGCCAGGAATGGTGAGCTTCAAGAGCCATCCCGGGAGCAAGGGGAGCTTCGCACCGTCGAGCGGGACCTCCCATTCGTACCGGCCGCCGGAGGGGTGGCCACTCGGAGGGACGACGACGTACGCGCCGTCGGCTTGAAGGTCGAGCCCAGGCCGGAACCCGTGCGAGCTCGGGACTCCCCCGCCGGGGTGAGCGAACCAGTAGTGCCAGCCGCCGCCCCCGGTCTTCGCTCGAGGGCCATGCGGAAGCGAACCGATTTCCGCCTCGAGTGCGCGAAGCGATTCATCGCCTCCGTGTCGTGGGTCCACGTCAAGGACCACTCCGGTACGATCGCCGGTGGGAATCCCGATACCGGCTTCGGGATGGGTCGCGTACCAGGCGCGGATCGTGTCGCTGTCCGTCGTGGCGTCCTTGAACCCGTGCTCGGTGAGCGGTCGTTTGCCGCGCACCGGGAAGACAGGGTAGTCGGCCGTGGCGTACTCGAGCGCGGCCTCGAGGTTCGTCGTCAGGGTGCCCCCTCCTGAACGCAGCCCACGCAGATCGTCAACGGAACGCCCGGCCCGTCGTTGTCGATGAATGCGAACGTGAGCGTTGCCTCGTGTTCGCAAGGATTTAGTACGTCGCTCGCCTGTTGCGCGAGTACGTCTAATTCTTCCGCAACCTCGACCAATTCAGCGGCCGAGGGGATTTTCTGATGCCGGCTTCCGTCGCGGTGCCCGTGGAAATGGGTAACAGCGAGGTCGCAACCCGGAAGGTTGGCGTGAAAACACCACCCAAAGAGACGGAGGCTGCCCCCGAGTCTTCGGTCTGGCGGTGCCCTGTTCGGGTTGTCTCGACCCCGGCCGGTTGTCTGGTCGTCCGTCGATAGACCCGACTTCATAGTCGGTCCTCCTCCGGGACGATCTTTAGCCGCCCCGCCCCGGTCTTGACATAAACAACCTGAATGTCGGTCCGGTCGCGTACGTCTCGAACGAACTTGTCGAGGGCGGTGAGAGTACCACGGACCACGACGGCGGCGGTGGCCCGGACGCTCCCGATTTCGCTAAACTTGTCCGACATGGTTAGTTGATTCCTTGAACCGACGAGCGAGCGAGCTCGGTCGCTTCATGTCCGGGCCCTCCTCGACAATCGTACTAGAGTGGGAAGCCGCTCGAGGATGGTGACGCGGCTATCGCTCGGTGAGATCGCCTCGACCTCGAGCCGGAAGGGGTGACTCTCGGGCCAGTCCCGTCGGGCGAGCTCCTTGAGGCGCGAGAGTGCGGTCGGGTCAACGGTCGGCAGCGCGTATGCTGTCTGAGGAGACATTCTCAACCTCCCGCCCCGAGAGAAATCGTCAAGGGCGAGAGGGATGGCGGGAAACGGTTGGCCCCAGATGGGAAACCAACTGGCGGAGGGGGTGGGCCCGACCCTGAGAACTTGTAGGACCATCCCCCTTCGACCGGGGAAGACCCGAAGGCGGTCTCGAACGTGAGTGGCCGCGCGGAGGACCGAACGTGCTCGGCGTCCCAACTGGGTACCTCAATATTTCGGCTGCAACAACCCTTGGGGAGCGCGGACGGGTAAACGCATGAGGTGGGCGTGGGTACATTGGACGTGTATACGTCAAAGCGCAGATCGTCCGCAGACAGATGATAGACAACGGTCATGCACTCCCTCCCAATTCGAGAACAAGCCGGTCTCGGTTCGGGCCCACGGTTTCCTTGAGGCGCCACCCCTTCTCCATGAGCGCGTTCGCCTCCTCGAGAGGAACGATCTTCTGCTGCTGAGGAGGGCGAATGCTCACCGGCCCATTGGGTTCCGTAGGTCTCTGAAGCACGTACTTCTGTCCCAGCTTCTTCAGCTCCTCGGGAGTCATCGACCCTGCTTGGATGCTGACGATTTCCTCCTCGGGAACGCCTATAAGTGCGAGGAGCGCGCGAGCGGCCTCCTCTGACTTGGACCCGGTGTCCTGGCGCGCGAACGTCTCGAGATAGGGGACGGCCTTCTCATACTCCGAGCGGAGCTCGTCCACAAGCCCATTCCCGAGCTTCTTGGAGAGGTTGTATCGGCCCGAGACGCCAAGGTTGTGCCCCAGCATGGCCTCCCGAGCCTCGCGGTCCATGCGAGCGGTCCAAAGCTGGGTTGAACAGTAAGATCGGAGCACGTACGGCCTCCATCGCACGCCATCGGGCCTTACCTTCGATATCGCCTTGCGGAGCTCGAAGACGATTGTTTTGGTGGTCGTGTGTCCCCACACAGCGGGGCCGGAAGACCTGTGGACGTTCCGAGCACCGAGCGGGGACATGGCGACCAGGGGAGAGGTGGGCGTGAGCTTGTCGCCTTGAATGGCACGATCCCTGAGGTAAGTCAGAATCGCCTCCGCGAGCTCGAGGGTTCCGAAGGTCACGTACGCCCGTCG
This sequence comes from Thermoplasmata archaeon, assembly GCA_050011075.1. Classification (GTDB taxonomy): domain Archaea; phylum Thermoplasmatota; class Thermoplasmata; order Lutacidiplasmatales; family UBA184; genus Lutacidiplasma. The sequence continues at coordinate 3,808 of JBEKJT010000045.1, forward strand.
TGTCTTCGAGAGCGTCGCGGCGACGTTGATTCGGATCGCTTTCTGCCCCGGTTTGAGGTCGAACGTTGGGGCCCCCTTACCGGATAGCCTGAGCTCCGCGAGGTCGCCGAGGGTGAGACCGCCCCGGCCCCGATAGTCACCAAGAACGCCGGGCCGGAGGCCGGCGTGCGCCATCGCGAGCGCGATAACGCGTCCGCGCACAGGGAGAGCCGACAGGATTGTGCGGAGCTCGTCCGGCGTCGGCACCTGCTCGGTCTTCAACGTCTCCCCCACGATTGGGGAGAGTTTGGGGAATTGATGAAACTCGACTCCGTTGTGCTTGAGCCACCCTGAAACGGCGGACAGCGTCTTTGAGATGTAGGAGTCCTGACGCCCTGCCGCCTTCATGCGGGCGGCGTACTCGACTGAGAGGTCCCGAATGCGGTTCGGCTCATCGCGGGCAAGGCGTACAATCTCAGCCGGCGTCACCTTGGACCTGGCGATCTTCCCGAACCACTCGGCGACGGAGGAGAGCTTCCGCGCCTCGAGGTCGGCGGCCTGCTCGGAGCGGAGCTTCCGGGCGCTGTGCCATGCGCGCACTCCGGGTTCATTGAGTACGGTCGCGAGACGACCCGGGACTCGCCTACTTGTGCGAGCCATTCTCACGGTCCCCAATGTGCATGAGTATTTAATAGCTACAAGGCCACCCGCAAAAGAGGATGGACTGGTCGGGATTTGAACCCGAGACCTCCGGTTTGCAAAACCGGCGATCTTCCGGACTGATCTACCAGCCCATCCCTCCCGTTAGGGAACGGACGCCGTCTTATCCTTTCGGAGCGCCGGTCGCCCGTACCGCCTCCCACACGCGGTCGAGCTTCGGTACTGTCGGTCTCCGACGGATTTCGACGGGGTCGACCCACTCGGCTCTCACATGCTCCCAGTCGAGCCGTATCTCGGTGGTCAGCGCCCGGAAGCGGAACGGATGGACCACGAAGACCCGGGCTCCGTCTCGGGCCAGCACGGGGGCTCCCTCGACCTCGAGGCGGAGCCCTTCTCGACCCAGCCCCACTTCCTCTCGGATCTCCCGGTAGGCCTGGTCGAGCGGCGTCGGGTCCTCGAGGAACCCCGACACGCCCGCCCATCGACCCTGGAAGCTCCCGACCTTGCTAGAACGTTCGAGCAGGAGGATCCGTCCGTCCTCCCGCTCCAGTAAGGCAGTCACCACACGAACCTCCTCTACTCCCGGGATCGTCAGGGTGCCCTTCGAGCCGTTCACTTCGACGGTCTCCCCCTCGCGCAGGACGTCCGCGTCGACCCCGGCGACCACGGGAACGGAAACCGACCCCCTCCGCGCGGTCGGAACTCCGTGAAGGACCACGGCGCGAGATTCTGGAGGCAATCCGTGAGAGGGTGGCCACCAGAGCGCGGGGAGCCCCACGACCTCGGGTTCCTTCCGGCCCGAGGTCCAGCGATTCGGATCGTCGGCGAGGTGGACCGGTCCGGACGCCCACCCCGGTTCCACCGAGACGGCGGGAAGCGCCACTCCGTAGGGCACGGTCGTCGGGCTCATCGGCTTGTCGGCCTTGCGCTTGGAGCCGGGAAAGGCCATCTACCCTTCCCCGGTCGACCGGGCCGTGAAGCTCAGCGCCTTCACCGTCGTCGATGAGTACCACGAGCCGGCCTCCTCGCGACGGCTCTCGGAGGTCGTCGCGCTGGCCGAGGCGGCGGAGGCGGCCGGGCTCTCATCGCTATGGATCGCCGAGCACCACTTCCATCCGGGAGGCGTCTGTCCATCTCCCCCAGTGCTGCTCGCCGCCTGTGGCGCCCGTACGCACCGCCTTCGTCTCGGGTCGCTGGTCAGCGTCCTCCCGTTCCATCGGCCCATCGAGCTCGCGGAGGAGTACGCCATGGTCGACCGCCTGCTCGAGGGTCGGTTGAACCTCGGCGTCGGTAGCGGATATCTCTCCACAGAGTTCGATGGATTCGGAATCGACCCCGCCACCAAACGGGAGCAGTTCGACGCCGTCCTCGATATGCTCCTGACGGCCCTAGCAGGAGGAGAGGTCCGTTCGTCGGAGCCCCGAGCGGTCCCGGTACGCCTCAACGTCCGCCCCGTCCAGGTCCCCCACCCGCCGGTCTGGATCGCGGTCCAACGGAGGGAGGCGATCCCGTTCGTCGCTCGTCGGGGCGCTTCGATCGCCCTCATCCCCTACGCCACGGTCTCCGACCTCTCCGAGCTCGAGGCCGAGATCCGGGAGTATCGGGCGCACCTGCCCACCGGGGTCCGAGGCGAGGTCGCGGTGGGGATCCACGTGTACGCCGGCGCCCACCCCGACGAGGCCCGGTCGGCTCTTCAGCGCTACCTCGACAGTCGTCTCGCGACCCAGAGCACCTTCTACCAGGAGAAGGTGCGGCGCGACCCGCGTCACGCGAGCGCGCGGGCGGTGGAAGAGAGCGGATGGGCGGTCTTCGGTCCTGCGCCCGTGGTCGCGCAGCGACTGGGGGCGTTCGCGACCGCGGGGGTCGACGAGCTCCTCGGCATCTTCGATTTCGGCGGATTGGCCCCGGTGGAGGTCGCCGCTTCCGTCACGGGGTTGGGGCGGGCCTTCTCCTCGATGCGCTGACCGCGCACGACCTCTCCCCTCGAAGGCTCGACCGCGCCGGGTCAACTCTTTAGGCACCTGAGAGGCATGGCCCGCGGATGGTCTCGAGCGGCAAGCCCGGGCGCAAACCCAAACGAACGTACGTCCGCGTGGCTCGCCAAGCGGTCGCCGGCTCGGACGAACTACCCCGCGGAGCCGAAATGGGACGGTACCTCGAGAGCCTGAATCGGACCGACCGTCTGGTCGCGCACGGAGCGTTGACCGAACCGAAAGGAGACATGCTCGTCTTCCGCGCCCGGGAGTTCGACGAGGCGGAACGGGTCCTGCGCACCGATCCCTGGTCGAAGGTCGAGGGAGTTCAGAGCGAGCTGCTCGAGTGGTCGCCTGTGACCCTCGGTTCCGGTGTCAATATCGAGCTGCCGCCGGCCCGAGGATCCGGTCGATTGACGCTCCTCCAACGGGTCGCGGTGGTCGTGAGCGACCAGACGCGGGCAATCCAGTTCTACCACGAAGGCCTCGGTCTCGCGGTCCGGGTGAGGGACGAGGAGACCGGGTACGTCGAGCTCTCTCTCGGCAAGGGGACCGCAGCCCTCTCGCTCGTCGCGCCGAGAGCCGAATGGGGCGAGCCGCACTACTCGGAAGCGATGGCGCGTCTGGGGACGCGCACGGGGATCGTCTTCCAGACCGACAGCGTGCCGGCGCTCGAGCTCCGACTTCGCAATCTGGGCGCCCACGTGACCCAGTCGGCCACGGAAGAGCCCTGGGGAGGGCGCACGGTCCGCTTCACCGACCCGGACGGCAAGGACTTTATGCGCCGGGAGGCTGCCGCCGGCGAGGCGCGATATGGCAGAGATTCTCCCCGGTGTGCACATGGTGGAAGGGGTCGACCCATCGCCGGATTTCACGACCCATGTCTATCTCGTGAAGGACAAGGGAAGCTCGTGGACGCTGATCGATACCGGTCTCCCCGGGGCGCACGAGGCGATCTTCGCGTACCTCGCGAAGGTCAAGGTCGAGCCGAGCTCGGTGAAGAAGGTCCTGATCACGCACCTGCACCGGGACCACACGGGTTCGCTGCGCGCGGTCGCGGAGCGTACGAAGGCGCGGACATACTCTCACTGGATCGAGGCCGCCTACATCGGACTGCACCCGAAGTACGACGGACCCGGGGCCCCGCCAGCGGAGCCGTTCACTATCGATGAGGCGTTCAAGGACGGGGACCCGATCGACGCGGCGGGGGGGCTCATCGCCTATCACACGCCCGGCCATACTCCGGGGCACACTTCGTATTACCAGCCCGAACGCAAGCTCCTCTTCTCGGGGGACCTCTTCTTCGTGGACGGCGAGAAAGTGTCGCTCACGCCTCCGGAGTTCACCCACCACACGCCGACCGCCCAGATCTCCGCCCGACGGATGGGCCAGCTCACGGTCGAGTCCGTCCTGAGCTACCACGGCGGGCCGGTCCTGAAGAACGGCGGCGCCGCCATGCGCGCGCTCACTCACAAACTGTAACGTCGGGGAAGGGCGACGGCGGGGGTGCCGTCGCCGAGGCTGAGTGGGACTGGCCAGATTTGGACTGGCGTCTCGGAGTCCCGAACCCCGAAGGATGGACCAAGCTACCCCACAGTCCCAGTCGGGGGCTCGCCACTCCCCCCCGATATAAGAGCGTAGGGGCGGCGGTCCTCAGCCCGCCGGCGGCAGCGGGGCGTTTCACGACCTCGGGTGAGGTGCTTACAAGTCCGCCGCCCGTCATGTACCCCAGGTCGATGACCGGCAGTGGGAACATCCCTCCGATACCGGGCCTCGCCCCGGTCAGCTCCCTCTCTTGGAGCATCCCGGGCCTGCGAGAAGACCCGACGATGTGCCTGCGCTGCCGCTCGGCACAGCTCTTGTGCGGTAAGCCGGTCTGCCCGATCCTGCTCAAGTACCGGGCCTTCGAGCAGACCCTGCCGATGGTCAGTGGCACGGAGCTCGAAGGGACCTCTCCCCCCGGCGTGTTCGTCGGACGCTTTGGCTACCCGAAGGTCGCCCTCGGGCCCCTCCTGAGCCCCCAGCACGGGTCGACCGAGCTCCTCGACACCCCCGAGGAGTGGGTGGGTCGGTCGGTGACCGATGTCATCTCGTTCCGCACGGGGCTCATCCGCGGAACGACCCGGATCCGGGTGACCGACGCGGAACGTCCCGTGCCGATGCTCGAGGAACTCCAACTGCTCGGGATCGCGGGCGAGTCGGTCGAGAGCGAGGCGACGTTCCGACGGCCCCCGCGCGGTCACCTCGCGCTCTCGGATTCGTCGCCCCCGTTCGGTCCCTCCGCCCCCATCGAGAAGGTCCGGCTCGACGTCCGCCGGGTCGACCCCCATCTCGACCGGCTCGCCTCCGACACCGATGCGAACGCCCGGCTCGCGGTCGGGGAGCTGTACGATCGGGGCGTCCGCGTCAGCCGCATCCAGCGGGCCTTCAGCGTCGGGATCCTGGGACGGCACGGTCGCCGCCGCCTGGTCCCGACCCGGTGGAGCATCACGGCGGTCGACGACCTCCTGTCGAAGCAGAACCTCGAGAAGATCCGCTTCCTGCCCGAGCTCTCGGAGGTCCTTCTCTACCGGTTGACGGCACTCGACAACCGGTGGGTGATCGCGTTCCTCCCGGGGTCGTATCGGTACGAGTCGATCGAGGCGTGGTATCCGAACACGATGTGGAACCCGAACACGACCCAGGTCGTCATCATGGGCGACCACGAGGGCCACGACGGACGCACGACCTATGCATCCATCGGCGGATGCTACTACGCGGCGCGGCTCGCGACCAGCGAGGCGCTGCTGTCGCTCGGCCGGCAGGCCGGTGTGGTCGTCCTGCGGGAGGTCCACCCGGGCGAGATCCTCCCGCTCGGCGTGTGGAACGTCCGCGAGCACGTCCGGGCCGCCCTGCGCGCGCCCCCCGAGCGGCTGTCGGGACTCGGGGAGCTCGAGGAGCGCATCCGGTCGACGTTCGCGATCCCGCTCGAGCGCTGGAAGGTGGCGAGCGCGGTCCTGCACGAGGCCCGCACCCAGCGTCGTCTGGACGAATGGCTCTCGCCGGGTGCGGGATGAATCGTCAGCCGAACATCGCTCCGCAACGGCCGCAGAAGGTGTCGGCGGGCGTTCGCGGTGCCCCGCACTGCAGGCAGGTGCTGGGCACTCGAGGGGTCCCGCATCCCCGGCAGAACGCATCTCCCGCGAGCGCCGGGTAGCCGCACTCGGGGCAGTGTTCCCCACCCGCGACCCGTTCGGCGGTTTGGGCCGCGTCGAGCGACGCGGTCCCCGCGCCCCCGTTCGGTAGCGGAGCCCCTTCGCTGTGGGTGGCCGGCGTGGGCGGCAAAGCCTCGACCGCCCCTCCGAGCGCCCGGCGTCCCTTGAGCGCGAGACGGAACGCCTCGGTGAAGTCAGCCCGGTCGAACGCGGCCTGGCCCCGGGTCTTGAGGTCGTTGGCCTCGATGGTCGCAGCGGCCCGGGGTTGCGCCTGTCGCGCGGTCTCGAGCTCCTGGTTTAGGAGGTGCAGTTGGAACTGGGACTCCGCCCGGTTCCGGGGCATGGCCGAAGGAGTGGGGGTCGCCGCGGGGGTCGCTCTCGGGGTCGGCGTTGGTCCGGGTGCGGCGGCGGGGGTTCCGGCGGCCGGCCGCGGGGGGGCGCCTCCGGGCAGAGGGCCGAACTGGGTCGTCTTCCGGCGAGCGTCGACGAGCGATTCGTGGGCCATCTGGGCGGACTGGTAAGCCTTCTCGTAGTTCCGGTTGTCGAAGGCGGCTTGGGACTGCGCGATGAGTTCGCGCGCCCGTCCCACGTCCGCCCCTTGGCGGGAGAGGAGCTCGGCCTCCCGACGGGCCATGCCGAGGCGATTGAACGCTCGATCCTGGATGAGGTCGGGGCGGTCGGTGAGGTCGTGCAGAAGTTGCGCCCGACGTTGGCGCAGTCGTCGCATCATGAACAATAGGACCGCGACGACGACGACGCCCAGCACCACGACGAGCGCGATGAGGATGATCTCCGTGGACGTGAGGTCCGACACTCGTTCTCCCTTCCGACTCGGTCGGCCCGGCCGGGGCCCCGGCCGAGGAACTAGGGGGGGTCGGGGTATTTAGAAGGCGGGCCCCGCCGCCCGTCCGAGGAGGTAGGTCGACCGCGCCCCGTCGACGCGCACCTCGACCGTCGAGCCGAGCGGGGGGCGGCTCTCGAGCACGACCGGGAGGTAGTTCGGCAGACGCGCGACCGCGCTCGACCCCGGACCGAACTCGACCACTCGGGCCGGTCCGCGGTGGCCGATCCACCGCTCGAGACGCTGTCGGGCGAGTCGCTGGCGCAGGGCGGTCAGCGAGCGTGACCGGCGTTTGGCCGCCGCGAGCCCGACCGGCGGAAGGTGGGCCGCCGGCGTTCCGGGGCGGGCGGAGAACCGGGTCACGTTCACGATCTCAGGAGCGACCGATTCGAGCAGCGCCTCGGTCGTCCGATGGTCCTCTTCGGTCTCACCGGGGAAGCCCACGATCACGTCGGTCGAGAGTGCGAGTTCAGGAAACCGTGCCCGGGTCGCCCGGACCTGTTCGGCGAAGGCGGCGGCAGTGTACCCTCGACGCATTCCCCGAAGGATCCGGTCGGAGCCGCTCTGGACCGGAAGGTGCAGGAAGCGGTAGAACCGCTCGGAGGCGAACGCGTCCAGGTACGGCTCGAGGATCGGGCCGAGGGTCTGGGGGCTCGTCATTCCGACCCGCACCCGGAACTCTCCCGGGACCTCCGAGACCGCCCGAAGGAGGTCCGGGAGGCGCGAGCCGTCGGTCGAGTCCCGTCCCCAAGCCCCGGTGTCGAGCGACGTCAGCCGGACCTCGACCACGCCCCGGGTCACGGCCGCACGGACCTGTCGGGCGACCTCGGCCAGCGGGACGCTCGTGAGCGTGCCGCGCGCGAGCCGGCTGTAGCAGTAGGAGCAAGCGCTTGTGCATCCCTGGGCGATCACGACCTCTTCCGTGACCGGCGGCGCCGGGGCAAGCCTCACGGTCTCGGTCGGGAGCGCGGGCCGATCGTCCGAGGAGAAGGTGTCGAGCAGCACGGGAATCCCGGCTTGCTCCCGGATCGGAACGAAGGTCGTCCGCTGCCGCCCCGGGCCTTCGAAGAGGTCCGTCCGAAGGGGCACGAGGCAACCGGTGACCACGACATGGGATACACGCTCGGTGAGCGCCTGCCAGCGTCGTACCATCCGGGCCTCGGTCGGCCCGATCACCCCACACGTGACCAGAACCCCGACCTCAGCGATGGACGGGTCGGAGACGAGAGCGTGGCCGCCTTCGACGAGCGCGCGGCCGATCGCCGACCCTTCGCCGTGGTTCTGGGCGCAACCGTACGTTTCGAGGTAGACGCGCACGGCCGCGCGCTCCGGACCGGCCCGTCCTCCTCTAGAAGACGGTCAGCTTATCGGTGAGGAGGCGCCGAGGGATCGTGTCGATCTGGTCGAACCAGCTCTGTGCGACCGCTTCGGCCTTCGACTTCACTTGGGCGATCTTGACGCCTTCGGCGGGAAGGATCTGCAGGCTCGCCACCTGGGGCTGGTCGACCGGCTTTCCGATCTGCGAGAGGATGCGAACATGGACCTCCTTGACGTTCCCGCCCGCCTCCTTCACGACGTCGTTCGCGATCAGATTGCCGAGCAGGTTGTAGATCTTCCCGACGTGGTTGACCGGGTTCTTGCCGGCCGACGCCTCGAGGCTCATCGGGCGGCAGGGGGTGATGAGGCCGTTCGCGCGGTTCCCGCGACCGACCGAGCCGTCGTCCCCGGCCTCCATAGAGCAGCCGGTGACGGTGAGGTAGAAGCGGCCCAGCTCGGGGTCGTCCGCAGTGTTCACGTCGATCTCGACCTCGCGGCGCGTCAGCTTCGCGGCCTGGTCGATGAGCTTGTCGTGGATCTCCGAGCAGACGTTCGCATACTCGTCCGGGTCCGCGACCTCGGAGTCGACCAGCGCGGCGGCGACCGTGAGTTTCAGCTTCTGCCCCTGCCGGTAGCCCATCACCTTCACGTCCTCGCCGAGGGCGTGGAGCTTCTTCTTCAGCTTGAGCGTCAGGAATTTCTCACTCTCGAGGACGACCCGCTCGAGGTCGGAGAGCGGGGCGAAGCCGACCCCGAAGCTCGTGTCGTTCGAGAGCACGGATTTCTGGTCGAAGACGCCGCGTAAGTCAACCGAACCCTGGCCGATCTTGCAGTCGAACTCGATGTGCTTGTCGACGTCGATGTGGGCGCAGATGGAACGCACATACTGGCGGGCCGCCTCGACCGCGACGTCGCGGTAGGGAAGCTTCTCCCCGTTCACCTCGGTCGTCGCCCGGCCGACCAGGAGGATGTAGATCGGGGTCGTGACCCGGCCGCCCCCGAACTTCGGTTCGGAGCCGCCGCCGACGACCTGGGTCTCGTCGGTGTTGTGGTGGAGGATCCGGCCGAACTCGTCCAGGTAGAGGCGGCTCAGCGCCCGGCTCACCGACTCCGACACTCCGTCCGCGATGGAGTCCGGGTGGCCGAGTCCCTTGCGCTCGACCAGCTCTACTTCTTGGTCCTCAATATGCACCGTGCGCAGCGGCTCTACCTGGATGTTGCGGGCCATGGGGATGCCTTCGTTCGGCGGACGGAGCCGGGGGTGGGTTTAAGACTTGCGCGAGCGGGGGTGTCGGGCCCCGGTCCGGTCCCCCTCAGGGATTGTGTCCGGCGAAAACGCCCTTCGCCATGTGCGCCCCCGCGGCGACGTACCCGCGGGCCCGGTAGTATTCCCGCGTCCCGACGGCGCTCGTGACGTAGACCCGTCCGAAGCCCTCCGAACGGACCCGCTCTTCGGCGGCCTCGAGGAGCGCCCGTCCGAACCCCCGGTGCTGGTAGTCCGTCGGGCCCCCTCCCGCGACGCCTACGGGTACCTCGCTGCCCAGCACCTTGAGCTCCCGGATGACGGGGGCGTCGAGCGCCCCTTCCTCCCGGGTCGAGGGGAACCGGAGCCGGAGGAAACCCGCGACCGAGTCGGTCACCGCTTCCTCGAACGCAAAGAAGACCTCCCGGCCGTTCCCGGCGTCATATTCGGTCTCGGTCAGTCCGAACGACTCCACGGGCGGGGCCGCCCGCCGACCGACCTCCCGGCATCGCAGGCACCGGCAACGGACGCCCTCCGCCGCCAGGCGGGCGACCGCCTTCTCGCGCAGGTTGCTCGTCCGGACGCCGGCGGCGATCAGCCGAGCGGGGATGTCGCGCTGGATCCTCTGGATCCGGACCCACGGCGGCAGAATGCGCTTCATCGCCGCGAGCACCTCCGTGGCGGTGGGAGTGTCGTACGGCTCGTAGCGCCCGGCGGCCCAGTCTTCGTAGAGGGGGGTCCCGGGCAGGACGAGCGTCGGGTAAACCTTGAGGAGGTCCGGTCGGAAGGTCGGGTCCTCCCACAGACGGCGGAAGTCGGCAAGGTCCTTCGCGGGGTCCATCCCGGGGAGCCCCAACATCAAGTGGTAGCAGACCTTGAGCCCGAGGTCGCGCGCGGCCCGCGTCGCGCGCTCCACGTCGCCGGTCGCATGCGCCCGACCGACGGCCGCGAGCACGTCGTCGTGCAGGCACTCGACGCCGATCTCGACCCGGGTGACCCCGGCGTTCAGGAGGAACGGCAGGATCCGGCCATCGCACCAGTCGGGCCGGGTCTCGACCGTAAGGCCGACCATCCGGTGGGCGGCGTGTTCGTTCAGGCCCTGCGCCTCGGCGAGGCTCGCGGAGGGCCGACCGTTGAGGCCGTCGTAGATGCCCCGCAGGACCGTTTCCTGGTAGGCGGAAGGCCGGGAGGGGAACGTGCCGCCCATCACGATCACCTCGACCTTGCTGGTCGGATGACCGATCGCTTCCAGGGTCTCGATCCGGTTCCGGGTGATCGCCTCGGAATCCCAGCGGAACTGGGCTCCGCGCAGAGCGGAGGGTTCCTCGCCCGTGTAACTCTGGGGACTTCGGTTCTCGGGGCCCCCCGGGCAGTACGTGCAACGGCCATGGGGACATCGGGCCGGCGCCGTCATGACTGCGACGACCGCGACGCCCGATAGGGTACGGGACGGTTTGCGACGGATCGCACCGGCGAACGGGGCCTTTTCCCGGTCGGACAGGCCCTCCAGCCAATCCACGTTGGATGGGAGCGGGCCACTGTGGCCCTCCTGCATCCACGCGAGCTTGGCCCGGTGGATCGCCTCGGGGGTGGGCGGGACCGCTCCGGCTACCGGTGGAGCCACGGTCGCGTTTCCCCCGTCACGACGTACGGCGTCCTCTGGAGGTCGGCGACCGTGCGCGAACCGGTGAGGAACATCGCGACCTTGAGCTCGTGGATCAGGGTCTCGAGCTCCTGGCGGGTCTCCGCGTATCCGGTCGAGGCGGCCCTAAGGACACCCCCCGCGGTGCCGGCAGCGGTGGCCCCGAGGGCGATCGCCCGCGCGACGTCGAGGCCGGACCGGATCCCTCCGCTCGCGACGACCGGAAGTCCGAGAGGCACGAGCTCGAGCACCGAGACCGGGGAGGGGATCCCCCAGTCCCAGAACGTGCGACCGACCCGGGCCTGCCGCTCGTCTCCCTGCTCGAGGGCCCGGTAGTACTCGACCGCGGCGAAGGAGGTGCCTCCGGTGCCGCTCACGTCGAACGCACGGACCTTGCGCGCGCGCAGGCTCTCCGCCACGGATTGGGAGATGCCGGCGCCGGTCTCCTTGACCAGCACGGGGAACTCCCGAGCGAGCTCCCCGATGCGGTCGAGGCAGCCCCGGGCCCGTCGGTCGCCCTCGGGTTGGACCATCTCTTGGAGGAAGTTGAGATGGATCGCGAGGACGTCGGCGTGGATCAGCTCGATCGCGGCGCGGACCTCGTCGGTCCCGACCACGCGGTCACCGGGCTTCTGGGGGATGATCTGCGGGGCCCCGATGTTGGCGAACTTGAGCGGGACCGCGTGGCGGGCGACGCAGGAGTAGCTTTCGGGGTACTGTCCCTTCAGCACGGCCGCCCGTTCGCTGCCGACCCCCATCGCGACTCCGACGTCGGTCGCGGCGCGCGCGAGATTGTCGTTGATCTTCGCTGCGTCGGGGAACCCGCCGGTCATGCCAGTGATCACGATGGGGGCGGCGAGCCGGTGGCCGAGCAGCGACACGGAGGGGTCGACCTCCTCGAAATCTACCTCAGGAAGCGCCCGGTGGAGGAGCTGGATGTCGTTCCAATAGCGGTACCGACCGTCGACCTCACGTCCGAGGACGACCTTGACGTGCTCGGCCTTGCGATGGCTCAGGTCCAGCCCTTCGGAGCCGGCCGGTCTAGCGGGCTTCGGCGTGCGCCCAGCTCCCATAGACCGCCTCCCCCCGAATCGCGCGCTGGAGCGCACCATCCGTCAGTCCGCTAATAAGACCTGCGTCGGTCCCAGCGCGCGCGATCGCTCGCATCGCCTCTGCCTTCCCTCGAATCCCGCCGGTCACGTCCGGCGCGCCCGAAGCCGGGCGAAGCGCCGCGACGACCGCGTCGGTCACCTCGGCGATGACCGGACGCTTTCCGCCCGTGGGCCGTTCCAGGATCCCGACCACGTCGCTGACGAAGACGACGCGCTGCGGGTGGAGACGAGCGGCGAGGACCGTCGCGATCGTGTCCGCGCTGAGGATCGAGGAGCCCCACTCGTCGTCGGGTACGACGTCACCGAACGAGACCGGCACCATGCCCCGCAGGAGAGCGTCGACGAAGGGCGACTCGTCGAATGCCGCCAGCCGGCCTGAGCGGTTGCGCGCGTGGGTAGCGACCGGCACCGACGCCGCGGAGATACCGGCATGCACGAGGGCGCGCAGGACGAGGACGTGCAACCGACGGACTTCGCTCGCGACGATGGCCGCGCCGCGCGCGCGGTGGTCGGGGGATCCGCCTGTTTCAGGGGCCCGCGCGAGGCCGAAACGACGCGCCCCCGGATGGCCGAACGAGCCCGCCCCGTGGAGAACGACCAGTTGAGCATCGCCCGCTCGCGCGAGCTCGTGGGCGAGGCGGTCGACGACCTTCGGCCGAAGCCTCTCGACCTCCTTCTTGCGGGTGATCACGCTGCCGCCGAGCTTGACGACGACCAGCGGTCGCGTCGACGGCCCCATCGTTCCTGTCCGTGCCTATCCGTGGTCGGGGCCGGTGCCGCGCATGAAGAGCATCAGGGCTCCCAGGATGAGGGGGATCAGCGAAGCGAAGTAGAGCCAGTTGGACGTGACGAGCCAGAACGAGAGGCCGAAGAGGCCCACTCCGCAAAGCAACGACGCAAGGACGAGGAACGGGATCGAAAGCGAGTCCTTCGCCGAATCTGCCGTAGGGCCCTCGGCAGTTCCGTACTCCGACATCGGCTCGCGGAGAGTTTCGCTCCTTCAAATGACTTCGGTCGGGTCGGACGGTCCTCGTCGAGCTCCGTGAGCGTCGATTCGGACCGTGGCGGCGTCGGATTCGCCCTCGAAGCTGCAAAAGTTAGATATGGCTCACGCCCCTCGCACCCCCGCCCGAGGCCCGGGCAGGCTTAGACGGTGTCACCTGCTCCCGAGGACCGGCCGGCGGAAGCGCCGGCGCGGCCCGATGCTACGCACGCCGCGAATCCGGCGGTCACGCCCGTCGGTGACCGCCGCCCGGCCGGGGGGCCTGCGAACGTCACCGCGACCGGTGGCGCTCCCTCTCCGACCGGGACCCCGGGCACGGCGAGCGAGTTCCTCGATTCGATCCTGCTGAACAAGAGCGAGCTCTATCGGGGAAGTCGCGAGGTGCTTCGCGACTCCTACATCCCGAGCCGACTCCCGCACCGCGAGCAGCAGATCCGCGCGGTCGCCGAGGTGCTCGCGCCCGCTCTGCGCGGGGACGTCCCGTCGAACCTGTTGATCTACGGGAAGATCGGGACCGGGAAGACGGCGGTCGTCGCTCAGGTCCGTCAGGACATCCTGCGACGGACGGAGCTGGCGAGCCACATCAGTTTCGTCTCCATCAACTGCGGCAACATCGACACACCCTACAGCCTTCTCCAGACCGCCGGGAACACGTTCGCGAAGTCAGAGTCGGACCGCATCCCGACCGGTTGGTCGCTCGACCGCGTGCAAGCGGCGATGCGCCGACTGATGGATTCGAAGGGCGGCACCGTTATCCTCGTCTTGGACGAGATCGACCGGCTCGTCGCGCGCAGCGGGGACGGCATCCTCTACACGCTGAGCCAGCTCAACACCGAGCTCGAGACCGCCCGCCTCGTGCTGGTCGGAATCTCGAACGACCTCAAGTTCACGAACCACCTCGATGCGCGCGTCCGTAGCCGCCTCAACGAGGAGAAGATCCTCTTCCCCCCGTACGACGCGGTCCAGCTCCAGGACATCCTGCGTGACCGGTCGCTGGAGGCGTTCAAGGAAGGGGTCGTCGACCCGGGCGTCGTCGAGCGATGTGCGGCCTACGCTGCGCTCGAGAACGGGGACGCGCGGCGCGCGCTCGCCCTTCTCCGCCTGGCCGCGGAGATGGCCGAGCGCGACCACGCCAAGCGGATCACCCCCGACCATGTCGTGAAGGCGAAGAACCGCCTCGAGCAGGACATCATCGTGGACTGCTGCCGGACCCTGCCACCGCACTGCAAGGTATTGCTCTATGCGATCCTCCAGTCGTACGAGCGCCGGAGGAACGGGGTTCTGACAGGCGAGGTCTACGAGAGCTACAAGCGTCTCGCCGAGCGTCTCGGGCTCCAACCGTTGCACGCCCGGTCGATATCGAACTACGTCTCGGAGCTCGAATCCCTAGGGCTCATCCGCGCGACGATCGTCTCGCGCGGCCGGGGCGGCCGGACCCGCGAGATCATCGTGGACGTGCCGATCTCCGAGACGATGCCGGCCCTCGAGGAGGACCCGCTGATCGCGCCGGTCGGCCGACCCAAGTCCCGCGGGCAGATGCTCCTCACGAACTTCGACAACCCGAACCGCACGGGCCCGTTCTAGGCCCGGAGTCCCCGGGTTGTGCGTCCGCCGTTTACGGGCGACGCATCTCGAGCGGGACGAGCGAGCGATCGGAGACGGTGCCGCCCCCGGCTTCGACGTGGCCCAACGCGGTGGGTCCACAGCTGCCGCTGGCGGTCGCGGCATACGTGACCGCTCCCGTGGTGCCGTTGGCGACTGCCGTCAGGTTCTCGCCGGTTCCCCCGCCGCCGGGAGTGCAGGTCGTGAAGAGGATGTACCACGCCGGGCCCGTGGATTCCCCATGGTAGGCCAGGCCCGAGAACACTCCGAACCCGGAGCTGGCCGATGGGTGAGCCGTCACGTATCCGGCCACCGTCGGATCGGATAGCAAGCTAGTGGCGATCGACGGGCTGTCCAAGACGCCGGCCCCGAGGCCCACGAAGCTCGCGTAGTTGGTGGGAACACAGCTGGCCCCCGTGATGGTCCCGATGAGCGTTGCGGTCGATCCCTCGGTCAGGATGTACATCACGCCCGGGCCCGAGCTTTCGTAGTAGATGAACACCCAGAAGGAAGCGTACCCGTTCGAGTAGTTCCCCGTCCAGGCCGGGAGCGTGGGCCAAGAGGTGAGCCCGCCGGTGAGGGGACAGCTCGCGTTGATCTCGGGCGGGGTGCTGTTCGTGTAGGCCGAGGTGAGGCTGGAGCCGTCCGCGTAGATGGCGACCCAGCCGCTGCCCTGCTTGGCCGCCTCGGCGGCTGCGACGGGCTCGGCCTGGCCGTAGGA